>PLPU01000230.1:0-10767 GCA_003159975.1 Acidobacteriaceae bacterium
TTCCCGACCTCAACCCTTCTAGATTCAAACTCTGCGCTCTTTTCGCGAACATGTCAAGCGACAATCGGCCTGGATTTCCACGCCCAACATCAAGTGGCAGGCTTCAACCCAAGCAAATCGAGAACTCTCACCTCTTCATTCCTTCACTCTTTTGCTTCTTCACTCATGCAAAAGGCCCGCACCCCCAAAGGGACGGGCCTCATGCCAGAAAAAATCCGGCTCAAGTGCGTGTGGGACTGCTTAAACGCTGAAGGATGATCCGCAGCCGCAGGTCGACTTCACCTGCGGGTTCTCAAACTTGAAACCGGCCGCTTCCAGCGTTTCGACGTAGTCGACGATGCAGCCGTTGAGGTACATCAGCGAAGTCGCGTCCACAAAAACCTTCAGGTCGTCAAAGCCGAAAACCTTGTCCATCATGCCGCTCTGGTTCTCGAAGGCCATCGAGTACTGGAAGCCGGAACAACCGCCGCCGACGACGCCGATGCGCAATCCCGCCGGAATCGGATCCTGAGTGGCCATGATCTCGCGGACCTTGGCAATTGCCTGAGGTGTCAGGTGAAGGGGTGCCTTCTTTTCGGTTTCCTGTGCGGGTGCTACGGTCGCTGTGGCCATGGTTTCTCCCAAATCGTGAAATGCTTGTTCTCTCTGACTCTACCGCTCTGGGGGCAGGGACACAAGCCCCATTCACGTTTTCGTCTCACGCTTTCATCTCATTCGATGCAACAGAAGCCCTGAAAGTCGCACCCCTCGGCACTCGAAACGCTTCGGGGCCGTCAGGGACAGCTTCAGGACCGGGGGTGAAAAACCGCTTCATCCCACCAAAACGCCTGTGATTTTTGTCACCACAGCGGTATTCATTCGGCGCTATGATGATCAACCGTACGGCCCCTCTACTCACGAGACCGCGATTCCTTCACGGAGCCCGCCGGTACCTGGGACCAGAAAGTAATGAGGAGGTTGAATATGACAGGTTTTGCTCTCGTAATGTGGATCACATGGGGCGCGCTCGTCTTGATCATGCTGGCGCTCAAGATGTACAACGACAGGCTCAGCCGCGATGAGGACGATCAACTTGTTCTGGCTGATTCCTTCGAGCATGTCAAAAACGAGCAGGCCGCGATCTTGGCCAGAGTCAACAAGTTAGCGCCCATTCGGAAGGGTGTTCTGGTCCTGGTTGGAGCCATGACCCTGTTTGTCATCGGCTACTACGCGCTGGACGTAATCAACCAGTTCAAATAGAAATAGCCTCTGAATTCCCGGGCCTCCAAAATGCCGGACCCGGCCGCCAGTGCTCTCGCGAGCGCTGACCGCCGGGCTCTTCCCTCTTCTCAGCTTCACTTCTTCACTTGTCTTTACTACCTCACTTCTTCACTGCATCTCCGCTTCACTTCTTCACTAATTCACTGCTATTCACTCCACTTCCTGCTTGGCGCGATAGCCGTCCCGCGCGATGATGTCGTACTTGAGCTGCTTGTGCTTCTCGTCCTGCATGCGCAGCGGCTGTCCTTCGTCGTCCACCAGTTCCACGCGCAGCTTGCGATAGGATCCGTCTTGCTTGGGGTTGGTGGGGTGGTAGACCAGCTCGTATTTGGCCCGGATGTTCTGATTGATCTCGTTGAAGATGTCGGGCATCTCGCCGCTAAATCGCGGGAAAAAACTCATACCGCCGGTAATCGAGGCAAACGTCCTCATCTCGTTGTCGGCCTGCAGAAAATCCATATCCCGCATCTGGCTCCGCATGCCTCCCCCGCCCTCGGTCATGGCCCGCATCGCCCCGCCGGTTGAGACGGTAAAGATGGTAATGTCGTGCGATTCCCTCACCTTTTTGAGAATCTTGTCCAGCGTCAGCTTTGAGAACGTATCGCGCCCTGAAGCGATCAGAATGATGTACTTGCGGCCCTCAACACGGTCGAGCCGGTCAATCCCCTCGTACAGCGCGTCAAACAGGTTGGTCTCGCTGAACCCGGGAATGCGCAGTGAGTTGATGGCCTCCATCAGTTGCCGCTTGTCCGTGGTAAAGTCGGTCATAATCTGCGTGTTCATGTCAAAGGTCATCAGCGCTACATAGTCCTGCGGATGTAGCTGATTCACAAATGTGAAGGCCGAGTTGCGCATGTCATAGATAAATGTGTAGCTGTTGGCGGCAAACTCGCACAGCAGCAGGGCCGTGATCGGCGCCTCCACGCGCTTGAAGCCGATCACCTTCTGTTCCACTCCGTCCTCGTAGACACGGAAATTCGAGGGCTTCAGTCCGGGTACGAACTGGTGTGTCTTCTCCAGCAGCACGCCCACATCCACGTTCACCTCGGGAACCTCGATCCGCAGCGTCGGGATGTTCATGCCCACAGGATTCACGATTTTAGGCGCGGCGGGAGCCGGCGGCGGCGGCGCTTCGTCCCCCATGTCCTTCTTCTTGGGCAGCGCGATCACTCCGGAGTCGCCGCCCGGCCCGCCCGCGTCCGGCGCAGTCTGGTCGGGTTGCGCAGGTTGCTGTGGCTGCCCAGGCTGCGGCTGAGCCGGTGGCTGAGGAGGCGGCGTGCTCTGGCCGTGGATCTGCGTCAGCGAGCCTGCCGCAAGCGCCAGAACAAGCAGAAACAAGCCCGCGGACGCGAAGCCGCGCAATGGGTGTGCGGAGAAACGTGATTGGATCCGATACGGCAAGGACATGACAACCTCTTTGCACAACAGCATACGCTGAGCCTAAAGCTTTCAGCTATCAGCCTTCAGCTCCGAATGCCCAGCAACCAGCTTCAAGCTTTTAGTCGTCCACCGGCTTAGCCGACCCCCGGAGCATGAAACTGCGGGTGCCCCATCCNNAACCATCCGCCATCGGGCCTTTCCACCTTCAACCCGTTTCTTTTGGGGCACCACTTCCAAGCCTGCTGAAAAACTCATCTCAACGCATTCCTCTCAAGGCCTTGTATCGGGGCACGACTTGCCGGGGTCCCCAGCGACAGGTCTTCGCCGCTTGGGTGGCTTGAGTCATGCCGCAAGCTATCTAAAATGAGAGATATGGAGCTTTAGCCCCACACCCTTCTCCATCGTTCGCTCAAAACCAGGCCCTTGCGGGCAATCTGACCTCCCCGCCCCAGCCGGCAGCCTGTACTCTTATAGACGTGAAACCTCGGTTGAAGGAAATCCGGCTGCGCGCTTCCTCGGTTGCCGTGGCCATTGCCTCGGTCCTGCTGATCTTCCCCTGCCCGGCCAACGCACAAACCGCGCCTGCGCCCCCCGGCCCCCCACCCTCCACCGGCGGCATCTTCCCGCTCAGCCAGGTCCGTCGCGGCATGACCGCAACCGCCTGGACCGTCTTTCAGGGTAACAAGCCCGAACCGATGGATGTCGAGATTCTCGGTGTCCTGCGCGGTGCGCGCGGCCCCGGCCAGGACATGATCCTGGCTCAATTGCACGGCGCCCACCCCGAGTACACCGGCGTGGTGGCCGGCATGAGCGGTAGCCCGGTCTATATCGGCAACAAGCTACTCGGAGCGCTCTCCTACCGCATTGGCGAATTCAGCAAAGACCCAATCGCCGGCATCACCCCCATTGAAGACATGCTCCAGGTGCGCAACCTGCCGATCGGAGATCAGGGATCAGAGATCAGGGATCAGGGATCGGAAACCAGGGATCAGGGATCAGGGAACAGGGATCAGAATCTTCAGATGCTGGGTCAGGAAAGCTTCCACGCCATGGAAACCCCTCTGGTGATGAGCGGATTCCGTCCCGAAGCGGTTCGCCTCTGGCAGCAACATCTGGCCGGCACCGGCCTGGAGATGGTCGCGGCTGGCGGCATGGGCGGATCCTCCAAAGCCAATCCAGACGCCAAACCCTCCGCCGCTGCCCTCGCCGGCGTCGTCCCCGGATCGGCCGTCAGCGCACAGCTTGTCCGCGGCGACCTCGAAATCTCCGCCACCTGCACCGTCACCTATATCGATCTCAAGCAGCTCCTCGCCTGCGGCCATCCCCTCCTCCAGGCCGGCCCGGTTTCACTGCCCATGACCGCAACTGAAGTGGTGGCAACGCTGGCGTCGCCGCTCAACGCTTTCAAGATCGTCAACACCGGCGACCCCATCGGGGCATTCACCGAAGACCGCGACTCCGCCATCCGCGGCGTTCTCGGTGCGGAGCCGCACATGATTCCCGTCCACATCACGGTGCATGAATCAGGCGTCGATCGCAAGGTCAACGTGGAGGTTCTCGACCTGCCCTCGCTCACCCCCCAGGCCGTCCTCGTCTCGCTCTATGAAGCGCTGCTCGAGAGCAACCAGAGCACTGCGGAAACCAGCTATCACCTCACGGGCAGCGTCCTGCTCGATGGAAACGAGCCGTCGCCGCTCGACCTGTGGGCCTCGGCGGGCGANNGATCGATCTGCATGTCGAGGCCATTCCGCACATCATGCGCGTAGACCTCGAGACAGCGCGCCTGGTGAGCAATAACATCGTCCACGCCGGCGACACCGTCATGGTTGAGGTCACCGTCCGTCCCTGGCAGCAGCCTGCGCGCAATCTGCGCATCCCGTTCACGCTCCCCGCCCGCCTGGGCGCGGGCAATTTGCGACTTTTGATCTCAGATGCCGGTACGCTGGACCGGACACTGGACCAGCCCCGCTTTTCCGGCCGCCATCCCGACCTGGAAACCGTGCTCGCGCAAGCCCGCCGCCAGCACCCCGCCGACCGCATCTATGTGAGCCTCCTGGTGCCTGAATCCCAGGCCGGCATGGATGGCCAAACGCTTGCCAGCCTGCCTCTTTCCGTGGCCAACGCCCTTGAGCCGCTCCACGCCACGCAAGACGTAAACCTGAATGGCGAGTCAGCGCAAGTGGCCGGCGAAGCGCCCGCCGGAGGGGTCCTCAGCGGATTCCAGGTGCTCAATCTGCTCGTACAGCCGGGCGGCGGTTTAGACTAGCAGTGGCAGGGATAGCCTTTGCCAGACTTCGGCGGGCGGTTTTTTAGGAAAGCCGGCCTCTTGGTAATACTCTATCGAGGACATTAGAACGACCATGGCCAATATCCAGGGACTTGCAGCGCACGCAGCTGGAGCCGAATTGTTGCCGTATCACTATGACCCGGGCAAGCTGGGTCCGCACGAGGTTGAGATCGCCATCACCCACTGCGGCATCTGTCACAGCGATCTTCACCTCATCTCAAACGACTGGGGCATCAGCCAGTACCCCTTCATTCCAGGCCATGAGATTATCGGCTCCGTCGCCGCCGTGGGCGACGCGGTAAGTTCGCTTGCCGTGGGCCAGCGCGTGGGACTCGGCTGGCAATCGAATTCCTGCGGCCAATGCGAGTGGTGCACTCGCGGCATGGAAAACCTGTGCCCCGCCGCGGAAGGCACCTGCGTCCATCGCAACGGAGGATACGCCGACCGCGTTCGCGCCAACTCCCGCTTCGTGTTTCCCATTCCTGAAGCTCTCAAGAGCGAACATGCCGCGCCGCTGCTGTGCGGCGGCATTACGGTCTATAACCCGCTGCGCACGCATGGCGTCAACCCCTCGTCGCGGGTGGGCGTCATCGGCATCGGCGGCCTGGGCCACCTCGCCATCCAGTTCGCCAAAGTATTCGGCGCCGAGGTCACCGCCTTTTCCACGTCGGCCGCCAAGGAGGACGAAGCCCGCGCACTCGGTGCGCACAACTTCGTCAACAGCCGCGAATCCAAGGCGCTGAAAGAAGTAGCGGGAACGCTGGATCTGATCGTCAGCACCGTCAACGCCGACCAGGATTGGGGAGTCTACATCCAGGCCCTGCGCCCCACCGGGACGCTGTGCTTTGTGGGCGTTCCCCCCTCGCCGGTCGCTGTGCACGCGTTTCCGCTCATCTCCGGCCTTCGCTCCATCGGCGGCAGCCCCATCGGCAGCCCATACCGCATCAAGGAGATGCTCGACGTGGCCGCGCGCCACGGCGTCAAAGCCCAAATCGAGTCCTTCCCCATGGCCAAAGCCAATGAGGCCATCGAGAAGGTCAAGAAGAACAAGGTCCGCTACCGCGCCGTCTTGACGAATTAGAGTCCTGGCAAGTGAAGTTAAACAGGGCGCGCGGCGGCCGCGCGCCCTCTACTTTCTGAAAAACTCCTTCTGTAACGTGGATGTGCGAAAGGGCACGACTTCCAGCCTGCCCTGAGCCAAGTCGAAGGGTACCGCAAGCTGCTTCATATGAGAGATGGGACTTTACTGGCTGCGGAAAAACTCCCCAAAACCTAATTCTCACAGGCTTTGTATCAGGGCCTGACTTCAGTCGGGCCGCAAGTTGTTGAAAATGAGAGAGAGGGGCTTTAGCCCCTGCGCCATTTTCCAAAAATGCAACCATAAATCAGACTTTTTCCGCAGCCTGTTTAGCCTCTGCACGATGTCTTTTCGGGACTTGGCCTTCCCCCGCAGCCTCTTCAACCCCTGCGCCTGCGCAACCCTCGACTCAAGATTTCAGGCTCGCGGAAACCTGCGCCAGCAGCTCGGCCGGATGAACCGGCTTCTCCACCACCGCGAACGCGAGCTCTGCCAGCCTGGCCGCGGCCCCCGCATCCGACGCGGCCCGGTCTGCGCCAAGCAGCACGATTTTGCACGCCGGAAGCTTGCTCTTGAGCTCGGCGGCTACCTCGACACCGCTCCTATCCGGCAACGTGGCATCGGCAATCACCAGGTCCGGCGGCACCAGCAGCGCGGTCGCAACCGCGTCGATCCCGTCGTAGACCGCAATCGCGGCATAGCCGCTGTGGTTGAGGATATCGACCAGCGTATCGGCAACCGCAGCATCGCCCTCCACCACCAGCACCATCGGGCGATCCGCGATTGCGCCCGCGAGCGATTCTGCCACGGGGACCTGCTCGATCGGCACGATCGGGAAATACGTCTTCAGACGGCCCGGTGCTTCGTGCACCGGCTCAATAGGACTTGTGTGCATAGGATCCCCGTAGCTCCCGAACCACCGAGCGGCTGATCGGACAAACATAGCAGGTAATGCGCCCGAGTGAGGGTGCATTCGAGTCAATCGGAACCTCTTGCTGCTTGAGCAACACATTGTGCAAAGTGCAAAGCGGCAAATTCGAATCCTTTTTCTGCATGCAGAGTACCGGCATAGGTCTTCTCCCGTTTCGGGTGTGCTTGCTGCAATCCCTGGTGCCTCTCAACCTCGAGAGAAACGATGCCTGGTTCAGGCCTTCGAGAAAATCGGACTGACCCACCGCCTGGAATTACCCTCTATCTGCAACTTAGCAGGCTCCTTTTGCTACGGGGAAACTCTTTCTAATGCGTGTTAAATCTTTTAAATCTGGCACTTGTAGGGCATATCAGGGGACTGGTAAATCTTCCCCGCGCGTGGGCTTGCTCTCCTCCGGATTTTGACAATTTTGAAGGCCGTTTGCATGCCGTCAAAAAACGGCCAGCTTTACTTTACGGCAATTTAAGCGTACGTTAAGCGCACGATTGCTTTTTGAGGACCTGCAACCGTGGGGGGTACAAAAATCATGGCAACCAAGCCGGATTCCGACGCGCCGCCCATGAAGTTCCAGTCCATCCTGCAGCTTGATGTGCCCAAAGGCCGCGACGGCAAACACAAGCGGATTGTGACCCAGTTGTTGAGCGACATCGAACAACTCGTAGCGGGGTCCGCGTTGAAGATTCCGCTCTCCGCGCTGCCCGACACCAAAGAGAACATCCGCTCCGCGCTCAATCGCGCCACCCACCACAGAGGCATGGAGGTGGCCACCTCCAGTGACGCCGAATACCTCTACGTCTGGGTAGTCGAAGCCGAATCCTAGCGCCGGTTTGTGCGAAGGGACTTCACCTCAGTTGTGCCGAAGTAAGTGTGCGAAAGGGCACGACTTTAGTCGTGCCGTAGATGCTACAAAATGAGGCCAGGGCTTTAGCCCCTGAGGGAGCGTGCTCACGACGCCCGTCGACCGCCCCCTATTCCCAATGGCCAATCAACGACAAGCTGGCGGTTCCCGGAGTCTCGGTAATCGACAAGTTGGCGTTCACGTAGTAGTTGTGCATGATCATCGTTACGCGGGTGCCCCCGGCAACCGGCAGACCGACAGTCTTTGAGAGCACGTAGTGATTGTTTGCCGTGACCGCGCCCACCCGGTCTGCGGCAAATCCTGTCAACTGCTCATAGCTTCCAACGGTCGCGTCCAGATACCACTCGGCGGCCGCGGGCAATAGCTGGTCGTAGTCGGCCTCGGCAAAGACATAGTCGATGACAAACACCCTGCCCGGCGGAATATTGATGCACAGATAGCCCTTGCTGGCCGGCTGCGGATAGGTATCGAATTGCTCGAACTGGTCGTAGCCTGAAAGGCTGCTCTGCGGTGTGAAGCACGAGGCCGCCTGGTCCGCCGGCAACACCAGTTGCGGATCGTTCGACGGCGCGTTGGGGTAGCGCGAATGGTGCGGATGCACGGTCTGGCAGACAAGTGGAGCAACAGCGAGAAGCAGGGCTGGAATCAATAGCCCGATGGCGCGAGCGTTCATGTCGTTCATTCCTGTGGAGCAGAATTTTTGAGAAGAATTCACGCACCAGACGCACAGCAACCTCTCTCCGCTCGCAAATCCGCCAATGCCGCCCCGCTTGCTGAAAAACACCATTCGGGTAGCGCTGTCTCGAAAGTAGCGCGGGTCTCCTGACCCGCTGTACCGCGGACGTCCACGTCCGCACGGGCTTCTCCCCACCTACGCCCAAATTCAGCTACGATCATACCCATGACCTCCGTGCGCATCGACAAATGGCTGTGGGCCGCGCGCTTCTTCAAGACCCGAGCGCTCGCTTCGAAGGCCTGTGACCTGGGCCGCATCCACTCCAACGGAATCCAGGCCAAACCCGCCCGCGACGTGCGTGCAGGCGACATGCTGACGGTCCGCAACGACGGCGGCGAGTTTCAGATCGAGGTTCTGCTGTTGAGCGAAATGCGAGGCCCCGCGGCGGTTGCGCAAACCCTCTACCGCGAGACGGAAGCCGGCAAGGAAGCCCGCCTGAAGCTGGCCGCGGAGCGCAAGGCGATGCAGGAGTTCGCCCCGCTCCCCGAGCACCGCCCCTCCAAGCGCGACCGCCGCAGAATCATCCAGTTCCGCACCGGCCGATAAAATCCCACGAGTCTCTCCACCAACCGTCTCTCCGTCAATCCGAATTCTTTGATGGTGCTTTGCCGATAATTAAACTCTTTTAGCGCACAATGTTCTTAAGAAGAGCAAACGCCAAACGGTCAAAAATCGCACCCCCCTACCCCCCCCCTCTGTTTCTATGAAAACAAAAGACTTAGACGCGCTGATTTTTCACGCCCCATGAAAACAAAGGAGTTACGTGCACCCTCCCGTCGGGAAAAAGCCCATTTCCGGCCAAAACCGGCCGAATTCGAGCGGATTTAGCCCCTCGGGCCATCGACGGAGAACTCAATGCCGCGGACTTGTCTCATCCACCCAATACCCGCTTCTAGCCGTAACATGCAGCTCCGGATAATCCTTCAACTTCAACTCGATCGCATGAAAGCCCGCGTGCGGCGATTGAGGGTGAAAGCTGAGCACATAGCGGTTGGGCACATGGTTCGCGAGAGTGAACAGGTTCCGCTCCAGGCTCTTGCTGTTCTCAAACCTGAAATACTCGCCGCCGGTCAGTTGAGCGACGGTGTCCGGGACGTTGCGTTGCAATGCGTCGGCAGCGCGGATGGCGGCCAGCTTGGCCAGCGCCAGCGGAGGAGCCAGCAGCCCAAGGCAGTCGAACGCCTGCACCCCCTTGTTCTGCGTAGCGTCCGGGTCCGGGTCCTTGCCCATGCATCCATGCGGAGGCCCTGGGTGCGCGTTCTCAAACGAGACGCCTCCCGCATTCCCACCTGGGTGGATCGGCAGTTCCCGGTCGGCGTAGTGCGCCGCATCCGCCTTCCCCGATGAAAATGCCAGGCTGTAGATGGCCGTATTGGTGTCGCTGATGGCGCGCAGCGCATCGTCCATCTTCGTCTGGCTGTCGCGGTCGATGGTTTCGGAGATCAGCAAAATCGCGCGCCGGTATGCGGCTGGCTGTTTGCGCAACAAGTCCACTGAAAATCGGATGCCGTCGAGAATCGCTGCACCCTTGTCGCCGGCATCGAGATTGGCCAGCGCGTCCGCGACCGCATCCGTGTCCGGTGTGAAGTCGCGCACCAGCCTGGGCGCGCTGTCAAAGGCCACCACTGCAATTCGGTGCGGAACCGCGCCCACCACGGCGCTGAGGTCCGCGTCGAGATTGCGATAGTCTCCCAGCTTGCTCGCTCCCGCGCCGCCCGTCTCCACGGCGACCACCAGCGCCAATGGCTCGCTGCCTGTGTCCTCATCCAGCGTAAGTTGCTCTGCGATGCCGTCGTCGGTCACTTTAAAGTCGTCGGCCTTCAAGGTGAAAACGACCTTCCCGTTCGCAGTCCGCACCAGCGCGGGCACCAGCACAACGGTGGACTCAACGCGCAGTTGCGTCTGCGGCGGCGCCTGCGCGGCCGGTGAATGCGCAGCCGGTGCCTGCGCAAATCCGGCCATCGGCAACAACAACAGCAATGCGGCAACCAGCTTCATCCTTGCTCCCTGCGATTCAGTGTAGGCGATTCATTGCTCAAGTCCAGCAGCGGGTGCCCCATCCATCGAGCGCTTCTTGTGTCAAGTTCCATGACATGCTTTTGCTCGATGGGTGGGAGACCACAAAGCCCAACCATCGGCCATCGGGTCTTTCCACTTTCCGCCCTGCGGGTGCCCCCGGTCGCTCGCACTTGGGGACCGGAGAGACTGCTGAAGTCAGTGCGAGCCTCCCGCGAGC
>PLPU01000335.1:0-14606 GCA_003159975.1 Acidobacteriaceae bacterium
CTGGCGGAAGCAGGCCTGCTGGAGCAGCCGCATACCTCGGCCGGCCGGGTTCCCACCGCCGCGGCCTTTCGCTACTACGTTGAACAGATCATCCAGTCGGGGTCACAACTGGGCCGTACAGCCCAGGGCGCGCAGACCACCGCGTCCATTCCGCAAAATCAAGCCACGTTGAGCGAAGCGCGGCGCGGCCAGATTGAAGATTATTTCTCCGGCGTCGCCAGCTCCCATGACTATCTTGAGCGCACATCGCATGTGCTGGCTCTCATCTCCAGCGGACTCGGCGTGGCACTGGCCAGCTCCACGGCCGGCCAGGTACTGGAGCACATCCATTTCTCACGCCTCTCCCCGGGTCGCGTCCTGGCGGTGCTGGTGACCCAGGCGGGCGCGGTGCAGGATCGCGTGCTCACCCTGGACCGCGAGTTGGCGCACGTCGAGTTGGAGACGGCCGCTCGCTATCTGAATGAGAACTTCCGCGGCTGGCCCATCGAGCGAATCCGCACTGAGGTTGCCCGGCGCATCGAAGCGGATCGCCAGGCCTATCGCCAGATGCTCGATTCGGTCGAGGAACTCTGCCGCAAGGGCGCTCTGGCAGGCGACGAAACGGGCCCGGCCATCTTTGTGGATGGCATGGCCAACCTGATCACCGCTGAACTGGACCGCGAGCGCCTGCGCCAAATGCTGCTGGCCCTGGAAGCCAAACAACGGCTGGTGGAACTGCTGACAGCCTATGTCGACGGCCGCCAGCAGGAAGTGCGCGTGGTGGTCGGGCTCGACGGCGCCTCTCCCGCCATGCAGGACCTGGTGCTGATTGGCGCGCCAGCCCGCCTGGGCGGCGCGAACCTGGGCACCGTAGCCGTAATCGCACCCACGCGCATCCAATATCAGGAGATGATCCAGGCAGTTCGCTACATCGCCCGGCTTTCGGAGCGCATTCTTGAGGTCCCGGCAAGCTAACCGTTCAATTAGCGCCCAGCGCCTTCCCCAAATGGAACTCTGAAAAGAATGGACTAAAGCGCCGGGGGATGCGGCGAGTTCCCTGCGCAAATTATCATGGAATCAGGAAAAGACGATGTTTCGGAGAGTGCGTAAAGATATGCCGAAAGAGGAAACAAAGTTGACCGTATTGGAGCCGGCCGATGCCGCATCCGTCGCTGCTGAGGCAGAATCGGCCGTGGAAACGGCAGCAGCGGATGTCGAAGCGCCGACGGGACAGCCGGAGCCGGTGAGCCGGGAAGAATTCGACCAGTTGAAGGCCGAGCGCGACCAGTTGCTCGATCGCCTGGCACGGTTGCAGGCGGAGTTTGAAAACGCCCGCAAGCGCGCCGAGCGCGAGCGGATCGAGTTTCGCGAATATGCCACGGGCAACGTCGTCGAGCAGTTTCTGCCCGTGCTTGACAATTTTGAGCTGGCGCTCAAATCCGCCGGCACCGAGGGGCAGTTGCGCTCGGGCGTCGGCCTGATTGTGAAACAGATGGAGGAGATTCTGCGCCAGTTGCAGGTGAATCCGGTAACCACCGTTGGCGAGGCCTTCGACCCGCGTCTGCATGAGGCGCTCGGCTCGGTTGAGCGCGAAGACATGCCCGATCAGCATGTTGCTGAAGAGATTCGCCGCGGCTACAAGTTGCGCGACCGCCTGCTGCGTCCGGCGCTGGTCCGCGTGGTCTCGAATCCAAAACAGACGAGCGAATGAATCCAAATTGCAAGGAATGAGTTCTAATAGAAAAGAATGAGTCCCCATACAAACGTGAGCAAAGCAGACTACTACGAAGTACTTGGTGTCTCTCGTGACGCCGGTGACCAGGAATTGAAGAGCGCCTATCGCAAGCAGGCGCTCAGGTACCATCCTGACCGCAACCCCGGCGATCATGCCGCTGAAGAGAAGTTCAAGACCGCCAGCGAAGCCTACCAGGTGCTGAGCGACCCGCAGAAGCGCGCCGCCTACGACCGCTACGGCCACGCCGGGCTGGGCGGGCAAGGCTCGGGCTTCGGCGCGGGTCCCTTCGCCGGCGGTGTGGACATCGGCGACATCTTCGGCGATTTGTTCGGTGAAATGTTCAATGTGGGCGGAAGTTCGCAGCGCGGAACACGCCAGCAGCGCGGCGACGACCTGCGCTTTGATTTGGCCATCGAGTTTCAAGACGCCATCTTCGGCACCGAGACCGAGGTCAAACTGCGCCGGCATGAAACCTGCACGGCCTGCAACGGCCGGGGCAGCGCCTCAGGGCGCGGGCCTTCCGTTTGCAGCCAGTGCCAGGGCCGCGGCCAGCTTCGGTATCAGCAGGGATTCTTCTCCGTGGCCCGCACCTGCAGCGCGTGCGGCGGTTCCGGCTCGGTCATCGGCGATCCATGCCAGACCTGTCGCGGCCAAACCCGCGTCACCAGCGAGTTCAAACTGAACGTCAAGGTGCCGCGCGGCGTTGAAGATGGAACCCGCATTCGCTATACGGGCGAAGGCGACGCCGGTCGATCGGGCGGCCCTCGCGGCGACCTCTACATCGTGCTCTCCATTCGCGCCCACGATCTGTTTGAGCGCAAGGGCAACGACTTGCACTGCGTGGTTCCAATCAGCTTTCCGCAGGCAGCACTGGGCGCGGAGATCGAGATTGCCGGTATTGATGGCCCTGTGACCCTCAGAGTTCCCGAGGGCGTGCAGAGTGGCAAGGAGGTGCGCGTTCGCGGCCGCGGTGTGCCTTACCTCAACGAGAAGGGCCACGGCGACCTGGTGGTCAAGGTCATCGTCCAGATCCCGCGCAAGCTCAGCCGTACTCAGCGCGAACTGGTCAAAGAGCTGGCCGAGTCGCTGACCGTCGACAACAGGCCCTCGTCCCCCGGGCTGCTCGAGAAGATGAAGGACCTGTTCAACTAAACGCCTGCGGTGGGGCCAGACGCTCGCTATTCGCTCGCAAGGGCTTCGTTCGCTTCCCATGTCCCAAATTCTGGACCCTTCGACTGCGCTCAGGGCAGGCTATGGGGCACCCAGTTTTGACACGGAGGAGCTCAGCTCTTCCACGGATTAATAACGGGCACGCCGACAGCAAGGAATGGTGCAGTATCCCGCGTTGGCCGATTTCAATTCCCTGTCAAAGTTTTTGTTTGACGAATCAAACCATTTGTTTCATGCTGCCCCGTATGTTGGAAAACAAAGTAGGGCGGCTCATGGCGGCCTATCCCACAATCTACCTGGCTTGTCATCGCGATCACCTGCGCGCCGACGAGGCCGGGAACCCGCTCACTGAGAATCAGGCAAGTGTGCTGGATCATCTCCACGCCACTCGCCCCACGACCCTGTCGAAGTTGGCCGAGCACATGGGCGTCGGACGTTCCACCATGAGCACTACCGTCGCCCGCCTGGTAAAAGCGGGCTACGTTTCGCGCGTGGTCGACAGGCAGGATCGCCGGGCTGTGGGTCTTGCATTAACCCCGGCCGGCAAGCGGATTCAGGACCAGAACACTGTCCTCAATCCCGCGCTGGTGCGGCAGATGTTCAAACTGATGGGCCCCGAAGAAGCCGACCGGGCGCTGGAAGGAATCGAACGCCTCGCACAGGCCGCCGCAATTCTGCTGAAGCGAAGAAAGCGAGAGAGGGACGGATGAAGATCGTACTCATCATGGTTGGAGTGGTGGTGCTGGTTGTGCTGTGCGTGGTGGTCACCGGAGCCCTGTTGCCCAAGCGCCATGTGGCCGCGCGCAGTGCTGTCTTCAAGGCCGCGCCCGAACGGCTGTTCGCTCTAATCTCCGGCAGCCAGGACTGGCGCCCCGATGTGAAGTCGTGTGAGCTGTTCACCCAGGACGGCAAGCGGTTTCAGCGCGAAACTTCAAAGCACAACGAGACCATTCTCTACGAGTTGCAAGGCAGCAAGCCGCCGTTTGCTATTGAACGCCGCATCGCCACCGAAAATCTTCCCTACGGAGGAACCTGGACCTTCACACTCACGCCGGAAAATGGTACAACGCGCGTGCGCATCACCGAAGATGGAGAAGTCTACAACCCATTCTTCCGCTTCGTTTCAAAATTCATTCTGGGCCAAACGGCGACACAGGACGCCTACCTGAAGGCAATGGGGAAGGCCTCGGGCGAAGAGGTTCGCCCGGAAAATTGAATCATCGTGAAAGGGATTTGGTGGAGCTGAGCGGGATCGAACCGCTGGCCTCCTCGTTGCGAACGAGGCGCTCTCCCAGCTGAGCTACAGCCCCACGACTTAACTATCTTACCAGCGAGTGGCCATTCCGGGGAAGCGACCGTCTTCAGCTCGTTCGTCGTCTGGGCTTCCAAGCCCGCGCTCTTCCTTTTCTCCTATCAACGAACGTAAGAAAAAGTCCCGCAGAGATCCGTCGACTTCCCCAGGGCCTCCACGGTGAGCACAGGTGCGCTCGCTCCCGAGAAGAACGCAACCTGCAGCTTGTTGCCCGATGCAAAGGTCGCCATCCATTGCGTGTCCTCCCCTCCACAGAGCGTGTTGTGGTGAAGGAATCGCTTTGCGGCCGGTACTGTCAGGTGGTACAGCGCGCCGGTGCCGCCGGCGTTCACGTCCGCATCGAAAGCCGCGCTCACTTCTGCGGGCCCCAGCTGCCGGGCCTGCACAATCAGAAACGATATGAAATTGATTGTGACCTTCGCGTCGGAGAGGGCAATGTCCCCTGTAATTGAGTTTGCGTTGTTGCTCGCGGAACGCCAGTACCCCTTATCCTGTGCGGCGCAGGAAAGGCCGCAGGCCAGAGCCAGTGTCACGGCGAAGCGGAGGAGGAAACGAGTCTTCACTCTTTGAGAATGACACTGAGGCCGTGATGCGCGCAAACGGACGAATAGCCGCTCGGGGAACGACGAAGGCTGATCCGTTGCATGCGCCGTATGATTCACTGCATGCAATGAGCCGGCGGATTTCTGCGCCTATTTCTTCTTCGTGACGGACAAAACGAGGCCGGGATCATTGACCGTCATGAGCGTTTCCGCTCCTTCCGTTTTGAATCGAATGCGAACGGCGGCAGCGCCCCAGGGATAGAACTCGCGCGCGCCAAGATGGAAGAGCGGCCTTCCCATGGTCCCTTTGCGCGTCCAGGTGAGGGTGCCCTTGTCCGCGGTCATCAGGATCTGCTCGTTCTCGCCGGGGCCAAAGGGATAAACGCCGACGATCAAGTCCATGTCGTCCTGTGAAAGAGAGACCTGGGGGTCTGCGCCCGCATCGCCAAGAGAAAGCAGAAACTCGTAGGTTGGGCGGGCGGGTTCTCCTCCGGCCTTGGCGTGGGCCAGCAGGCTGATGCTGTGCGGACCGCGGATTCGCTGAACGGCTGGCTGGGCAGCAACAAATGCCTTCACCACCTCAAGCTGCCCGAGCATCGTGGACGAGAACAACGATGGACGAGCGCCGTTCGCAATCAGGAACTCGGCAATGGGGCGGTTGCCCATGTGCGAAGCCGCGCCGAGAGCCGTCTCCCAGTCGCCGAATCCCCAATCCCAGGCAGCACGCGCCAAGCTCGGCTGCGCTCCAACAAGCTGCTGAACGCGATTGAGATCAAAGTGAGATACGGTGACCATCTCCCGCACCAACGCCGTAGGTTGCGTGGGGAAGCTGTCACTCAACGTTGGCTTGGCCGACTCGGCGCTGGATGTGTTTTGACTCGACTGATTCATTGGTGCTGCGAAGGCCAATGCGCGCGATGACATTGCAAGACCGGCGAGTTGTAGAAATCTGCGACGCCCTCGTAAACCGCTCTGAACTGGAACAGAGTTGGAATTTGATTTCACCGGTGGATCTCCTCAATTGGCTCTGCAATCGAAGATGATGCCCGCGACGCTCTGACTCAAGCCAAATGAGGCGTTCGCTCCGCCAGTTATTTGTTAAGCCGAAAATACCTTGGAATCAGTTGTTTGGTGCCGGAGGTAAATTGTTACCGGCAGCAGCTGCGGCAAGTCGGATGGAAAACTCCGACGCAACCTGCTGTGCCACGCCCGACTGAAAAGCAAGAGTATCGTCGAGTGGCTTATCGATCCGCATCACCCACACATGAGTCTGGTCCGGCATGCGAATGAGATGGGCAAGAACGCGTGCCTGTGAGCCGCTCCGCTGCACCTGTCCCAGCACAATGAATTGCGCGTGCAGCGTGGAGGCGATGACGGCGAGGTCGCGCTGGTCGCGAGGCAGGCGCAACACAGATGCATTGCCGATGACGCGAAACCGATCCTGGCTCGCGCGGGTCAGTTGCTCGACGAGGGTATCAGTCAGCCCTACGCTCAGCCGGCTGAGCGTAGGGTCTCCGGTCTCATTGTCGAAACGCACAACAGCCACATTGATCTTCACCTGAGACGAAGCTGCCGCCTGCCGCCAGCGAATTCCCAATGCTATGGCGATCGATACGAGCGCCAAAGCAACGTACGAAAGTGCTACGGTCCGCCAGCGAATATTGCGTGAGTGAACTGGTTGAGGAACGGGTTCTGGGACGGATTCGGTCAGGAGTTCCACAGGAGCAATGAATTGATATCCCTGCCGCGGGACGGTTCGAATGAAACGCGGAGAGATCGAATCGTCGCCGAGCGCGCTGCGGATTTGCGCAATACAGACGTTGAGGCCGCGTTCAAAATTGACGAATGTCTCGTCGCCCCAGATGGCCTGGCGCAACTCTTCGCGCGAGACTACTTCGCCTGCTCGCGAGATCAGGTGTACAAGAACCCGCGCCGGCTGCGCCTGCAAGCGAAGTGGCACGCCTTCGCGGCTGAGTTGTACCTTGGAAGATTCAAGCGTGAAGAGACCGAATCGAAAGCGGCGAGAATCGATTGGCGATTGCATGCTGGAAATGACGTGACCTCAGTCTGCATCCTAAGCCTGCATCAAGGATGCCGCCAAATCGTAGCCATCGAGCAGGGCGCGGTTGACCCGTACCC
Organism: Acidobacteriaceae bacterium; assembly: GCA_003159975.1. Lineage (GTDB taxonomy): Bacteria > Acidobacteriota > Terriglobia > Terriglobales > Acidobacteriaceae > Telmatobacter. The sequence continues at coordinate 6,878 of PLPU01000335.1, forward strand.
AGCTCGACCGTTCATGCTTACAGCTGGTTCATGTTCTGCAGGAACTCGGCGTTGTTGCGCACCTTCTCCAGGCGCGTAATCAGCAACTCCATCGCTTCTACCGGCGACAGCGGATTCAGCACTCGGCGCAACACAAAAATGCGCTGCAAATCTTCCTTGGGAATGAGCAGTTCTTCCTTGCGGGTTCCGGAGCGCTGGATATCGATGGCCGGGAACACGCGCTTGTCCACCAGCTTGCGGTCCAGAATGATTTCCATGTTGCCGGTGCCCTTGAACTCTTCGAAGATCACTTCGTCCATGCGCGAACCGGTATCGACCAGCGCAGTCGAGATAATCGTCAGCGATCCGCCTTCCTCGATGTTGCGCGCCGCGCCAAAGAAGCGCTTGGGCCGCTGCAGCGCGTTCGAGTCCACGCCGCCCGACAGCACCTTGCCCGACGGAGGCACAATGGTGTTGTAAGCACGCGCCAGGCGGGTGATCGAATCCAGCAGAATGACCACGTCACGCTTGTGTTCCACCAGCCGCTTGGCCTTTTCGATGACCATCTCGGCCACCTGTACGTGGCGCGCAGCCGGCTCGTCAAACGTGGAGCTGATCACTTCGCCCTTCACCGAGCGCTGCATGTCCGTGACTTCTTCAGGCCGCTCATCGATCAGCAGGACGATCAACACGACCTCAGGATGATTGGTGGAAACGGAATTGGCGATCGATTGCAGCAGCATCGTCTTGCCGGTGCGCGGCGGAGCGACGATCAAGCCACGCTGGCCTTTGCCTACCGGCGTCAGCAGGTCCATCACCCGGCCGCTGATGCCCTCGCGCACGGTCTCCATCTTGATGCGTTCCTGCGGATAGAGCGGCGTCAGGTTATCAAAGAGAATCTTGTTGCGCGTCTCCTCGGGCGACTCGAAGTTGATGGCCTCGATCTTTACCAGGGCAAAATACTTCTCGCCTTCATGCGGTGGCCGCACGTTGCCCGAGATCGAGTCACCGGTCTTGAGATCGAATTTCCTGATCTGCGACGGCGAAACATAAATGTCGTCCGGGCCAGGTAGGTAGTTGTAGTCGGGAGAGCGCAGGAAGCCGTAGCCGTCAGGCAGGATTTCCAGAACGCCTTCAGCGAAAATATGGCCTTCCTTTTCGCTTTGTGCCTGAAGGATCTTGAAAATCAAATCCTGTTTGCGAAGGCCGCTGGCCCCTGGGATCTCCAGGGTGCGCGCTATACGGCTCAGTTCGGTGATGTTCTTTTCTTTTAGTTCTGCGATGGTCATGTTCACCTGCAATAAGGAGGGATGGTTGTGAGGGGATACGAGAAGGGGAAGTGCTCCAGGGGAAGACCGGGCGGGAGCATGCTGAAGCTGCGGCGCATAGCCCGCTTCAAGGTCCTCCCGAATTCAAGTGGAGTTTTGAAAACGCCGGAAAAGAGCAGCCTCGTTCAAAACGAAGCCGCCTTGAAACTGTTGCCTGATTCAACTATACCCTTTGCGACGCGTGCCTAGGCAGCGCGCCGCCGTTCAACCGGCTGGGCTACCGGCTCCGCTACCGGAGCGAGTGACCCAGGGTTCGTGGTGTGAAAGCGGCCCAGGACTTCATTGGTCGTATCCTGCAGCCGTGTATTCGGCTTGTGGAGCTTTCGGGTTGCTTTGCTGGCCAGTTGACAGAGCTGGTAGCGATTGGACACATGAGATAGTGCCCCAAAAACTAAATCAGAACGCATGACAAGTCTCTCCTTCTTTGTTTCCTGCCTGGCAGAAGCGAATTCGCGCCGCCGGTGCAGCTGGGTAGCCGGCTCCTTGCTGGGCTGCCCCCAATTTCTTACTCCCAAAATTTAGACGCACGGACCGCGCCTTCAGTTCCAAATATTGACGCACATTCGCACACCTTGGCACAGGCTTCTTGCCGAATCCGAAATCCACTTTACCGCCTTGGGAATCCATCCGCCACAATTCCCATGCCGGCGGAGGTCGAAACGGACCTAAACGCACTGGGGCATCAACGGATGAGCCTCAGCTCAAATATGATGCGGGATATCGCAGATGGGCTGTGCAATTTTGCTCTATGCAGCCTGCCCTTTTGGATAGTACTCATGACTTTATACTTTGCTGCCTTCCGGGTCAACTGTTTTTTCAGGCTTTTCTCCGCTCCAGGAAGGTCTTGAACCCGTTTGGCAAGCTGCCGCCTATTTATTATTTTATCAATAACTTACAGGAAGAAATCGAGATCGGAATCTCTTCATCTGGACCCTGATTTGCCCGATAAGAATCGCCTCCGTCCCACTCCTTGGAACCATTTTGGTTACCTGCGAGCGCCCATTTCAGCATCGGATCAGGCAAAATTCGGCCTTTAGGAAGAACGCAGTCGATTGCACCCACGCCTCGATTCCCCTGCTTAAGCCCAATAGCTTCGATCCAGTGTCCTGTATTGGATAGCCTCGGCCAAGTGCGGTACCGCCAGGTGCTCGGCGCCCTCCAGGTCGGCAATCGTTCGCGCCACCTTCAGAATGCGATCATGGGCTCGGGCCGTCAGCCCCTGCTGCTGCATGGCGCGCTCCAGCAACCGCTCGGCATCTGCGCCCAGCTCGCAGTGGGCGCGAACCTGCCGCGTCGACATCTGCGCGTTGGCGAAAATCTTGTCGCCCGCTCTTTGAAACCGCACCCGCTGCCGCTCCCGAGCCGCCATCACCCGCGCCCGAATCTCCGCCGAGCCCTCCGCCGCCGCCCCGCCNNTAACGCTGAATCATTGGCGGCGTGCACCGGCACTCCCGCGACTTGTCGTTGAAGTAGCCGCACGGACACGGGTTCATGGCCGCGGCCAGCATAAACCGCGCCGGAAAGCTCAGCGACATCGATGCCCGGGCAATCGTCACCGTGTGGTCTTCGAGCGGCTGGCGCAGCACCTCGAGCACATTGCGCGGAAACTCCGGCAGCTCGTCAAGAAACAGCAACCCGTTATGCGCCAGCGAGACCTCGCCCGGACGGGGAATGATGCCGCCCCCAATCAAGCCTGCGTCAGAAATTGTGTGGTGGGGCGCGCGAAACGGCCGCTGTGTCACCAGCCCTGCCGCCGCATCCAGCACGCCCGCCACCGAATGAATCTTGGTCGTCTCCAGCGCTTCTTCAAACGTCAACGGCGCCAGGATTGACGGCAGCCGCTTGGCCAGCATCGTCTTTCCCGAGCCCGGCGGCCCAATCATCAGAATGTTGTGGCTGCCCGCCGCCGCCACTTCGAGCGCGCGTTTCGCGGTCTGCTGTCCGCGCACATCTTTGAAGTCGACATCGAAATGCTGCAGTTCGCCCAGGAGCGTTTCCGTCGCCACGCGAAACGGCTCGCGCTGGATGGTGCCCACCACGGACGAGTTCAGTAGGTCCAGCACATCCATCAGCGAAGAGACCGGGTAGACGTTTACGCCCTCCACGACAGCGGCTTCGGCAGCGTTGGCCGCGGGCAAAATCAGGTTGGGAATTTCTTTTTCGCGCGCCAGAATGGCAATCGGCAAAATCCCCGGCACCGCGCGCACGCTTCCATCCAGGCCCAGCTCGCCCACCAGCAGAAACTGGCCGATGTCGTCGATGCGCAGCGCCCCGTAGGCGCCAAGCAGGCTCACCGCGATGGGCAGGTCGAAGCCCGCGCCTTCCTTCTTGATGTCCGCAGGCGCCAGGTTGATGGTGATAAACGTAGGCGGAATCAGGTAGCCGGAGTTCTTGATGGCCGCGCGCACACGGTCGCGGCTCTCGCGCACCGCCGCATCCGGCAGCCCCACGGTATGGAAGACTTCCTTCTCCACGACCGTGCCGCTATAGTCCACCTCGACCTCGATGAGGTTGGCGTCGATGCCGTAGACTGCCGCGCTGAGAGCTTTAAAGAGCATGATGAAAGCAGGACGGAGTCTACCATCTGGAAACGCCGCAGCCTGTGATGGGCGTCAGGCTCGTTTTGCGCGTCTCAAACCGCTGTCAGCCAGAAACTCCGCGGCCACGCTAAAATGACTGCGTGACTACGAGCCTCTTCGACCTCTACAAGATCGGCGTCGGCCCCTCCAGCTCGCATACCATGGGCCCCATGCGCGCGGCCTGCCGCTTTGCGCGAGACCTCGCCCCGCGCGGCGCGCGCGACCGCGTTGCTCGCGTCGAGGCTTCGCTTTACGGTTCGCTCGCCCTCACCGGTCTCGGGCACGCTACCGACCGCGCTGTTCTTCTTGGTCTGTCCGGCAACGAGCCGGCCATGATCGATCCCGCGATCATCGACTCAACCGTCGCCGAGATTCGTACCACACACCGCATCAACCTCGCCGGCTCGCGCTCCATCCCCTTTGAGGAGTCAACCGACCTGATCTTTGAACGCACTATCATGTTTCCGCCCGGCGCATTCACCCACCATCCCAACGGACTTCGTCTCAAAGTCTTTGACGCCGCTGGCACCGTTCTGGATGAGCGCACCTTTTTCTCAATCGGCGGCGGCTTCATTACGGAAGATGGCGTCGATCCCTCCACACAGATGCAGCAGACATCCATTCCGTTCCCTTTTCACAGTGCAGCGGAGTTGCTTGCAACAGCTCATGCCAATGAACTCTCCATCAGCCAGCTCATGCTTGAGAACGAATGCGCGCTGGTGAAATCCGCCGCGCACGATGCGGACAAAGCCCCCGTCGAGATCGTTCGCGACGGCATCGAGCGCATCTGGCAGGCGATGCGCACTTGCGTTGAACGCGGCATGGCTACCGAAGGCATTCTGCCCGGCGGATTGAATGTCCGCCGCCGCGCGCATCGTCTCGCCGAGCGTCTCCACGAGAAAGAAGCCAACGGCTTGCGCAGCGATCCGCTTGCCCCGCTCGACTGGGTCACCGTCTACGCCATGGCTGTCAACGAAGAGAATGCAGCGGGCGGTCGCGTGGTCACCGCGCCCACCAACGGCGCGGCAGGCGTGGTTCCCGCCGTGGCGCACTATTATGAGCGATTCATGCCCGAGGCCGACCACGAAGGCCTGCTGCGTTTCTTTCTCACCTCCGCCGCCATCGGCATTCTCTATAAGGAGAACGCATCCATCAGCGGCGCGGAAGTCGGTTGTCAGGGTGAAGTGGGCGTGGCCTGCTCCATGGCAGCCGGTGGCTTGACCGCGGCGCTGGGTGGCTCGAATGGACAGGTCGAGCACGCAGCTGAAATCGCAATGGAGCACAATCTCGGCATGACCTGCGATCCGATCGGCGGCCTGGTGCAGATTCCCTGCATCGAGCGCAACGCTATGGGCGCAGCCAAGGCCGTGCAGGCCTCACGCATCGCACTCAACGAACAGGAAGACCACAAGGTCTCGCTCGACCAGGTGATTCGCACCATGTATCTCACCGGCCTCGACATGCAATCGCGCTATAAGGAGACCAGCCTCGCCGGCCTTGCCCTCAATATCATCGAGTGCTAACGTTGCTGGCGAGGATTCCTGCCATGTTTATCCGTAAGATATCCGCCGTACTTGTGGGCTGCACGCTCCTGCTTGCGCCCTTCGCCGCCAACGCCGCCGATCGCGGGCCATCCACTCCCGAAGAGCGCAAGCAAGCCCTCGAATATATTCACGCGTGGCAGGCCGATCCGCTCGGTCCTCAGGCAAAGGACCAGTTCGCGTGGGTGTTGAAGTGGTTTGCGGATGTGCCGGACCTGACCGTTCACGTTTGCTTGATCTTCGACAAGCTTCCCAAGGGCGACAAGAAGGACGGCAATACGATCTTTGGCGGTCAATTCATGGCGCAGAGCGCCTTTGTCATTGAGAACCCCGGCAGGAAGGATGATCGAGTTGCCGAGTACCAGGCAGGCGTCGAAGGCGCGCTTCGCATTTACGAATCCCTTATCAAGGCCAACCCTAAAGATCGCCAGCCCTACTTCGATGACCTGGTTCAAAGGCGCGATGCCGGAACGCTTGCGGAATTTGTGAAGGAACGCGCCGCAACAGCCTGCAATAAGTGACCCAACGCCCGCGGTTTCTCGCGGCCTTTGTCTTCCATGCATTCTTGTCTGACTTTCCTATCGTTTCGCTACGATGCCAAATCGAGGTGTCGAGATGGCCGAGCCCATTGACATCAAGGGGACGTCGCACCCACAAGCGTCAACGCTGCTAGAGCCGATCGACGTCTCCATGGCGCGATAACCGCGATGTGGGGATAGGTAGGCTGCTGATTAGTTGGCTGTTTCGGTAAACGTGACCAAAGCTCCTCCGATTGCAAACTGGTCCTGCGCGGTGACGGTCACAGTTCCCTGGGACGAGGGCAGCGTCAAGGTGACCGAGGCGGTGCCCGATGAGTTGGTTTGGGCTATGACGCTGGTTCCATTCGTTGTGCCGTTGGAGAGTGTGCCGGCCGACGTGGTGAACAGAATGCCAGCGCCGCCGGCCGAGCCGCCGGACTGGCCAGGCGTTAACGTGACGGTCAGGGGTTGCGACAGAGCCGTTCCAGCGCTGCCCGATTGGTTGTTGCCCGACTGGGCAAGCGTGGCAGGAGGCTTTCCGACAACGATCCATCCGCCTTGGGTCTGGGTTGCCGTTCCGTCGCTGCCAGTAACGGTATAGTGGCAAAAGCCGGGAGTGCTATCCGCGCTTACGGTGATGATTCCCGGGTTCGTGGTGGTGATGGTGGCGTTGCCGAGGACCAGTGAGCCGGTGCAGGCGGGAGCGCCCTTATATGCGTCGAAGACAGCCGAAGAAAGCGTCACTGAAGCGTTGCCGGTGCTAATCGCCGGGTTCAGGGTTGCGGTACCCGAGGCAGGAATCATCAGGTCGTCGGGGTTGAGGTACCACTCCGATGCAGGTGTGGAGGCTTCGCTTCCGCTGATCACCAGCAGGGTAATGCTGTAGGGCGCGAAGGTCCGCGAGGAGTTCCATCCCGCCGAAGTGGAGACCGAAATCGCGCTTGAAGCGGTGGAGGAGAGCGTGTAGGCCACATAGCTCGATGCATTGAATCCAGACAGGTTGAAACTTACTTGCGCCGTGTTGCCCGGATCCTTGTTCAGGACCATGATGGTCATCGTCGTGCCGGTTGAGTTGAGCGCTGCGTAACTGGAAAAGAGATTCGAGTTTCCGTTNNAGTGCCAGACGACGGGCCGCCCCAGCGCGAGGCAAAGCTAAGTCCCTCGCGTCCAAAAACGCCCAGGGTGTCCGCGTCGGCTATCGCCGTTGAAAAGTCCGTTCCGCTGTTCTGGGCAAGGCCGGCGCCCCACTCGGTATAGGACAGGGGTGTTCCGGGGTAGATGGCGTTGACCATGGCCTTGAAGCGCGGAATGTGGAAGGGGATGCCTGGATTTGGCTCCTCATTGGTCGTATATGTGTTGTTCGTATCCGGGTTCACAGTGGCCGGATCCCAGTAATACCCGGCGCACTTAGCCGTAGCCGCCTGAAGCTGCGCGTTGGTGAAATTGGTGGTGGGGCCGCAGTCCGCATATGCATGGATGTCGAAGACGTCAAGCGTACGGGCACCGTTGATCCGATCGAACCAGCTGATCTGATTCAGCCACCATGGTAGGAAATCTACGCCGCCGTGAGCGGCCTTGTCATTGCCGTTGGCGCCATTCCAGTAGAACCACCAGCAGCAGAAAACCGGACCAAAGCGTACTGCCGCCGGATCCCACGTCTTAAGATTCGTCGCTTCTTGCTCGTAGAGGTTGGCAAGTTCGTCATAGCCCGAAGCTACGGGGTGTACATCCCGGTGTGTGCCATTCCAGATATCCGGCTCGTTGTCCATGTCGTAGAAGTGGCA
>PLPU01000368.1:0-1325 GCA_003159975.1 Acidobacteriaceae bacterium
GCCCGCCCGGCTTCAGCACGCGGTGAAACTCTTTTAGCCCAGCCTCGTAGTTGGCAAGGTTCCTGAAACCGAAGGCCGTCACAATCAGATCCAGCGACGCATCCCGCAGCGGCAAATGCAGCGCGTCCGCCTCGAGAGCCACTGCATAGGGCGCACGGCCCGGCTTCGAACTCTCGGCCCCGCAGCTGAATTTCTTCGCTCCCCGGCTCAGCATGCCGCGCGAAAAATCCGCCGCCAGAATGGGCTTCGCGCCAGACGGCCTGCGTTTCAGCAGCGCCATGGTCATGTCGCCGGTCCCGCAGCAGATATCAAGCACCGCCGCATCGGGATCGGCGAGAATCATCTTGAATTTGCGCGCAGTCTTCCACCACCAAAGCCGATCCACATTCGCTGACAAAACGTGATTCAGCAGGTCATACCGCGGCGCAATCGAGTCGAACATCTGCTGCACAGCCCGCGCCGCGTCCGCTTCATTTTGCGTGCCCACCGGCTTGGCGCCCACCACACTCATTTCGTTTCTCAAGTTCCCGCTGACCTGCTGCTTAGCCGACCTGCTGGCTCGCTCGTTCCGCCGCAACCGCCAGCATGTATCCCACCGCAGCTTCCAATTCCGGCGGCGTCACATCCTCCACCACGCCCGCGTCGCCAATCCCCACCGGCAGTACGAAGCGCCGCACACCGCCAACGTTCTTCTTGTCGCTTCCCGTCGCCGCCACAATCTTTGTTGCGCGCAACTTCAACGGTGGCAGCGGCCCATACAGATGGATCAAGCTCTCCAGCCGTTCGAATTGATGAGTGCTGATCGTCCCCCGCTTGCGCGCCAGCCACAGCGACGCCACCATGCCCCACCCCACCGCCTCGCCGTGCAGCATCGCTTTGTATTCCGTCGCCGCTTCCAAAGCGTGGCCCACCGTGTGGCCCAGGTTCAGAATCATGCGCAAGCCGGTCTCGCGCTCATCCTTGTTCACGACCGCCGCTTTCATCCGGATCGACGACGCAATCACTTTTTCAAGAGCCTTAGCATCGCGCCCGAGCACTTCGTCCACATGCTCTTCCATAAATCGCACCAGCGACCGGTCGCGAATGATTCCCGCCTTCACGCTCTCCATCAGCCCGGCTCTCAGCTCGCGGTCCGGCAGCGTTCCCAGCACGCCAATATCGGCGAATACCGCCAGTGGATGATGAAAGCTTCCAACGAGATTTTTGCCTTCCGGCAGGTTCACGCCCGTCTTGCCGCCCACACTTGAATCCACCTGCGCCAGAAACGTCGTCGGCACCTGAATGCAGGGGATCCCGCGCATATAGATCGCGGCCAGAAAACCGCC
>PLPU01000368.1:1381-19586 GCA_003159975.1 Acidobacteriaceae bacterium
TCCCCACAACGCCCAGATCGGCGCCGAGGTCAGCACAAAGACACGTCGCGGCAGCTTTCCCGCCACGCGTTCAATCCGCGGCGCCAGCGTCTGAATCAGTCCGCTGCCCGCAATCACGTCGTATTTTGCCGAAGGTGTCTCTACTCGTATNNCCCAGCGACAAAGACCCGTCGCCGGGGACCCCGGCTTGAGGAAACAGCCACATAGCGGTTTGCTTCCGCGATACATCGACTCTGGTTCCGCTGTAACCGCCGAACTCAGTGCGGCGTCTCTGCCTGAACAACCCGGCGCCAACGCACAGACCAACTTCGCAAATGCAAAAACGGCGGAGCTGGTATGCTCCGCCGTTCTTGCACAACCTGCTGCCTGTTTCCGCAGCGATTGGTTACTTGTGCCCGCCGCCGTGTCCGCCGCCGCCGGCATGTCCACCGCCGCCACCGGCATGTCCACCGCCGCCGTGCGATGCCGCTGCGTGACCAGCGCTGGAACGAGTTGCCGCATGTCCGCCGCCGCTACGCGCCGCTACCGCATGTCCACCGCCGCCGCCGCGTGCTGCATAAGAAGCATGTCCGCCGCCACCACCGCCGCGGGCATAGCTGCTGCGACCGGCCGCTTCACCACCCCCACCGCGATAGCTGCCTCCGCCGCCGCCTCCAAACCGATGCCCACCCCAGCCGTGGCCATAACCCCAGCCGGCCCATGGGCCCATGCCCAGGAAGATCCCGTTATAGAAATATCCTGGCCCGTAATAGCCATAGGGCGAGCAGGCATACGGCGCATAGTCATAGTAGCCATACTGGCAAGTCGGTTGAACCCCGATGCCGACAACAATCTGCGCCTGAGCCGCCGGCGCCAGGGCCATCCCCGCGAACAATGCTGCAGAACCGATAATCGTTTTGAGTCCACGCATAAGTGACCCCCCTTAAGGCGTCTGCGGTTGCTTTTGTGAAGTGGGATGCTCCGATGGGGTCAAGACATATCCGCCAACAGCAGCCACCATAAGGATTTTGAAACCGTCCTCGGTATCCCTCACAATGTCGGGGGTTGAGTGTCTATCTATCCTTACGTTCTTGACTCTAGTCCTCACAATCGCCGCCGTCTGAGCAATAAGGAGCATGCTGAGCAAAGCGAAAGCCTGCCCTGAGCGTAGTCGAAGGGGACCTGCTTCTTGTCATCCTGCCGCAATAGGGGCGGTAAGCAATGAGGTCCATGCGAGCGTCTGCCCCACCGCAGGTGGGTGATAGCCTCAAAGGTTATGGCATTGCCGTCCGAAGTGGATTTTCTGGTGATGGGCGCGGGCGTCGCAGGCCTTCGCGCGGCCGTGGAACTGGCTGCTCACGGCGAGGTTCTGGTGGTTACCAAGGAGTCCCTGGCCGAGTCGAATACCCACTACGCGCAGGGTGGAATCGCCGTCGCCATGGAAGGCAGCGAAGACGTTGCGCTTCACCTTGAAGACACCGTGAACGCCGGCGATGGAATTGTTTATCGCCCTGCCGCCGAGGCGCTTGTTGCCGAGGGCCCGGCGCGCGTGGCGGAACTGATCGAATGGGGCGCGGCCTTCGACCGGGCCGCGGCCCAGGACGGCGGCCAGTTGCTTCGCACTCGCGAAGGCGCGCACTCGCTGCCCCGCATCCTGCACGCCAATGGCGACGCGACGGGCGCGGAGATCAGCCGCTCCCTGGTCGCCTTTGCCCGCGCGCATCAGCGCATTCGCTTCGCCGAATGGACCATGGTCACTAGCCTGGTGGTTGCCGATGGCCGCGTCATCGGCGCAGACCTCGCCGGCGCCGGCTCTTCCGGCGACAACACGCACTATCGAATCAGCGCCCGGGGCGTACTGATCGCCGCAGGCGGCGCGGGCCAGGTCTATTCCGATACCACCAACCCCGCAGTAGCCACCGGCGACGGCATCGCCCTGGCCGCGAATGCGGGCGCCGAGTTGGCTGACATGGAGTTCTACCAGTTCCATCCCACCGCGCTATCGCTCCCCGGCGTTCCGCGCTTCCTGCTCTCCGAAGCTTTGCGCGGTGAAGGCGCGTACCTGCGCAACGACCGCGGAGAGCGATTCATGGAGCGCTATCACCGGCAGCTTGAGCTCGCCCCCCGTGACGTGGTAGCCCGCGCCATTGCGCGCGAGGGAATGGGGAAGAACGCAGGCGAAACGAGGATCGTGCATCTGGATATGAGGCACGTCAAGAACATCGATCCGCAGGAACGATTTCCCGGAATCTCGGCGTTCTTAACCAAACATGGGCTGGATTTGGGGCGGGATTTGATCCCCGTGCGCCCGGCCGCGCATTACCTGATGGGCGGGATCAGGACGGACCTCGATGGGCGTACAAGTCTAAAAGGGTTGTACGCGGCAGGCGAAGCCGCCTGCACCGGCGTTCACGGGGCCAATCGCCTGGCCTCAAACTCGCTGCTTGAAGGGCTGGTCTTTGGCGCGCGTGCGGCAAACGCGATGCTGGCCGATCGGCTGGCGCTGCTCCCTGCGCCCGATGTTGCTCAGGCCTTGAAGCCGATGGCCAAAGAGGACGATGACCTGGTGGACGTGTTCATTCATCACTTGCAAGAGGCGATGTGGGCAGATGCCGGTTTGCTACGCCAGAAATCCACTCTGCAGCAGGGCCTCGCCGCGCAGGCGGAGTGCGAGACCAGCCTCGCACGCTTCGTTCAGGAAGGGAAGAGAAGCCGCCGCCTGAGCGAAGCGCAGGCGCTAAGCTGCGTGGCCCACGCTATTTTGCGTTCAGCCCTGGCCCGCACCGAAAGCCGCGGCGCGCATTTCCGCAACGACTTTCCGCAGCGCGACGACGCACAATTCCGCAAGCATTCGGTCTTCTCCAATACCGGCAAAATCAGGTTTGAGGAGTGGTGAAACAGTTGTCAGTTGTCAGTAATCAGTGGTCAGCCCGAATGGAGCGCAGGCGAGCCCGTACCTTAGTCCCTGAGTCCCTTAGTCCCTGGTCCCAGCTCCCTGTTCCCCGCCACAAACGACACCACCGCGCATACCGTGAGAATCGTGCCCATGATGGCGAGCGAAAGGACGATGGGCACATCGATCCAGCGCGCGGCCAGCATCTTGAAAGCCACAAACGCCAGCATCGCGCCCAATCCGTAGTGCAGGTAGCGGAAGCGGTCGAGGAGCGACGCCACCGCAAAGTAAAGCGAGCGAAGGCCAAGAATGGCAGCGATGTTCGACGTGTACACCACGAAAGGATCGTGGCTTATGGCCAGCACCGCGGGAATCGAATCGACCGCAAACAGGATGTCGGTGATTTCGATGGCCAGAATCACCGGCAGCAGCGACCCTTTGGCTGGCTGCAGCTTGCGTATCCACTCCGGAATGGCCGCGTTCGCTGACCCGCCGCGCACCAGCCGCCAAGCGGCATAAAGCAGAAACAGTCCAAAGATCCACGTGATCCACTCGAAGCGCCGGAGCAATGCAATGCCGGCCAGAATGAACAGCGCCCTCAGCACCACTGCCCCGCCCACGCCCCACAGCAAGGCGTTGTGCTGGCGCTGCACGCTGATGCGGAATCCCTGAAAGATCACCAGAAAGACGAAGAGATTGTCGACGCTGAGCGAGGTTTCGATCGCGTAGCCGCCCACCCACTCAAGCGCCGTTTGCCTTCCATGCGAAACGGCGATCCATGCCGCAAAGCCGGTAGCAGCCAGCACCAGGAAGGCCGTCCAGAGCCACGCGAAGGTCTGCGAGTTCCCCGATTCGCGGCGATGGCCACGCAGCTGCGAGTCGGCCAGCAACAGCGCCGCCACAGCAGCATGGAACCCCACCCACCAGACCCATGAAACGCCCGCAATCATTTCTGGATGGTATAGAAGGCAGTTGTCAGTTGTCAGTTTTCAGTGCGCTTCCTGGTCTATTCCAGCACCAGCACGTGCTTACTCAAGTTTGGCCCTGCCATCGAACGGATCGCCTTATCCAGAGTGACGAGGACTCCGCCTTCCTTCACGGCGAGTCCGAGCAGATAGGCATCGGTAATTTGCTGGTGCCCGAAGATCCTTCCCTTGAAGGGCGCGGTAATCGAAGTCCAGTTGGCCTCGATGGGCCAGTACCGATAGCCCGGACGGTTTATCAGGCTAGTTAGCACATTGGTTGCTTCTTCAAGCGAGTAAGAACCCAGCTTTGGATTCATTGCTACCCGAAGAAAGCCAGCCTCGGAAAACGCGCAGAGCCCCCAGTCGAGGCCGGGAGCACCAAACCACTTCATCGCAATTCCAAAATGAACATGCTTTAGCTCTGTAAGAGCGATCAAAACATTCACGTCGAGCAGATATCTCTGCTTGTTCAATCGTCGTCCTCTTCCAGGGCCGCTTTGACCATTTCGTTGGTAATGACTCTGCCCGTGCTGGCAAAGACAAGCATCCCATTGGGTAGCCTCTTGAGCCGCGGTGAAGGCGACGGCTCCGCAAACCGCGCTTCCTGACCCTTGCGCACAAACTCGCTGATGGCTGCACCCAGTGTGATTCCCTTGCCCTTGGCGCAGAGCATCGCTACTTCGTAGGCGTCGTCGTCGAGTGTGACGGTAGTTCTCATGGATATAGTATGCATCAATCTGGAAACTGATGCAATTTCTGGAAATGATGCGTATCCTAGCTAAGAACATCAAGAATGAGTAACGGACCAACGGGCCGGCAGCATCCACGCCGTCCGTTTCATCGCGCGTTGATTANNATTACGTCAATCGAAGGAACGCCGCGCTCGACAAAGGCCAGGTGATCGTCTTCAACCGCCTCTTCCGTCTGGAAGAAATACTTGTCGTAGCCGAACTTGTGGGCCGCGTGCCGCACCAGATCGACCAGCCAGTCTGTCGATTGGTTTTCATGCTGAATGTCGAGGTCCTTGTCGCCGATCATGTCGGCTAGCATGAATGCCTTGATCTTGCTCAGCGTGCCATCCCGCCCCCATTTTGCCGCCAGATGCCTGCTGCCATAAGTTGAGTCCGATTTGGACCAGGTCTGAATCGCTTCTTCGCCGTCAAAGAAGACCAGCCACACCGAGTAGCCGTCGAGAAGCTTGCCGCGTGCCCCATCACTTCGTAACTGGTCCGCGATGGCAAGCAGCAGCCCGGTCGTCGATCCGCCATCGTTGGCTCCCACAAAGTTGATGGTGCGGAGCGGGTAGTTGGTTTCGTAGTGCGTGCTCAGCACGATCACGCCGTCTCTCTTGCCCGGGAAGCGGACGATGAAGTTACGCATGGCTACCGGACCGATGGGCGTGTTGGCGGTGAACGTGTCTTCTTCTAGCTGATCCTGCCTGAAGTGGCTGCGCAGAAAATCTTCGGCCTTCAAATGACCGGGGCTGGTGGGCCAGCGCGGGCCGATGGCTACAAACTCGCGCGCGTACTCCATAGCCTTTGCGCCGTTGAAATGCTGTTGAGCAAATCCTGGCTGCGCAAAACCAAATGCAGCCATCAACAAGAACAGGGCTGCTGCTCTTCTCAAAAGCGCAATCACTTCGCAGCCTCTTTGGCTTCCTTCGCTTTGCGGCGCGAAGGATGCACCCACCACGCCACGCCGATGCCAATCAGGTAGAGCGCCAGCATGGGAACCGCGTAGATGCACATCGTCCACGGATCGGGACTCGGGCAAATGAAGGCTGCCACCAGGAAGACCGCGAGAATCGCGTAATTAATGTTCTTCCACAGGAACCTGGGACTGACGATGCCGAACATGGCCAGAAAGAAGATGAGAATCGGCATTTCAAAGCTGATGCCCAGGCCCAGAATGATCGACAAAAAGAAGCTGGAGTAGTCCTCGATCGTGACCATCGGGGTGAAGTTGTGGCCGAAGTCCACGATGAGGATTTTGAGCGCGCCGGGCAGCACATAGTAGTAGCCGAAGGCAGCGCCACCCAGAAACAATGCGACCGTAGCGGTCATGAAGGGGATCACGAAGCGCCGCTCTTTTTGGTAGAGCCCCGGCGCAATGAACAGCCAGACCTGGAAGAGTATGAAAGGCGATGCCACGATTGCACCGCCCACCAACGAGACCTGCAGTTGCAGGTTCAACGGGTCCATGGGGTGGGTGAAGACCAGCGTTTTGCCGATTTTGACGAGCGGCGCCTGAATAAAGGCTACAAACGGGTTGCGAAAGATCCAGGCAATAATAAAGCCAGCGCCGAGATACAGCATGGAGTGAACAAGGCGCCGGCGCAGCTCGTCGAGATGCTCCATAAGGCTCATGCCGGGGAGTTCGGCGCGCTGGGTTACCGCTGCCCGCGCTTTGCCGATTGCGTCCGCTGGATCAACCATGGTGGGTTTCCTCGGCGGCGGCTGCAGCCGGATCGTCTTGGGCTGGATTGGGTTGGGCTGGAGCTACGCCGGTTGACACGTTAGAATCGGCGGCGATCTCCGGCTCGGCGCTTGCAGCCTGGGTGGGCGGGCTCCATGGCCGCGCTGCCGGAACAGGTTCGCCGGTCGATGGCGGCTGAATCTGCGGAACAGTTTCTTCCGCCTTGAACTCCGCTGAATCTACAGGAGATTGCACTGCGACGGGGTCAGGCGATGCAGCAGAGGACTCAGCGGTCCCAGGCATCTCGATAGCGGTTGGCGCCGGTGGTGGCGCGGCCAGAGCCAGCGCTCGCAGGCGTGCCTCTTCCTGCTTGCGCCGGTCGGCATCTTCGGCGTTGCGCAGTTCCTCTTCCATCTGAAACTTGAAGTCGTTCGAGGCCTTGCGGAACTCGTACATCAGCTTGCCGATCTGGCGGCCAATCTGCGGCAACTTGCGTGGGCCAAAGAACACCAGCGCTATCACCATTATGATCAGCGAGTCAGCCATGCCCAGGCTGGCAAACTCAATTGTCGGCGGGATGCCCATCGTGAGCAATCATACCTTTCCGTGCTGGACGGTCACAAACCGTGCGGATCGGGACTGCCGTCGTCTATGGCGGCGTTCGATCTCACCAGGTATAGCCTCCAGACGGTGGCGGCCAGCTTCCCAGCAATTGCCGCAGCAGCACGATGCGTCCAAAATGGTACGCATTGTGGGCGCCCAGGCTCTCCAATTGCTCGCGGGCGGTCATGGTGCGCGCAGGCTCGCCGGGACGGGAGGGGCAACGGACGACGCGCTCCAGGTGTTCGCTGTCCCGCGCGGCAGCGGCCGCCTCTATATTGGTACGGAAGAAACGCTGCCGCAGTTGGTCCCAGTCTTCCTGGGCTGCGTCGGCCTCGGAGGGGAAGCCGTCTGACGGGCGAGCGGGAAACGGCGTTTCGATGCTGAGAATCCAGTCCAGCGTGACCTGTTGCCAGAAAACGATGTGCCATAGTTCCTCATAGATGGTGTGCGGAGCGCCCGAGACGGCGCGATGGGCCAATTCGCCGGGCAGGCTTTCAAGAATGGTTGCCGGCGCGGAGTGGGCGCTTTCGCCGGCCAGAACCTGCTCAAGTTCGTTCATGATTGCTCCTTTGCCATCGCCAGTTTACGGGAACCCGGTAACCGAATCTCGCCGCAGCGGCCTCGATTCGCATCCGAAGTTGACCTTCGGTTAAAATAGCTTCAGTTGGATGGGTCTGATCGGCGCTTCGACTGAAGCGTTCCGGGTTCGGAAATCATCCAATGGAACGAAAGGGCTGCAACATCCCCGTGGATGGGGGCTCTCCTGGAACGTCCGGCGGCAGCGCCGGAGAAATCGGGAGATTCAGCGCATCCACTGCAGGCCAACATGCTTTCAACATCTCCGTCCGCCGTTCTCACTTGGGATTGGCTGGACTGAAGGCGGAACAAAGTGAACCTGGTTCTAGAAGACGTTACGGCGGTCTCGCCGGAGACTGCAAATGCCCGCTACTCCGAAGATGCCTGCAGCCTTGAAAACTACCTGGCGCTTCCCGATCACACCATGGATGCGCGCATTGCCGCGGCGCGGCCCAAGCTTGGCGCCACAACCATCCTGCT
The DNA here is from genome assembly GCA_003159975.1 of Acidobacteriaceae bacterium. Classification (GTDB taxonomy): domain Bacteria; phylum Acidobacteriota; class Terriglobia; order Terriglobales; family Acidobacteriaceae; genus Telmatobacter. Next base: position 9,293 of record PLPU01000368.1, read on the forward strand.
CGGCCACCACTATCAGCGCGACGAGGTGATCCGCTTCGCGGACTTTACCGGCGACAGCTACAAGCTCTCCAAGATTGCCGCGGAAACCGGTGCCAGGTACATCGTTTTCTGCGGCGTGCACTTCATGGCCGAGAGTGCGGATGTGTTGGGGCGCCCCGAAGGACCGGAACAACAAGCCCAGCAGGTGATACTGCCCGATTTGAATGCCGGCTGTTCCATGGCCGATATGGCCGAAATCTCCCAGGTGGAAGCCTGCTGGGAAGCGCTTGCGCGGCTGGGGCTTACGGACGATATGATCCCGCTGACCTATATGAACTCCACCGCCGCAATCAAAGCGTTTTGCGGCGAACATGGAGGGCTGGTTTGCACCTCTTCGAATGCGCGCGCGGCTTTTGAGTGGGCCTTTGCGCGCGGTAAGCGGATTCTCTTCCTACCGGACCAGCATCTGGGCCGGAACACCGGGTATGCGATGGGGATTCCGCTGGAAGAGATGGCGGTCTGGGATCCGTGGGCCGTGCAACTCGGGTCTGGCGCGGGCGGCCAGACAAAAGAAAAACTCGCGTCCAGCCGCGTCATTCTGTGGAAGGGCCACTGCGCCGTGCATCAGCGCTTTCTGCCCAGCCATGTGGACCAGGTGCGCGCCAAGTATCCCGGCATCCAGGTCATTGTTCATCCCGAGTGCCGCTGGGAAGTTTGCCAGAAGGCGGACGCGCTGGGCTCAACGGAGCGGCTGATCAAGATCGTGGAGGACGCGCCTGCCGGTTCCATGTTCGCCATCGGGACGGAGATTCACCTCGTCAATCGGTTGGCAAAACGCTTCGCATCGGAAGGCAAACGCATCATCACGCTCGATGACACCGGATGCCTGTGCACCACCATGTATCGGATCAGCCCGCATCATCTTGCGTGGGCCCTTGAGAACCTGGTTGAGGGTCGCGTGGTCAACCAGATCAAGGTGCGGAAGAGCGTGAAAGCCTGGGCCAAGGTGGCGCTGGATCGCATGCTGGAGATTTAAAGGCAGAGATCAGAAACCAGGGATCAGAAGCCGGTTGACTGCAAGCAAAATCCTTGGCCTATTTGCTCGCTTTGGCGCGGAGCGGCATGAGTATCACCGGCGTCAGTAGCGGAACTAGCGTGGGGATTATGACGCACACGATCCGCGGGTGCGGAATGAGGAAAACGGCCGCAATATCAAGCGCGCACACCGAAACCAACACGATGGCCATTCTTATGGCGGCGGTGCGAGCGGGCAAATTCTCCATGATGATTGCTCCTCCCACGATCCCTGGCTGGAGAATACCACGGTTGAAAGAAACCTTGTCTGGAAGAAACGCGCCGATTTTCTGACACATATTGACCATTGCTCCAATTCCGATTCGTCGTATCCTATTAAAAAGGGCATTTTCTATGAAGACATTCACTCTCGACGAAGCGCAGTCTCTGGTCCCGGTGCTCGAATCGCTGCTCAAGCGCGCAATCGAGGCCAAACAGGCTGCGGATGCGGTTGAGTCCGAATTATCTGATCTGGCGCGCCGCATCTACCTTTCGGGCGGCATGAGGGTGGATACGGCTAAAGTGGCGAGGCAGCGCGCGGAAATCGAGACGCACCTCAAGCTTGCCCGCGAGAGCATCGCCGAGATCGATTCCATAGGCGTTCAAGTGAAAGATATTGACGCCGGTCTCCTCGATTTTCCCTGCAATCTCGACGGTGAAGTCGTGCTGCTCTGCTGGCGCATGGGCGAGACCTCGATCGAGCATTGGCACACAATGGATTCGGGTTTCCAGGGCCGTCAGCCGGTGGATGAGCGCTTCCGCCGCCGCACCAACTCTGGCGGCAGGCCGAACTAAGAGGCAGCTCTTAGCTTTTAGCCTTCAGATCTTGGCTTTCTCTGTCCCCTGATCTAAGCTGCATGTCCGTCCGGACCATTTCTCATTCATGAATCCGGAGAGATATCCTGATTCAGTCCATGTACATCCCCGAACAAGAAGTTCGCGCCGTCCTCACTTACGAAGCGCTGATTCCCGCCATCCGCCAGGCGCTCATCGACTACTCCGCCGGCCTTGTTGAGCAGCCGCCCCGGACCATCCTTCGCGCCGGCAACGCCGAGGGCTTCCGCAACGGCTGGTTTGCCGTAATGCCGGTTATCGCGGGCGATGTGATGGGCGTCAAGACCGTCACCTTCTTTCCCGGCAATGCCGAACTAGGCCTGCATACACATATGGCGGTCATTGAGCTTCTGCGGCGCTCTACGGGTGAGCCGCTGGCTGTGATGGATGGGCGCCTCATCACCGAGATGCGCACCGCTGCTGTCTCCGCCGTAGCTGTGGATGCGTTGGCGCCGAAGCAAGCCACAAGTCTTGGCATTCTGGGCAGCGGCGTACAGGCACGGTCGCATATCGCCGCGTTCCGTATCGCCCATCCCAACCTCAAAGACATCCGCATCTGGAGCAGGACCGCAGCCAACGCCGAGCGGTTGGCAGCTGAGGCCGGCGCACATGCGGTGACGATTGAGGTGGCAGCGGCGGCGGAAGTAGTGCTCACCGTAACCGCATCGCCCGACCCTGTTCTGAAAGGCCGCTGGCTCGCGGCGGACGCGCTTGTTTTGGCCGTCGGCGCCACGGGAACAACTCTCCGCGAGTTGGATGACGAGGCCATGCGGTCAAGTTATGTTGTGGCCGAGTCGCGCTCCTGCGCCGAGCGCGAATCCGGCGACGTGCGGCTTTCCGGCGCGAAGGTACAAGCCGAGATCGGCGAAATACTCTCCGGTGCAGTAGCCGCGCCAACCGGGCGGCGCATCGTCTTCAAGTCTGTGGGCATGGCCATTGAGGACCTGACAGCCGCGCGTCTGGTGTGGCTGGCGCATTCCGAACACCCACCCGCATGAGCGAATCGCCGGCCTGCGCGTCTCTTGGTTCAGGCCTTTGAACACCTGCCTACGTCCAACAGTGTGAACAAGTATGACGGTCACCAAGGCTATAGTCTTCTTAACAGGAACGGGTTGTAAGGGCAAAGGATTAGCAATGAAATCCGGAAAATGGGTACGGCTGCTGTTCGTGGCGGCTCCGCTATTGGTCGGTTTTGGGTCTGGGTGCGGAAACTTCTGGCAGGCGCCGAGCGGGGGCGGAGGCGGAGGCGGCTCAACATCCACAACCACGCTCTCCAGCGGCATCTTTTACGTTCTGAATGCGGAGACGAACCAGGTGGTGGCCATGAGCATCAACTCAGGCGCGCTGACCACGGTCGCTCCCTATGCTCTTCCTGCCAAACCGCTGGCCATGACCCTCTCGCCCAACGGCAATTTTCTCTACGTGAGCACGTTTAGCGGAATCTTCCTTTATACGGTTGGATCGGGCGGTGTTCTCACTGAGGCAAATGGGAACGCGGCCATCAGCTCCGATCCTGCCAGCACCTTGCAGGTGGACGCGACCAACAGTTGGCTGATCGATGGCGTATCCGGCGTAGCCCAACTGAGTGCCATCGCCATCAGCCCCAGCACCGGCCTGCTGGCCACCGCCGGCGAGAAGGAACAGACCGTGGCTCTTCCCGCCACTACAATCACCGAACTCGCCATCTCCCCCACTGACTCCAGTTCGTGCAACTCCTGCTACGTCTTCGTCGCCCTGGGCATCGGCGGCACGGAACTGGTGGACTTCAACCCCGGCAACCCAGATCCCTTCGGAGGCACCGGCAACCGAGCCGTAATCACCTCCGGCGGCGGCGCCAACACCGTCGCCATCGACCCCACCAACCGCTTGCTGTATGTGGGCGAATCCGATGCTCTTGCGTCCGAGACGCAATCCGGCGGCCTGCGCGTTTTCACCATCGGCTCCGGTGGCATCACTGAAATCTCAGGCTCGCCCTTTACAACTGGCGGCACCGGCCCCTCGGCGATTCTGCCCCAGGCCGACTACGTCTACGTGGCCAACGAAGCAGTCGGCGGCAGCTCCACGGGAAACATCGCCAGTTTCTCTCTTGACTCCACTGGAACCACCTCAGCGCCTGCCTACACAGTGAAGTCGATCGGCACCGTGGGCGCGGGCACAGCTCCTCTGAGCCTGGCGGCGGACTCGACCGGCAACTTCCTGCTGGTGGTGAACAGCGGCGGCCCCGACCTGGAGGGCTATACCATGAGCGCGGGCACGCTGACATCGGTGCTGACCGGGGCGACAGGGACCGATCCAGTCGAGGCGATCTCGGTTGCCGCAGCGCCGTAAAAAAGCAGTTGTAAGTTTTAAGTTGTCAGTTGTCAGNNTGACAACTTAAAGCTGACAACTTAAAACTGGCAACTCCCTCTCAGTGCTATCCTCGAGAGGACCGCCACTGGCTGTGCGAACGCGATCCCCAATCCTCCTCGTCTCCTCCAAATGCCGCCTCGCGGCCTCCGGCTTTTCGTTGCTACTGCTCGCGGTGCTTGCGCTCGCTTGCGGATGCGAGCGATTTCACCAGGCGACCCACGAGACGGTCTACGTCTCCGCGCGCCAGATGTACATTCATGACCGCGTAGCCGCCGTCTCCAATCGCGTTGCCGAGGTCGTGAATGGGCAGCCGCTTGAAGTGCTGGAGCACGGGCGCCGCTTCCTCAAGGTCAAAACCCGAAAAAACGAGATTGGCTGGATTGAAGAGCACGCCGTGATCGACGGCAAGACCTACGACGCGTTTATTCAACTGGCGGACAAACACAAGCAGGATCCGGTGGTCGCCACGGCTACAGTGCGCGACGACATTTATCTGCACCTGCTGCCGGGACGGGAGACGGAACGGTTCTATCTTCTCGCGGCGAATGCCAAAATCCAACTGCTGGTGCGCGCCTCGGTTCCAAAGACGCCTGTGCCTGGGTCGCTGCCCGCGCCGGCTGAACGCAAACCTGCGGATGCGGCAAAGAAGCCTGCTTCGACTGCGGGGACGCGAGTGGCCGGTGCGCGGCCGCCCGAGTCTGCGCCGATAGAGGCGTCTCCCGTTGCAATGGAAGACTGGTGGCTGGTGCGGGATGAGCAGGGGCACGCTGGGTGGATGCTGGCGGGGCGTCTGGACGTGGATGTGCCCGACGAGATTGCGCAATATGCCGAGGGCCAGCGAATCGTGGGCGCGTATGTTCTCACAAAGGTCTCAGACGACGAGGCCACCACGCCCGACCACGAGGTTCCCGAATATGTGACGGTGCTTAGCCCGCCCAAATCCGGGCTGCCCTTCGATTTTGACCAGGTGCGCGTGTTCACGTGGAGTCTGAAGCACCATCGCTACGAGACGGCTTTCCGGCTGCATCCCATCCAGGGATTTCTGCCGGTGAGGGTATCAACGCAGCCGGGGCCGGGAGGCAATGTGCCGGTGTTCAGTTTCGGGCTTGCGAACGGCCCCGACGTCAGCACCGATCCGGCGACGGGCATCACGCGGCCGGCCTCCGCGCGCACCATAAACTACGAGATGCTCGACACGGTGGTGAAGCGCATCGGGCCTGATATGGGACCGATTCAGGTGGGGCACCTGGAGGGCGAGAAGGCGAAGACGGGGAAGAAGAAGGGCAAGCCATGATGGAGTACAGGGTTATGCCGCCGGCCCAATCGATTTCGATCCCGAGGACAAGACGTTTTCCGGCACAGTCGCAGGGCTTCGAGATGTGATTCATTTTGAGGGAAGGACGGCCGCGGAGCTGGAGCGCGCCTTCCGCGGGAGCATCGACAGCTATCTCAGCCGCGGGATCGAATCTGTCCAGCCAACCACGACCTGAGCACCTCATCCGCGCGGCTCTGCCATCCATTTCCGGTAGCGCGCAGCCCCTCCGCCACGTCTGGAGAGAGCCGGATTGAGATGGGGACCTTCCTCGGAGTTTTCTGCGGCCCGCGTTTGCGGAGCTTCAGCAGTATCTTCTGCTCCGCCTTCGGCAGTGCGGAGAAAGGCTTGAAGAGGGCAACGTCCTTGGCTGTGATTTCTCTTACCTCGCCGTCCTCATCAATCAAGGGTTTGCGGTTTGCCATAGAGTTTTGCCTCCCTCTTGTTGGTTTTGCGGAAACTGATCACGCGGATTCCGCCCGGGTTGGGGATATAGCAGAGCAGATGCAACCGCTTGTCCAGATACCCCACACCAATGCGTCGCATTTCGCCGTTCCGGAAATAGTCCGCGAACACGGCATTCTCGAAATCGAAATCCGCCGCCCGCTCGAATGAAAGCCCACGCTCCTTGATGTTGCGCTCATTCTTCGCGGGATCGTACGTGATTCCCATAGGTTTATTGTATATACTATCTGGTGGAAGTCAAGCGCGTTGGACGCAGCCCTATAACTTAAAGTGGAGTCTCAGATATACGGATTGGGAACCGGGAGGACTATGGACTCAGCAATCAGGTCGTGAGGTGCCTGAATATCAAGTCTGCCTCGGCCTGATCTTCGGAGAAGGCAGCGAATTTCGCGGCCATGAGCTTGCCTTTGATTTTCTCGTCTGCCTTGCCGATCTTAAATTCCTCGATTACGGATAGAAGGATGCTCTCGTAGCTGTTGGCGCTAGACGCGATCGCAACGCCGCACATAGCGGTGAAAGTCTCCAACTTCAGATTGACTATGCCGGTCAGACCTGAGTGCACCTGCCAGCTGAGGCGCGGTTGTTCGACCTCATAAATCTCCTCGTATCTCGTTCCCAATAGTTCAGCACGACCCCTTACCGTCTTCTCGGACCAATGGTCAAGCCGACTTACGCCGGGCCAGAGTCTTGCCTTCATGGAGTCTATGCGGGCTCCTTCAGATGCGATGTATGACTGGTAAATCGAGTCGTCGCGTGCGATTGTAGGGTGTGCTGCCTTGAATCGGACAATCTTTCGAGCGCATCGGAGCTTTTCGACATCGATAAATCCGATCATCTTTGGAACCGCATCGAGGATGATGTCAATCAGCTTGATATCCACCAAAAGTTCGAACAGATTTCGCGTGATCATCGAAATTGCCTGGAAGTGTTGGCGGTCGGTAAGGACTTTTAACGACGCAATATTGGCGACACAGCGGTGATAGACGAGCTGAAAGCACATCTCACGCTCCGTCGGTAAAATGATCGTGTTGACAATCCCGCGAACTTCGATCTTGTCGAACTCGCTGACGCTCTTGAGCATGGCGAAGAGCTGCTCAACATTCTTGTTCGGATCTCTGGATACAATTCCTGTTGCCACAAAATGCCTCCCGTAGAAGCATTATGCCGAGCGCCCCAGGTCCCGCTTTTGGGACCTGGGAGTCCGAACTTGCCTTACTCGCTGCTCATGGCCTCTTGTGCAGCCTTGGCAAGGAATCCGGAACGGCTCAGATGACGAGCTTGCGCGTAAGTATCGATCTGCGAGAGCAATGAGCCGGGCAGGGAGATATTGACGCGCTTCGGCGCCGGATCGATGCGCGATAAATCGAGGTCGACCAGCATCCACACGCCACCTTCGTAGCGCGGGTCGGCGGCCAGCTTTTCCAGAGCGGTCGGCGCGGGGATGGGCAGCTTCTCGCCCGCCATGTGGCATTCCACGGCCTCCTGCGCCATCCGGTTAATCTCCTGCCAGTCGTCCGCGGCGGAAAAGCACCCCGGAAAATCAGGAAATTCGATTCCGTGCGCGTGCTTCTTGTCGCCGACGTGAACATAAACCGGATAGAGCATTTCTCACCTCCAATGCCAGCCAGCCTGCCGATAGATGCTGCGCAGCGTGCCTATGGGAAGGTCTTTCTTCGGATGCGGAACGGTTACGGCGCCAGGTTTCTCCGGGTGCTTGAACTTGATGTGGCTGCCGGCTTGATGCGCCTTTTGCCAACCCTCCGATTCAAGCCTGCGGACGACCTCCGCGCTCTTCATGTGTGTAATTATACACAAAATAGGCTGTGTGCATCTTTCGGTTCAAGCCGGGAATCTCGGCCCGTCTTCACCCCCGCCGCCGCAGCTCCAGTTCCACCACGCGGTGCATCTCCGCCTCGGGAGCGGGCTTGCCGGTCCAGATTTCAAACTGGCGCGCGCCTTGCTGCACAAACATTTCAAGGCCGGTCACCACGGGAATTCCGCGCGATTTCGCCAGTTTCAGCAGCGGCGTTTCCATCGGGTTGTAGACCATGTCGAAGACCAGGCCGGCGTTCAGTTCGTTCTCGGCTATCGGCAGCGATTCTTTGTTGTCCGCCATGCCGCATGGTGTCGAGTTGAGCAGCACATCGAAATGCTGCTTCGCGAATACCTCGTGCTTCAGCGATTTAGCCTTCGCTTCCCTGGCCAGAGCAACGGCCTTCTCATGGGTGCGGTTGACTACAAAAACCTCCGCGCCCTGATCGACAAGCCCAAACACGGCAGCACGCGCCGCACCGCCAGCGCCCAGCACGGCAATCCGCGCTCCCTTGAGCCGGATGCGCTTTTCAAGCGGCCGCACCACGCCGGCCACGTCCGTATTGAATCCGTAGAGCTTGCCGTCGGCGCCGGTGCGCAAAGTGTTGCAGGCCTTGATGCGCGCGGTGAGGGGGTCCATGTTGGCCAGGTGGGGCAGCACTTCCTGCTTGAGAGGCATGGTCACGGCGACGCCGCTCAGCGGTAGCTCGCGCACTACGGTCAGCAGGTCGGCCAGCGCGCGAACCTTCAGCGGCAGTAGCATGCCGTTCACGTTTCCGCGGCGGAAGGCGGTGTTCTGCATCAAGGGCGAAAGCGAGTGGGCGATGGGATTACCGGCCACGCCGAAGATGCGCGTAGCCTGGTCGAGATGCTCGATGCGGTAGAGGTCGTGCAGGGTGCGCGCNNGCCCCGGCCCTCGGGCCCAGCACCCGGCTCAACAGACCCTCTTCGCCCATGGCGATGCCTACAATGTGCGCGGAGAGCGACCGATCCTCGATCAGCCGCAGCACGGCAAGGTTGTCGGCCAGCGTTCGCGCCGTTGAAACCACCTTGACGAAGTCAGGGGCAAAGGCCTCAATGCGCGAGGCTGCCTGCTCCAGCCCCTTGGTCCGCGTAAAGTCGTGAAAGCTCACCAGGAGAGCCGCGCCCGTCAGCCGCAACTTGGTCAACTGGGCGGGACGCGCTTCCTCGGCCGACTCAACCTCGAGATCCACAATCTGGCAGCCGGCCTCAGCCGCGGCGGACAATACCTCAATCTCCGCATTCAACGATCCGGCGAAGTTGCCGCCATTGTTCCTGCGCCGGCAGGTGGCGATCGCCGTAACTTCGCGATGTTCGGCGAGGAATTCCTTGAGCCGGGGCAGAGCGGCGGCCGGTTTGGGAAGGGAATCAAGCCGGAATTCAAGAAACTTCGAGTCCTTCAGAGCAGCCTCGGCCCGCTCCACCAGTTCCGCCGGAGAGCCGCCCTGGACGGCGACGCAGACCTTTCCCAGCCGTAGCCGCAGGACGGCCGGCGGGGGGATCATCGGGATGGGAGCTGCCTGGGGCATGGGCATCAATTGACGCATCTTAGATGGGATGCGCGACGGATGCAATAGAAGAAGTGGCTACTTGCACAGTGCCGCCCTTCAGCGCAGGGCTCACACACTCCCAGCGCAATCGGCCTACCTGGGATTTTCGAAGCGCCTGAAGAAGCTCGAATCGAGGTAATGCGGCCTGCCAGGGTCGTCGGCAACGGCCCGGCCGAGGTCCGCAAGAAAGTCGTTGAGTTGGGCTGCCGCGGCTTTCTCGAATTCCTCGCTGCCCGTCTGCCTGCCCTTCATCGAGGGGGCGGCGAGATATTGCACATGTGCCCACCAGGCGCGGCCGCGCGCTTCATCGTCCGTGGTCGATGCGTTTGCGGTTGCGGGCGGTCCGCTCGGCGGGGCGACAGCGGCCATGAAAATGATTGACAGCGAGACAATGGCGGCGATCGAACTCATGCGATTGAGTTTCATGTGCATCTCCAAAAGGGGATCGGAACGAGTGACGGCGGATCAATGTGGCAGGAACGGGAAGGTCCGCCAGGTTCACAAGCGCCGACACACTGAACTTAAACCACCGCGGAGACTTTGCTGACAAGAAACAGCATGGAAGGCCCGCGAAGTTGCCCCAGTAATGGTGAAAAATGGCGGTTTTCCGCAATTGCCCTATCTGTAACTTGTTTGTTTTCTTCAGCTAAAAATTGGCGGAAGGGTTAAGTGCTTTGTTTTCATAGAAACGGGGAGGGGGGGTAGGGGGGTACGTGGAGGGGTACGGACCGGGAACATCGCTGACACGCTGAACGGATGCCTTCCGGACTCGCCTTCATGATTTCAATTGTGCGCTTTTGGTGAGAAATTATCGGCAAAACTACAGAACAATTCTTTGGGAAAAAAACTGTCGTGTGCGGCGAAGGGCCCGTGGCTGAAGCCATGTTCAGCGGAGGGC
>PLPU01000368.1:19604-22931 GCA_003159975.1 Acidobacteriaceae bacterium
TTCAGTTTTGAGCGGGGTTGCCGCTCCCTGCTGGTCGCGTCAACTTTGCGGCGAGTGCTTTCGGGATACAGCATCCCTGGTTTCGCAATAATGACCTAACTTAGGGCAATTATATACTTGACTAATCCACGGTTTTCCGGTACTCTTTAATCATGGACATGCAACCAAAGACGCTCCAAGAGGCCGTGATCTACTTCTCCAATCCTGCCAATTGCCTTGATTATATGCTGGCATGGCGTTGGCCGAACGGCGTTGTTACTTGCCCGACCTGCGGAAGCAGCAAGGTAAAGTTCCTTGGCAATCAGGGACGCTGGCAGTGCAGCAGCCATCACGCGAAGCGCCAGTTCTCCGCGAAGGTTGGGACGATCATGGAGGATTCGCCCATTAGTCTCGATAAATGGCTTGTGGCGATGTGGCTGATTGTCAACTGCAAAAATGGAATCAGTAGTTGCGAAATTGCTAGAGCGCTCGGCGTCACACAAAAGACGGCCTGGTTTATGGATCATCGGATTCGGCTGACCATGCAAGACGAATACGCAACTGGCAAGTTGGGCGGCGAAGTCGAAGCCGATGAAACGTTCATCGGAGGCAAGGCCCGGAACATGCACAAGAGCAAGCGCGAACGGAGGATCACTGGCACGGGCGGCAAGGATAAGACTGCCGTCATAGGATTGCTTGAGCGCGGCGGCAAGGTGCGCACGAAGGTTATCAGCAGCCGCAAAAAGAAGGAACTCCACGCCGAAGTGAAGAAGCATGTTGAGGCTGGCGCGGCGCTCTATACCGATGCGCTCATGTCCTATCGCGGTCTGGAAACTGACTTTGTTCATCGGGTTGTGGATCATGCAGTCGAGTACGTCAATGGCCGTATCCACACGAACGGGCTAGAGAATTTCTGGAGTCTGTTAAAGCGCGGCATCAACGGCACTTATGTTAGTGTTGAGCCATTCCACCTTTTTCGTTACCTAGATGAGCAGTCGTTCCGGTTCAACAATCGGAAGACAACGGACGCAAAGAGGTTTAGCATGGCCGGGATGGGGCTGACGGGAAAGCGCGTGACATACAAGGAATTGACTGGTAAATCCAGTTCAACAGGGATGCCCCTTTGCTGAGAGGCAGACAGGGGCGCGGCAAGAAGCGGAAAGGGCTGCGGTGATCCGCAGCCCTCAAAAATCGTGAATTCCTCATCCAGTACGCTCGGCGGTCGCAACGCCGAACGGACATGCGCAACTAGGAGTGTATCACATGGCTGATTTGCGCATCCCGATCATTCTCAACAAGGGCCGGAAGGGAATTCCGCTCAAGAAGCTTGCCAGCATTTCCGCTGAAATACAACAATTTTTAGGATTGCTTGGAGAAGATTTAAATATTGAACTAGGTGCCGGATGGATCGGCATTGATTTCTCTAATGGCTCACTCGGCTTTGTTGCCGAGAAGGTTGATCCAGTTGAAGAGTTAAAGGAGAAAGAGTTCAAACAGGTGTTCCGCAATGTCGCTCAACGGAAGCCGGATGCCCGTGTTCGCCCTTCTACGATCCGCCAATATGCCAAGATCGCTGACCCTATGGATGCGGAAGAGACGGCGGAGTTCGGCCTTCCGAACCCCGACGCTGATGGACAGGGCGATGAGTGGTGCGAATTAACGAAGCAACAGGCTCTGTTGATTACCTCGGAAATCCAAGGGCTCGTTCGCTCGTATGGTGGCGTTCAAGGTGTGATTCACTCTGTTTTCTTTGGTGCGTCTCCAGCTCATTTCCAGTTGCGCGAACTTTCTACAGGCGATCTTGTAAAGTGCGTCTACAGCAGTCGGAAGCAGTACGAAGAGCTTGCCGCTGTTCTCAATGAACAGAATGCGGTCGTGCATGTCTACGGCACTATAAGGACGGACCTTGTAAACCGCCAGATCGAGGAACTCAGGGTTGCGAGGATCGAGCTGGCAGATACCTTCTCGACAGAGGATTTCGAGCGGTTCGTTGGTTGCGCTCCTGGGCTGCTTGGAGATCAGAGCCTACAGGGATTCATTGACGATGTGAGGGAACGTGCCAGCTAAACCAAAGGTCTACATGGATTCGTGCTGCTTCATTGAGCTTGCCCTGCAATCTGTCGGCAAGCACGAAGCAAGCCGCGAAAATGACCTATGGTTTCTCAAAGAACTTCTCCATGCAGCATTCGATGAAGAGATAGAGGTTCTCACTTCCACCCTCACCATTGCCGAATGCGCACATGCGAAGGGGGATGTGAGTGATGATGTGAAGACACTTTTCAAGAAGTTCCTCACGTCCGGTCGCTATGTGTTCCTCGTGCAGGACAGCGTACTTGTAGCAGAGAAAGCCAGAAATCTGCGGTGGGCCCACGGCCTATCTTTCAGCGGGGCCGATTCCATCCATATCGCGTCCGCCCTAGAGACGAAATGTGACGAGTTCATCACATGGGACAACAAGCCTCACGATAAAGCAGCGGACTTGCTCAATCTGGCGCTGACCGTCTGCATCCCCAGCAACACTCACTGCCTGCCCGACAAGTACAAGCAACAACCATTGATTACCCCGGCAACCGGCCCTCTTCCTGCTTTACCTGCGCCGAGCGTAAGCCAGCCAGGAACCACCAATCCTCTTCCGCCAAATTCCGGAGGGAACTAGGAATGAAGCAACAGCCCATACCGAAGCCAACAGAAGAACTGAAAGCACAGTGCAACGCTGAGAATCAGTTCAACAACTTTGAGCGCGCTTTTCGAATGGTCATGTCGGTTCCTAAAGCTGAGGTGTTGAGGCGGGAAGCGAAAGAGAAGCATCGCAATGCCAAGACTAGGGCGAGCAAAAAGACTAGCTAAGACTATACTTCTGATCTAGGGGGAAATGGCTATGGCTAAGAAAATGACTAAGGGACAACAGCAGAGACTTGAAGCGGCCTCATGCATCGGCAAGGAAGTTCACTTCAAGGAAAAAGGCGGGACTACCCGAAATAAAATGGGGCTTGTTTTAGATGAAGTGTACATTATCGTTTCCGATTACAAACATCTCATCCAGCAGATCAAACCGGCAACCCCCTATTGGGACGGTTCGTTGTTAGGCTATCGCACGTGCTACTACACGTTCGACGCCGAAAGGAAAAACATTAAATTCGGGCAATACACCCAATTCCTGACGCAGAAGGAATATGCCAAATTGCTGTCCAAAGCTAAGGATAAGGGTTGGGCAATCTTCAACACCTAAGTTTGGATTAGCCAACGATATAATTACCCTATCGAGAGCGCCAGCGTCAAGACCACGGTCAGTGTAAATCCGGGGTTCCGGCCCAGTTGGCGCAGTGCAAATCTGAGATTTTGGCTCAA
>PLPU01000178.1:0-4896 GCA_003159975.1 Acidobacteriaceae bacterium
GCATTGCCCCATCCCAGGTCCGCCATGCCGTACCCCTTGTCCAGCAGCACCTTGTCGCCATCCACCACCAGCACCGTTCCCATATAGGCGTTCCCTGCCGTGTACGATTGCGCCACCTGCTCCAGCCGCGCCTTCACTGCCGCCTCATCCGTGCCCTGCCCAAAGCCCACGCCACAACCCAGCGCCAACACACACGCCCACGCCGCGTTCACCATCCAACGCTTCATGCAGATACCCTCCGAGATTCTTTTGTCCATCAGATCAAATGAGTTCTGTTCCACACTACGCACACCTGTCCGCGCAAGTTTCACGCATTCAACGCCATATCTTCCCACCGCATTTTTCCGAGATCGGAATCATAGCAGGAAGCCGGTGCGCCGCGCCGTCATTCGCGCCTGCCCTCCTGTGTTCCAATAGAGAATGACCACCTGATCTGCTGAAACGGAAATATGTCGACTCAAACTTCCCCCACTGCTGCACCCGCGCAGAAAAGCACCTTCCGCCGCCTGCTCCCCATCCTCCTCGCGGCCTTCAGCGTCCGCCTCATCGTCGTCTTCTTCACCTACCGTGACCTGCCCGACGCCGGCAAATTCTACGAGGCCTTCGGCTGGGAGATGGGCTGGATCGCCCGCGCCCTCGCCACCGGCCACGGCTTCAGCTCACCCTACTGGCCCTGGTCCGGACCCACAGCCATGCAGCCTCCGCTCTATCCCGCGCTGCTCTCCGTGGTCTTCCGCCTCTTCGGCGTCTACACGCTTACCTCTGGATTCGTAATTCTCTCCACCAACAGCCTGCTCAGCGCCCTCACCTGCATCCCCGTCTACTTCAGCGCCAACTACTCGCTCGGCACGCGCGCCGCAAAAATCGCCGCCTGGGTATGGGCTCTCTATCCCTTCGCCATTTATTTTTCCGCCGGCCGCGTCTGGGAATACTCGCTCACCGGCTTGCTCTTCACCACCAGCTTCTGCATCGCCCAGCGCATCCATCGCACCGCCAATCCACTAGCCTGGATCGGCTGGGGCGCGCTCGCCGGCCTCACCGCGCTCTCCAACCCCAGCACGCTCTCCACGCTGCCCTTCCTGGCCTTCCTCGCCGCGTGGCAACTCCGCAAAGCAAAACCCACCAAAGCAAAACTCGGCAAAGCAGGCCTCGACAAACCAAGCCGCCGCTGGCTTCTCAACTTCGTCCTCACCGGCCTCGCCGCAGCAGCCGTCCTAACCCCATGGACCATTCGCAACTACCGCGCCCTCGGCATTCTCTGCCCCGTCCGCGACAATTTCTGGCTCGAGCTTTACGACGACAACGGCGGCGACACCGCGCTTGATCCCAGCTTCGCCCACCCCGCCAGCAATCCCGCTGAAATGCGGAAGTGGCTCACCCTCGGTGAAGCCGGCTTCCTCAAGGAAAAACACGCGCTCGCCGTCAACTACATCCGCGCCCATCCGGAGTTCATGATCCACAAGACCATCCGCCGCGTCTTCTATTACTGGACCGGCTTCTGGAGCATGTCCGCCGAGGAGTTTCACGAGCAGCCCTACGAGATCGGCAACATCTTCCAGGTCTGCTTCATGACCTTCTTCATGCTCCGCGGCATTCGCCGTTTCTGGCGATTCAATCGCACCGCCTTCCTGCCCTACCTGGTGCTCATCGCCATCTTCCCCATCACGTACTACATCACCCATCCGCTGATGGATTATCGCCAGCCCATCGAGCCCGCCATCATCGTCCTCGCCATCGCCGGTGCGATCCCCTTGAAGCGCCTCAACCCCGGCGACTCCAGCAAATGGATCGGCGCCGAGCGCGCAGCCTGACCCGATGGCAAGCAGAAAAGCCAATGCGAGCCCCCCGCGAGCGTCTGCCGCACCGCAGATGCCGTCTGCCTCACCGCAGGTGGTTATTCTGGAGTGTGACTGAAACGCTGGAAACGTCAAACACTCTCCCCATTCCCCCGCCTCGGAAAAGTCTCCTCCGATCATCGCTTCGATGGCTCGGCCTCTGCGTCGTTCTGATGTGGTCGCTAGCCGCGCTCACCCTCGTAGCCACCCGCTGGATCGACCCACCGACAACCGCGGTCCATATCGAGCGCCGCCTCCAGGCTTTCGTTCACCACAAGCCCTACCTGGCACATTACAAATTCGTTCCNNGATTGGCAAGCGATGGAACTCGCAGCCGACCACGATCTGGAAGGCGGTCGCATCCGCGGCGGGTCCACCATCACGCAGCAACTCGTAAAGAACCTGTTCTTCGGAACCAGCCGCTCCATTCTGCTCAATGGCCTGCGCAAAGGCATGGAGTTTACGCTGGTGCCAATCGCCGAATTGGTCCTCGGCAAGCAGCGCATTCTCGAGCTTTACCTCAACGTGGTGGAGTGGGGTCCCGGTATTTATGGCGCGGATGCGGCGTGCCACACCTACTATAAGACCGCAGCCCGCACTGTCGACCGGGAACAGTCAGCACAACTTGCCGCCGTTCTCCCTGCTCCCCTCAAGCGACGCCCCGAGCGCATGGGCCGCTACAGCGCAATCATCCTCGAGCGCATGCGCCAAATGGACTGGTAATCGTACGCCGTCCGTTTCGCATCCAAGAGATGAACGAAATCCATGGAGGTTTCGATGGCAGACGCACCCGTGCTCATCCCAGCCCAGCAGCTTGCCGATAAGAACAAGTCCCACTTTCCTCATGAGAGTTCAGCCTATCGCTCGGCTCGTAATGCTCTGCTGGCAGAAGAAATCGAACTGCGCCGCCACATCGAACGTGTGGCGAATCAGCGGCGAGCTCTGCCCACGGGTGGCGAAATTCCTCAGGATTTCGAATTCTTCTCGGAGTCAGGCCCCGTCCGCTTCACCACTCTCTTCGGTGGCAGAGAAACATTGATGGTCTACAGCATGATGTACGGACCGCAGCGCAAGTCGCCGTGCCCCTCGTGCACCTCCTTCTTGAGTGCCTGGAATGGAACCGCCGTGAATCTGCGAGAACGCGTAGCCATCGCCGTCACTGCGCGTTCTCCCATCGAACGGCTGAGGGAATTCAAAACGCAGCGCGGCTTTCGAAATCTGCCGTTCCTCTCTGACGCCTCTGGGGACTACACGCGCACCTACGTGAGTGCCGAGGACGCGGATATCCCGGGGTTTAGCGTCTTCACAAGACGCAATGGAAAGGTTTGCCACTTCTTGAGCGGTGAGATGAGCGGAGAAATGTCTGACCCCGGCCAGGATCCACGCGGAGCTCCAGATCTCGATCCCCTTTGGTCGATGCTCGATTTGACGCCGGATGGCCGGAGTATCGACTGGTATCCAAAGCTTGACTACACGATTAAATAATTTCCGGCACAGGACGAAATACAACCCGAAAGCGCGCCTCTCCCCGCCGGCCTCCGATCCCGCCCACCGCAGATGCCGAAATCGGCTATCCTGAAACTGCACCCAGGAGGTCACCCGGATGCTTTCCTCTTCCCCTGCCCTCACCCCGCCTGCCTGTCCCACTCCAGCGGAAGAAATCGCCGCTGCGATCGACCACGTTACCCCCCTGCAAGGCCTGCCCCTCGAAGACCGCCTCTGGCTCGCCCGCCACGGCGAAGAGGTCGTCGCGCAACCTGGCGACATCCTCTTTGAAGAGGGCACTCCCGCCGACCGCATGATCCTCATCCTCAAGGGTGAACTTCATGTGCGCCGTCACAGCGGCGGTCCCATGGAGCTGTTCATCGGCCGCGCCGGACAGATGACCGGCTACCTGCCCTTCTCGCGCATGAAGGCCTCCGGCGGTCAGGGCTTTGCCGTCTCCCCCGTGTGGGCGCTGCTCATTCACAAGTCGCTCTTCCCTGAGATGCTCCAGGCCATCCCATCCATGGCCCAGCGGGTTGTCTCCACGCTCCTCGACCGTGTCCGCGAGGTCACCCGCATCGAGCAGCAGGCTGAGAAACTCAACGCCCTCGGCAAGCTGGCCGGCAATCTGGCCCATGAATTGAACAATCCCGCCTCCGCCGCCCAACGTGCCGCGTCCAGTCTGGTCACGGAGCTGCGCGCCAACCGCCAGAACCGCTTCAAGCTTGTCAACCTCTGTCTCTCCCAGGAGCAGATCGAGGCCGTTCAAGCCTGGGAACGAGAAATCTTCAGCCGCGTCATACCCCCCGACGCGCAATCCGCAACCTCCATCATCGTCCGCGAAGAAGCCATCCGCGCCTGGCTGGCCGCCCTTGGCGCCGCCCAGCCTTGGGACATCGCGCCACAACTCGCCGAACAGGACGTCTCCATCGCCGACCTTGAGGAACTGGAATCCCTCCTGGGCGGCGAGGCAACCACCGTCTCGCTGGAGTACTTCGCACGCTTTCTGCGCACCTCCCGTTCCGTCGACACGCTCGTCCACTCCACCGCCCGCATCTTCGACCTCATCAGCGCCGTCAAAACCTACTCCTACATGGACCGTGCCCCCATTCTCGAAGTCGACGTCCCCGCCGGCCTCGACGCCACTTTGCAGATGTTCCAGTCGCGCATGACCAACGTCCTCATCACGCGCGATTACCAGCCCGGCCTGCCCCGAATCAGCGCCTACGGCAGCGAACTCAACCAGGTCTGGACCGCCCTGATCGAGAACGCGCTCGACGCACTCGGCAACAGCGGCAATCTGCGTATCACCTGCCGCCCTGAAGCTGAAATGCTGCTGGTTGAGATCTGGGACACCGGCCCCGGCATTCCCCCCGAGCTCCAGGACCGCATCTTCGAGCCTTTTTTCACCACCAAGCCGCCCGGCCAGGGCCTCGGCCTCGGCCTCGACAANNGCCATGCGCATCGTTCGCAAGCACCGCGGCCACCTCAGCGTGAAATCCGAGCCCGGCTCAACCTGCTTCCGCGTCCGCCTCCCGCTAGACCAGTTGCAAGCCTATTAGGCCCGGTTGCAGCC
>PLPU01000164.1:0-6944 GCA_003159975.1 Acidobacteriaceae bacterium
TCAGCAGACGATTCAATGGCCCGCTCCGCGGCCGCAGCAGCGCAATCCACAGCTAGCGCTTCTCTTCCGCTCGCTGGCGGCACGTTGACGGGAGGTTTGACGGCACCGCAATTGAATGGGCCGTTGGCGGGGAATGTGACGGGAAACGTAACAGGCAATGTTACAGGCAATGTGACCGGCAATGTATCNNGGGACGGTGCTGTTGGGAAACGGAGGGACGGGAGCTTCGACGGCGGCGGCCGCACTGGCGAATCTCGGTGGATTGGCGCTTTCAGGCGGCACGCTGACGGGGGCGCTGACCGCTCCACAATTGAATGGGCCGTTGGCGGGTAGTGTGACGGGAAACGTAACAGGCAATGTTACCGGCAATGTGACCGGCAATGTATCCGGGACTGCTTCGAACGTGACCGGGACNNGTAGCGCCAGGGAATGGTGGTACGGGGGCTACAACAGTGTCGGGTGCGCGAACGAATCTAGGTCTCGGATCGGCTGCAACGCAAAACATATCGGCATTCGATCCCGCTGGAACCTCAGCAGGTGAAACGGCCCGCGCCGAGGCGGAGGAAAGTGCGCTCAGTACCGGTTCAGCAGACGATTCGACGGCCCGCTCCGCAGCCGCTGCCGCGCAATCTACAGCAAGCGCTTCGCTTCCGCTCACTGGCGGTACGCTGACGGGGACTTTGGCTGCTGCGCAGTTTAATGGACCGCTTGCGGGCAACGTGACCGGAAACGTCACCGGCAACGTTGCAGGGAATGTTTCCGGGACTGCTTCGAATGTGACCGGGACAGTGCTGTTGGGAAACGGGGGGACAGGAGCTTCGACGGCGGCGGGCGCATTGGCGAACCTGGGTGCACAAGCGGCTGCTCCCGGATTGACGACAGATGGTGCGAACGGCGTCAGTGTGACAGCCAATGGAACGTTTGGGAACAACGTCACCGCTCGCGGCTCAGTATGCGGCAATCAAATTGCCAACGTATATTACGCATCGTGCGCCCCCACGTCCGCTACATACACGCATTTCGGGCCATGTACCAACGGACTGGAGTGCGCCTGGGGCCAAGCGTACGAAGGCGTGTTATCAACGGGCGTCTCACAGAAGGTCATCGCCGCGCCCAACGCCACGTACACACTCAGCTATCCGCTGAAGTACCCCGAATATAGTTCGAGCAGCTCGCCTACCATCTGGTTTGATGGACAGCACGCAACCATCACATCCGGCTCAGCTTTTCCGGCAGGGGCGGCTTTGTTTTACCGGCCTTATCTTGCCAGTCAATCCGCGCAGCCGATCGAGATTGAAAACGTGAGACTTGTCCCGTGGCCTTATGCGGGAAGCGCCATTCGCATCGACCGCCCCAATGGAGAGGCAACAGGAGCCAACTGCTTCCTGCGCAACATTCAAGCAACAGGCGGAACAGACTCTGGTTTCGGCGCTTCAGTCATTTATTTGGGGACGCCACAGTGGGAGGTTCCTGCTGTAATGGGATATGGCTGTAATGTGGAGGACGTTTTTATATCCAACAGTCCGGTTGGAACCGGCCTTAACAATACAACCCCTGCACAGATTACGGTTACAAACACAAACGGAACGCTTAGTTTTAGTATTCCAAACACATGCTCACCCACTGGAACCGGTACTGGTTCCAGTATTTGCTCTGGCTATGGTCTTGTTAGTCCCACGATTCCTCTTCGTGTGATGCCCGCCACGAATGCACCCACCACTAACTACTGGACCTCGAGCCCGTGGACTGGATGCACAACCAACGGCTACGCGGTCTTGAATGTTTCTGGCGGGAAAGGCACAACGATCTCGAATCCCGTAGCCTATACGGGTTGCGGAACCACCGGGAACTACGGCGCCTACTACGGCATCGCGCCGGATAATGGTTCAGCCAAGCACGCGCTCTGGGCCTACGTCAACGACGGTCGTATTGAGAATGTGGACATCAGCGGAAACACCAACCCTAGTTTCTCTCAATTCATGGAAGGCACGTGCACCACAGGCAACGGAACGGCCACGATTGGGTATAGCGGCGGCATAGGCGATGCCCTTGCTACAGGTATGTGGGTTACCGTGGAAGCGAACTCCGCTTGTTCTCAGATACCAAACGAAAGTGTCCAGATTCAGAGTGTAACCCCGACTTCGAGTACGGCGGGATCGTTTTCAATTCTGTGCCCCGGTTGTACCGTCGGGCAGACGGGCACCTTTTCATACACTGCGACCACAGCTTATCCACCGACTGCGATTGACGGCATCGCGGGGGATATTCCCCTTCTGAATGCCCATGTTTGGAACGCGGACATTGGTTTTAACGCGAGCGGACTTGTTTCCAACTACATGTCCGATAGTCTTTACGTTCTCTCTGGCATCTTGCAAGGTAGTGGGAGCGTTGAGAGTGCTCGCCAGTTCTGGAATCAAAACATATCGTCCGCCGGGTCGCAGGGGTACTTCTTTGCGGGAACTTCCGGCGAGGTGAGGGATGTTTGGTGCATGGGTCAGCAGGGGAATGGGGGGTACAACACCCTGCTCACTTCCGGAGCGATTCTGGACAACAATTTGTCGTCTTACCCCGGCGGTATCTTTAACAGTTCGGATCATAACTGCGGATTGTCCTCGTATGGCACCGCATTCATACTCAATCATTCGTCACCCGGCTCTGGCGCTGCTACAGGGCCAACGAGCAGCATGGCAGGAGACGCGGCAGTATTCAGCGGCACCGGTTCACAGTTACAGGACGCGGGTGCTCCACCGCTGGTTCGTAGTGTCCCAGCCTGGCTGCAATACCTGGGCACGGGAGCGGACGGCGCGAACACGAATGCGAGCGGCAATATGAGCGGGGTCTATTTCTACACAAATTTCACGGTGCCCTATGGGAACACGGTGACCGCAAACACTCTTTTTGGTCTGACGATTCATGCGACAGGCACATGCACAATCGCGGGCACGATCACAGCAAGCGGTAACGGAGTAGGAACAGCAGGAGGAAGCGGAGGAGGAGGTGGTGGAGGTGCTGCTATTGGCACCGCTGGAACCGGCTCAGGTGGTCCTACAGGGAACACATTTTTATCCGGCGGCTCAGCAGGGACCGCATCTGGCGGTTCTGGTGGCTCGGGAGGCACGCCTGTTGTTCAACTTCAAAGGGCAGCGTCCCTCGGTGCGAATGGTCAAGATGGTTTAAAACTGAGCGGCGCTGGTGGTGGTGCAGGGGGTAGTTCCGGTGGCGCCGGCGGCGCCGCGAGCAACGGGATGGTTTTGATTTGTGGTTCGCTCATTGGCACAGATGGAACCCACACGGGAAGCATCACCGCAAATGGACTATCCGGAGGAAATGCGACGGCCAATAACACAGGTGCTGGCGGCGGCGGCGGCGGCGGGGTAATCATCCTCTCTTCGCAGGCAGCCGTATCGACCTGGCCTACCCTCAGTGTTGCAGGAGGGTCCGGTGGCAGTTGCCTTTCTTATACAGGTTGTGGTGCGGGCGGCGCAGGCGGTGCAGGTTGGACAGCAGAATTTTCCAATTGGTAGGTCTGAACTTTGGAAGATCCATGCGCAGTCGCTTGATTTGAGCGGACGACAGCGCCCAGGGTAACGATCAACGTCGTGCCATGCACCTTGTAACCCAGACGCACCTTTCTATTCCTGTCCCCTGCCGCAGCCCAGGCAGCGGGGGACATCGTCTGCGCAATGGCCGCGGACACCAGCATCGGCACAGACACCATGGCTGGAGGAATTCCGACCGTAGGTGCGGCGCCTTCGGCATTTCAAGCGAACCGAATTACTGCCATAGGCAGACGGGGGACATGTGGCAAGAGAGGCTGATGGGCTGACGGCTGAAGAACTGGATTGGAAGTTAAGCCTTGAAGATCCGACCATCGAGGAACTGGAGAGAGTTGGGAGGATTTTGGACCAGAGGCCGACAAGTATGCCAAGCCGAACCGTAGCGATAGAACTGGCGAAGCGGATGCTGCTGGTGAGGACACGCGAGGGAAAGCCGGCGCAGCTGAAGGCGAATCGGGTGCAGCAGGAGTTTGAGCGGTGGCGGGGCGAGCAGAACATTGTGCTGAAGGCGCGCCAGATGGGACTGACGACGTGGGTGGCTGCGCGGTTCTTTCTGAAGACCATTACCCGGCCCGGAACGCTGACGCTGGAGGTGGCGCACACGCAGGAGGCGGCGGAAGAGATTTTCCGGATCGTTCACCGGTTTTTTGACTGGCTGCCGGAAAGGCTACGGGAGGGGCCGCTCAGGACTTCCCGGGACAACGTGCGGCAGATTGTGTTTCCGCGGATCGACTCGACATACCGGGTGGTGAGTGCGGGGGACAGGAATGCAGGGCGGGGAATGACGGTGCAGAATCTGCACTGCTCGGAGCTGGCGCGATGGCCGGGAGATGCGGCGGAGACACTGGCGGGCTTGCGAGCGGCGATGGCGCCGGGAGCGGAGCTGATTTTGGAGTCGACGCCGGACGGGGTGGGAGGATGCTTTCACGAAGAGTGGGAGAACGCGGCCAGGACGGGAATGGTGCGGCACTTTTTTCCGTGGTGGATGGAGAAGCGGTACCGGTCAGCGGCTGTGGGAGCAGAGAGCCTGACCGGGGAAGAACGGGATCTGATGGCGCGGGCGGGACTGAACCTCAAGCAGATCGGGTACCGGCGGCAGATACGGGCAAACTTTCGCGGGCTGGCGCGGCAGGAGTATGCCGAGGATGAGGATAGCTGCTTTCTGGCCAGCGGAAACTCGGTATTTGAGCTGGAGNNCTGGCTGCCGCCGGTGAAGGGCAAGGAGTACCTGGTGGCGGTTGATCCGGCAGGCGGCGGCAGCGATGGGGATTTTTCCGCGGCCGAGGTGCTGGAGATGGAGACGGGCTTGCAGTGCGCGGAGTTTGCCGGGCACATGGGCGGGCTGGAACTGGCGAAGCTGATGACGAAACTGGCGGCGGAGTATAACGACGCGTGGCTGGTGGTGGAGAGAAACAATCACGGCAGCGGCGTGCTGGCGTTTGTGGAGACGATGTGCAAGTGCAAGCGGGTGTACAGACAAGGCGGGCAGGCGGGGTGGTTGACGACTTCCGTAAGCCGGCCGGCGGTGTTGGGGAGGCTGGGCGCCGCGCTGGTGGAGCGGCCGGAGTGCTTTCAGAGCCGGAAGCTTCTGGCGGAGTGCAGGAGTTTTGTGAGGCAGCCGAACGGCGCAACGGGAGCGCGGGCGGGGACGCACGACGACCGGGTGATGGCGATGGCGATCGGGCTGGGGGCGAGATCAGAGATCAGTGGTCAGAGATCAGAGATCAGTTGTCGCTGATGAGTCTTAGGCGGGCAGAGGGCCGGGATTCGACGGTGCGGTCTGGTTTCTGAACCTTGATCCCTGATCACTGATCCCTGATCTCTGCTTTGTGCGCTTAGAATTCGAGTAGGAATCCTGGAAAGACGGGAGCGGGCTTGGCGGTTGTGGCGGTGCAGCATATCCGGCGGATGCGGGGCGGTGCGCAGGGCCAGTTGATGCTGGGCGCGGACGGCCACGTGTACGTGGTGAAGTTCCAAAACAACCCGCAGCACCGAAGGGTGCTGGCCAATGAGTTTATGGCTTCCCGGATTGCGGTGGCGGCTGGGCTGACGGCGCCGGAAGCGGAGCTGGTCGAGGTATCGAGCTGGCTGATCGAGAACACGCCGGAACTGGAGATCGACCTGGGGCGGACGCGCGTGAAATGCGAGCATGGCTTGCAGTTCGGGTCGCGGTTTGTGGGCGGGCTGATGCCCGGGCAGGTGACGGACTTTCTGCCCGAGGAACAGTTGATCGAGGTGAGGAACCTGGGCGAGTTTGCCGGCATCCTGGCGCTGGACAAGTGGACCGGAAACGCCAACGGCCGGCAGGCGGTGTTTACGCGCAGGCAGCGGGAACGCAGGTACCGTGCGGTGTTCATCGATTTTGGGTATTGCTTTCACGCCGGGGAGTGGCGGTTTGAGGATGCACCGCTGCGGGGGGTCTATTATCGCAACGACGTGTACCGGGAGATCACCGGATGGGAGTCATTCGAGCCGTGGCTGACACGGATGGAGACGATGGCGGCGGAGACGGTTTGGGCGGCAGCCAACGAGGTTCCGCCGGAGTGGTATGGCGGGGATTTGAGCGACATGGAAATGCTGGTGGAAAAGCTGCTGGCCAGACGAAGCCGGATCAGGGAGTTGATTGAGGGGTTTGGGAGGTCGGATCGGAAGCCGTTTCCCAATTGGGGCGGGGTGGGGGAAAAAACTGCGGGAGAGGGCTGGATGGGGATGCCATGGGGGACTAGCATTGCGGGGAGGGTGAATTGAGGAGACAGCTTTCAGAGATCAGTTTTAAGTTTTAAGTTTTAAGTTGTCAGTTTTCAGTTGTCAGTTTTCAGTTTCGGTTGCCGGTGCGCACCTGGCTCGCGGGACCGAGGCCCATTTTTGGAAGTTGCTAGCAATGGGCTGACAACTTACAACTGACAACTTACAACTGAAAACTGACAGCTCGGGGTTCTTATCGATGAGCAGCGACGGCGAGCGGCGGGCATGTGAGTTTCAACTGCTCCGGTATGTTCCGGATGCGGTGCGGAACGAGTTTGTGCACATTGGCGTGATCCTGCGGGAGCAGGGCAGCCGGGATGGGGCGCAGGTGCGGTTTACGCGCGACTGGCGCCGCGTGCGCTGCCTCGATCCGGAGGCGGATACGGCCGTTCTGGAGGGCATGGAGAGCGAGTTGCGCAGGCGCTTCCAGGCGGAGCCGGACGGAGATCTGATGCGGCTGCTGACCGAAGCGCTTTCTCTGAACGTGCAGATGACTGAGGCCAAGGCGTATCTGGCGGAGAGCCTGCCGGCGGGGATGGAAGAGCTGATGCGCCTTTATGTGGATCCGGCGCCGCGAGAACGCGTGCCGCGGCTGAGAGGACGGGCGGCGATCCAGGCCAAAATGCGGACGGAGTTTGAGCA
>PLPU01000164.1:6994-9387 GCA_003159975.1 Acidobacteriaceae bacterium
GCCGGCGTGGAACGCGTGGAGAAGGCGCAATTGGAATTGACTGCCGTGATTGAGCCGGCTGCCCAATTAGGCGTGTCCGGGGCGGGAGCGGCTGGGGAAGTGCCGGAGCGGCTGGAGATGTACCGATTTGGCGTTGAGATCATGGAAGAGCACCAGATAAGGGTGCTGACGACTTCGGACCTGGGTAGAGTGGCGGAGACGGCAAGGCGGGAGCTGCGAATTTGAGAGACATCTTTTAGCTGTTAGCTCTTAGCTATCAGCTCTGGAATGCGGGCTTTGACCTGGTTCAGAATGGGGTTGAAATTTCTTTTGTAAGTTTGCCGATAATTAAGTCGGTTTGTTGTAGGATTGATTTTGTCAGTTACAAACAACGGTTTTTCACTGGCAACTCAAAGCTGGTAGCTCAAAGCTGGGAGCTAAGAGCCGGCAGTTAGCAAAACGAAACCAAGATCGAGAGGCGCGGCCGATACAGGCTGCGCCTTTTGCTTTTGGGCGGGAAGAGGAAGGTGCGCGTGAGGGTAAGCGAACAGTTGCGTGATATCTGGCGGCAGGCGACCGGAAGCGGCCGCAGGACCGGCCTGGCGGCGAGTGCAGCCGATGCCGAGGCGGAGCGCAAAACGCTGGCGCTGCCCGCGGTTTTGAGTCCAGTGCAGTTTCCGGGGCGGCTGCTGCCCAAGCCGACTCCGGTGAACCTGCGCCGGTTTGCGGAGACACCGGTGGTGCGGCGGGCGATCAATGTGATCAAGGACCGCATTGCCGCGATGGACTGGCAGGTGCGGGTGCGGCGCGGGGTGCGGTCGGGCGACGTGGCGTTTACGGAGAGGAAGCTGCGGGCGCTGCGCAGGACGCTGGAAGATCCGAACGCGGTGGACAGTTTTCGCACCTTGATTGAACAGGTGATCGAAGACGCGCTGACGGGCGGGTATGGGGCGATCGAGATGGAGCCGACGGGCGACGCGGAGCGGCCGGCGATGATGTGGGCCGTGGATGGGGCGTCGATCCGCATTAACGCCCGGTGGGATGGGCAGGCGGAGACGGCGCGGTATGCACAGGCGCTGCCGGGGCAGATGGAGTCGAGCGCGATTGAGTTGCGCGACGACCAGTTGATGTATGTCCGGATGAACCCGCGCAGCTTTACTCCGTTCGGACTGGGGCCGCTTGAAGTGGCGTTCGAGACGGTGAATCAGTTTCTCAGCGCGCATCGGTTTGCGGGCAAGCTGGCGGCGAACACGGTGGCGCAATACGCACTGTGGCTGAACGAGGCGACGCCGTCGCAGCATGACAGGCTGATTCGCTGGTGGCAGGACGAGATCGAAGGGACGGGACGGGTTCCGCTGATTTCGACTGAGCAGAAGCCGGAGGTACTGCGGTTTGCGCAGGGCACGGATGCCGACATGCGGCTGGCCTGGCAGGAGTTTCTGATCCGGATGGTGGCCAACGCGTTTGGTCTGCCGCCGCTGATGCTGGGACTGGAGGCGGACGTCAACCAGTCGACTGCCGCGGAGATGACGGACGAGGCGTTTCGCGGGGCGATTTCGCCTCTGGCGATGCTGCTGGCCGGGCATATTACACGCGATCTCTTCGGCAAGTGCATTGGGTGGCGGGAGTTTGAGTTTGTCTTCAATGAGCTGAACGCACGGGATGAGGAGACGGAACTGGCGGTGCAGGTGCAGCTGCTGCAGGCCGGGGTGCTGACGGTGGACGAGGTGCGGGCGATGCGGGGACTTGGGCCGCTGGGTAAGCAAGTCAGCGAGTCGGCGGGTAAGCAAGTCAGCGAGTCAGCAGTTTAGCGAGTTGGCGAGTTAGAGGCGGGGCGCGGCGGGCGCAGAGGATGGAAGCGAATGCGATTGGAAGCGATGGCGGTGAAATTCCCTCATGTGGACGGGCACCCCAACAGGGTGGCGTTCGAAGGGGTATTGACGGTGGTGAATGCGCCCAGCGACAAGGCGCCTGCCGGTGCGCGCGGGCACCGGGTGATGCTGACGCGCGAGGCGGCGGAAAAGGCATTGCCTTCGCTGCTGGGCATGGCGGTGGACTACCGTCCAGGGTGGGACGGCCACGATGCGCGGCGCAAGATCGGGCTGCTGACGGAGGCGGACCTGGTGGGGCAGCGGCTGATGGTGCGGGGCTATCTCTATGCGAGGGATTTTCCCGAGGTGGCTGGGGCGATTGAGGCGCACTCGCCAGGGGCGATGGGCATGAGTTACGAACTGGCCGATGCGCGGGTGGAGGATATGCGGGCCGAGGTGTGGAAGCTGACCCGCGTGACGTTTACCGGGGCGGCGATTCTACTGAGGGAAAAGGCGGCTTACCGGGGGACCAGCTTCCGCATGGCGAGTTAGACGGAAAGCAGTGAACAAGTGAAGAAGTGACGCAGTGAAGAAGTGAAGAAG
>PLPU01000153.1:0-2910 GCA_003159975.1 Acidobacteriaceae bacterium
GACGCCGAGCTTCTCCTGGATGGTCCCTGCGGAGAGCTCCCCGTCGCGCAACACCTCAAGGATGGCGATGCGGGTGGGATGGGACAGAGCCTGGAAGATGCTGGCCTTGTATGTCCGCAGCGTCTCTTGCATATTATAAGAATATTCTATATTCCGAATATACGCAATAGACGCCAGGATGGTGGCCTATCTTGCCTTCGTCCATAAACTGAAGACTTAACTCCTCGGCTCAAAGCACGGCGATCATCCATCCCCATTTTGCTCGCTCAGACTCCTCCAGGCTCATCTCGCGCAGGACAAGAGTCCTATTGCCATCGACGCACAGTCCCCGGTAGACTGATACTGGTTGGGGTAGTTTGCAAAAGGTCGAATACGCCCTGGGACGCGAAAACAATGACCGCTGGCTATCGCCGGACCATCGACCGGGGGCAAGTTCGCTCTTTCAAAGCGTATCGCGGCGGTGTCGGCTGAGCGCGCCGGAGACAGAACATCGGGATCGGTCGAAGCCGAGAGCTTGTGTGCGCAGTGAACTAGGAATGTTTTGCAAAGCGGAGAGGTGGCAGAGCCCGGTTGAATGCACCTGACTCGAAATCAGACATAGTCGCAAGGCTATCGGGGGTTCGAATCCCTCCCTCTCCGCCATAAGATCATTAGAATCAATATGCAGTGGCCTATCATGGCCCCTGTTCTTTTTGGTTGGAAGCTTGCCCTCCTGTGGAAAATATGCACGTAGGGGCACAGAAAGGCACCGAAATACAAATCCAACTGACCACAAAACTGACACCGAAAAGGCCAAACCGGTTAAAGCCGGTTAGTAGAACTTGCAGCAGAATGTATTCTCGCCGCCGGTGATCGGCCAGCACTTTCTTTTTGCTCAAAATACGGATAGTATGTATCTGTACGTATCGTTGTGCTTCTCTTGTGGGTGAGATATGAAAATGCAGGTCATTAGCGCCTCCGATCTGGCACGCAACACGAGCGCCATNNAAGCGAACCATGACCGCTGCGCAAGCCATTGCCGGCCTCGGAGGAAAATTGACCCCCGCCCAGGGCGATTCCTGGCTCAAGGACAGCCGCCCGGAACCTGATCAACGCAAATTCGATGAAGAGGTTAGAGACCCGTGGGAATGATCTTCGACACTTCTATCTGGGTAGGGTTGGCCAGCGGGCAGATATCCAGTCAAGCAGTCCTCAAGAACGCCGGAGACGAGCAAGTCTTCATTTCAGCCATTTCGCTCGGAGAGTTGAGCTTTGGTGTCGAATCGTGCAGCGATCCAGCAACCCGGATGCTGCGCATCCGTTCCTTGCGCAGCTTGCAACAGCGGCCCGTTCTCGATGTTACTTCCCTTACGGCCTCCGCCTTCGGCATCCTGGCCGCATTCATGAAACAGTCGGGCCGGTCGCCGAGAACACGGGTCAACGATATCTGGATAGCTGCTCAGGCAATGGAAAATGACTACGCTCTGTTAACCGCGAACCTCAAGGATTTTGAGGGCCTCCCTGGTTTACGAGTATCTTGTCCGTGAATACCGGGACCATTGCATAGAGCAGACGTTCGCGGGAGGCTCGCACCGGCGTACTGCCATCCCCGGTCCCCAAAAGCGAGGGACCGGGGCCACCCGCCTTGGGCCTCTAGTCAAAAGTATGGGGCTTAAAACCCCTGTCTTAGCGTACGATTTATCCTGGTTAGTGAGCTGATCCCTAGAGCGCAGCGCGGATATTAGGCTTACTTCACGGGAGGAATCATGTCTTGGCTTCGACGCTTATTGCAGCCATCTACCACGCCTACAGAAGTTAAGAAAGACTATTCTCCGTCTTTGCGCTATGCCATGGAAGCTATGCCCACCATCAAGTTTGATCCGTCACTGGTAACGAAGAGTGTCAAAGCAGACCTGCGAAGAAATATCGAGTTGCTTGGCGATATTGAAAAGAAACACATCCCACAGATTTATGAGGCTGCGCTAAGTTCCATACTGGCAGGACGGGATCACCGTTCGTTGGTTGCGGCGCTGGTGAGAATCGAGGGAATGCCCCAAGACAGTGCGTGGGAAATCACACGCAACTTGCACAACAAAGCCACGGAGCAAATCAACCGAGAGCGCCAATCTTCCCTTGGAATCGCTTACGCGATATGGATGTATGCGAACGCCCCCTGCATGAAAGACCCATGGTGTGATTGCCCAACAGCCGCAGATATTCGGCAGGATTCTGCTCATCGCGCAGCCGACGGGAAGAGATACGATCTCAGTAAAGGTTTGCTTGTGGATGGCAAATGGACCCGGCCCGGAGTGGAGGAAGGGTGCAAATGTGTGTCGAGAGCAGTCTTGCCATGGACTACGCCCGCCGACGCCAAGCCAAGCGCCGCTATGGCCCTCTGGTACCGCAAGTGCGCCGAGCAGGGCGATGCCATAGCGCAGTACAACCTTGGCTTGGATTCCGTCACTGGCCGGGGTGTGCCGCAGGATTACTTGCAAGCCTATTTCTGGTTCGATCTGGCTGCGGCTGGCAAACCGCAAGCCGACCTCACAAAGCTAGCTGTGGAAGCTCGGGAAGAGGTGGCCTCGCACCTATCGCCCGCCGATCTATCCCGCGCACAGGAGCGGACGCGGAGGTGGGTTGAAGGTCATCCGCCGAAGCTGTACGCGCCGGAGGAAGAATAGGCCACATCGAAAGCGGCGCTGGCCGAGGCCAAGNNCCCACCGGCCAGAGCCGGAGGTACCCAACCTTGTGAAATTTCAGGTACGGTTTCATTAAGTTCTCCAATTTCTCAAGGCCGGGATCTGACCACAAAACAATGGCATCGGAGTGTTTCTCTTCAAGCTCCGATTTCTTTTCTCGCGGAAGGTCATTTGGTATGTCTTGCACGATCGCTGCGGATGCCTCATGAAGTTTTCTAAGCTGGTCGTAGAC
>PLPU01000153.1:2926-3077 GCA_003159975.1 Acidobacteriaceae bacterium
TTGTTGGAATTTCAAGGTTCGCAGGTATATGTCGAATCGCTTATTGTAGAGGTCGAGCCGCAACTTGTCGGCGCTGACCCACAAGGCAAAGAAAGCAACAACAAAAGCAAGAATGCTCACGGCAGTGGTCATCATAGAACCATTGTACAAA
>PLPU01000441.1:0-7745 GCA_003159975.1 Acidobacteriaceae bacterium
GCAGCCAATTTCTGGCACGGCCCGCTCTTTCATCTTGGAGTAACCGCCCTTATCCTCACCGCCGCGCTTCCCTTTGCATATCAACTGCGCAACCAGGATCGCTTCCCCGCGCCAACCTTCTCGTTAGCGGATGAACTCTTGATGTATCTCCGCCATCCTGAGCAATGGTTCTTCTTCGCCGCGTTTGGCCTCGAGGCAATCACGCTGGCCGCCAAGCTCATCTCGGGCCACATCACCATCGCCTGGAGTCTCCTCGGCCTCGGCGTCTTCCTCTTTGCATTAATCGTGGGTGAGCGCAGCTTCCGCCTCGCCGGCCTTGGCCTGCTGCTCGTCAGCGTGGCCAAAATTCTGCTCATCGATGTCTGGAAGCTCTCACCCACCGACCGCTACACCACCCTCATCGTCCTGGGCCTTGCGTTGCTCGCTGTCTCGTTCCTCTACACCCGCTTCGCCGCCGTCATTCGCAAGTTTCTCTAGCTAGTCTGGCTAAACTCCGCCTACACGGAGCTTTTCCAGCAATGCGGTACAATCAGCAGCACAGAATCAAACCCTTCCTTTATGACTACAACTGAATCCGCTCTCGCCAGCGAACCGCCGCCCGCCCCTGCTGAGGAGCCGCGCAGCACAAGCGGCTTCTGGTCCCTCATTGCCACGCAATTCCAGGGTGCCTATAGCGACAACATCCTCCGCAATCTGCTGCTTTCCATCATTGTTGGCATGAACCTTGAGCAGGGCCGGCGCGAGACCTTCATCTCCGTCGTCACACTGCTGTTCTCCTTGCCCTTCGTGCTCTTCAGCATGCCCGGCGGCTGGCTCGCTGACCGCTTCAGCAAGCGCCAGATCACCATCTGGACCAAGGTCATGGAGATTGGCTCCATGGTTGTGGCCACAGTTGGCCTGGCCATGCATTCGCTGCCCATTTCGTTCGTCGCGCTCATGCTTGTCGCCACGCAGGCCGCGCTTTTCGGTCCATCCAAATACGGTCTGCTCCCTGAACTGCTTCCCGCCAAGCGATTGTCCTGGGGCAACGGTGTCATTGAACTCGGCACGTTCCTCGCCATCATCGTCGGCACCGTCACCGGCGCAACCATGGCCGAGAAATTCCGCGGCCATGAAGTCTATGCCGGCTATGCGCTGCTTTCCCTCGCATTCATCGGCCTCCTCACCAGCTTCTTCATCGATCGCGTTCCCGCTGCCGCACCCGAAAAGAAATTCAACGTCAATATCGTCGGCGACCTGTGGCAGCAAATCAAATTGATGCGCCGCGATCCGCCGCTGTTCCTGGCCGTCGCCGGCAATACCTACTTCTGGTTTCTTGGATCGCTGCTGTTTTCAACCATCGTTGTCTACGGCCCCGACGTTCTGCACATAGGCCAAACCAAAACCGGCTATCTGAACGCCACATTGGCCATCGGCATCGGCATCGGCAGCATGATCGCCGGTTGGCTCAGCGGAAACAAAATCGAGTACGGGCTCATTCCGCTGGGTTCCATCGGCATGACCGTCACAGGCGTGCTGCTTGGCGCTACGCATCATGGCTTGATCGGATCGGCTCTCCTGCTCGGCGCGCTCGGCTTCTGGGCCGGCTTCTTCGCCGTCCCCGTCAACGCGCTCATTCAGCATCGCCCCAGGGAAGAAGACAAGGGCGGCATCATCGCCGCCGCCAATCTGCTCTCGTTCATCGGCATCGCGCTCTCAGCCGGTGTCTACTACGTCTTCACCAAGTACATTCATCTCGATCCACGCGGCGTCATTCTCGTTTCCTCCTTTATCACCGCCGCCGGAACCGTCTACGTGCTGATGCTGCTGCCGGAGTGGTTCGGGCGCCTGATCCTCTTCTTCGTCACGCACACCATCTATCGCGTCAAAGTCCTTGGCCGCGACAACTTTCCCGAGAAGACCGGCGCATTGCTCGTCTGCAACCACATGTCCTTCGTGGACGTCGCCCTGCTCATCGCTTCCACCGACCGGCCCATCCGCTTTCTCATGTACAAGGGCATCTACGAACACAAGATCATCAAGCCATTCGCCAAAATGATGAAGGCCATCCCCATCTCCAGCGAACAGCGCCCACGCGATATGATCCGCTCGCTGCACACAGCAACCGAGGCTCTGCACAACGACGAAATCGTTTGCATCTTCGCTGAAGGGCAGATCACGCGCACCGGCCAGTTATTGCCCTTCCGGCGCGGCCTCGAACGCATCATGAAAGGCGTCGAAGTCCCCATCATCCCCGTGAATCTCGATGGGGTGTGGGGCAGCATTTTCAGCTTTGAGCGCGGCCGGTTTCTGTGGAAAGTTCCGCGCCGCATCCCGTATCCAGTCACTGTCAGCTTCGGCACTCCTATGCCACCCACATCAACGGCCATCCAGGTGCGCAGCGCAGTGCAGGAGCTGCACGCCGAGGCATTCCAGCGCCGCAAGCGCCGCATGAAGACGCTCGATTGCGCATTCGTGCGCACCGCCCGACGCCATCCACTGCGCTTCATGATGGCAGATGGAAAAACGCCGAAAGTGTCGTTCGGCTCCGCGCTCACCAAGACAATGTACATCGCGCGCCGACTGCGCAACCAGGTCGGTCAGCAGCATATGGTCGGCATGTTGCTGCCGCCATCCGTTGGCGGAGCGCTCACCAACTACGCGCTCATGCTGCTCGGCCGCATCCCCATCAATCTCAACTACACATCGTCCAGCGAAGTCATTGCGTCCTGCGCCGGCCAATGTGGCGTCGATGTGGTGATTACATCAAAAGCCTTCGTCGAGCGCTTTCCCAATCTCGTCATTCCCGGCCGAACCTTGTTCCTTGAAGACGCATTAGCCGCCCCGCGTTTTGCTGAAAAAATGTCCGCGCTTGGGTTCGCGTGGCTCATTCCATCTGCATTTCTTCGCGGAGCACTAGGCGCAAATCGCATCAAGCTCAGTTCGCCGGTGACGTTTGAAGCAACCGGCAGCAAGCCTTCCGCAGTCGATGGACTCGCCACCGTGATCTTTTCCAGCGGCAGCACCGGTGACCCCAAGGGCGTGATGCTTACCCACTTCAACATCATGTCCAACATTCAGCAGGTTTCGCAGGTCTTCATGCTCGATGGCCGCGACAAGATTCTCGGTATCCTGCCCTTCTTTCACTCCTTCGGCTTCATGGCCGCGCTTTGGATGCCCGCCACTAACGGCGTCGGAGTCGTCTACCATCCCAACCCGCTCGATGCGCAGGTCATTGGCGCGCTCGTCGAAAAATATCGCGTCACCTTCCTCATCGCCACGCCCACATTTCTCCAAGCCTACATGCGTCGCTGTTCCCCTGAAAGCTTCGGCAGTCTGCAATTTGTGCTGGTCGGTGCGGAAAAACTCCCCGAGCGCGTCGCTCTCGCATTTGAAGACACCTTCGGCATCCGTCCTCTCGAGGGCTACGGCTGCACCGAGTGTTCGCCCGTAGTCACCGTGAATGGCCGCGATTTCCGCGCACCGGGNNCGGGTCGTCGATCTGGACACAGGCGAGCCAGTCGCGCCTGGAACCGCGGGCATGCTGCTGGTCAAGGGACCCAACGTGATGAAGGGTTATCTCGGCAAGCCGGAAAAAACCGCGGAAGTGCTTCACGATGGCTGGTACACCACCGGCGATGTCGCGCTCATGGAAGGGGATGGCTTCCTCACCATCACCGACCGCCTCTCGCGCTTCAGCAAGATCGGCGGTGAGATGGTCCCGCATATCAAGATTGAAGACAAATTGCACGAGCTTGCCGGTATCACCGAGCAAGTCTTTGCTGTTTCCGCTCTCCCCGATGAAAAGAAGGGCGAACGCATCGTGGTCATCACTACTCTCTCCGCGGAGAAGCTCGCGCCAGTCCTGGAAAAGCTGCCGCAGTGCGATCTTCCCGCGCTCTGGAAGCCGCGATCGAATCAGTTCTTCCGCGTCGACGCGCTGCCCATGCTAGGCACCGGAAAGATCGATCTGCGCGGCGTCAAGCAACTCGCTGCAACGATGGCACAGCCCGTCGAAGTCTCCNNGTGATGGACGCGCAACATCAGGTACTCAACTTCGGGATCGCGCTTATCAGCCGCACCCTCATGCTGCGCGATCGCCTGCTCGGCAGAGTTGCGAGCCCCCTGCCCATGGATGCGGCCATCAGCGTCTCCCGCCACACCATTCCAAGCGGCCGCAATCGCATCGACGCCGTGTTCGTCACGCCCGATGCAAAGAACCTGAAAGCGAATTTGCTCCTCTGCCACGGCATTGGAGAAACCGTCGAGCACTGGTTCATCGTGCAGCAACTGCTGGCATCGTGCGGCGTCGCCACGCTCATGTTCAATTACTCAGGCTACGGCCGCAGCACTGGGCTCTTCACCGCGCGCCAGGCCGAGCAGGATGCAATCTCCGCTTTTCATTACCTGCGTGAAATCGCCACGCCCCTGCCCACCTCAATTCTCGGTATGTCTCTCGGGAGCGGCATCGCCGCCGCGATTCTTCCGCGGATACCCGCCCATCGCCTTGTGCTTTGCGCCGCCTTCACATCGCTCAGAAAAGGTGCGGTCAGCATCGCGCTTCCCAAATCTCTTGGCTTTCTCGTTCCCGATATCTGGGACTCGGAAAATGCCTTGCGCACCTTCGCAACTCCAGTCCTCATCGTTCACGGCAGCAAGGACCGTCTCTTCCCAGTTCGCATGGCAGAAGAGCTCAAAGCCGCGTGCGTCGCGCCTTCGGAACTCATCGTTGTTGCGGGACTCGCGCACAACGAACCCTTTTATCGTCCGCAGAGTTCTTACTGGAGCCTGATCGCTTCACGCCTCATCTGAGCGAGCCGAACCTGCATCGCGTACGCTGGTGGACCCTGACCGAAGTTGTTCGCCTTAATCTCTTCCCGTGCAGTCGTCGCTGGAATAGCCGCTGTTGTATATTTTGACTGCCGCGGTCAGATCTCCGGTCTCACCGCCGTATACGACGTCCGCCAGGCTCTCAACCAGATCCTCGTCAATACCGAGAAGACCAACAGCTCACTTCGCAGCCGGCGCCACGTCCTGAACGACGCCCACAAGCGAACCTGCGCAAAACTCAACAGGGCACACCAACCCTGGTTTCGCTCCGGGTAGTTCCCATTCCCGAAATAGCTTGCCGCGATGCTATGCACTCCGATGGCAAGACTGCTGGTCGAAAACGTGGCCACTCCACCGGCGTTCATGGGGCCTGTTTCGAATTGCATTGTGTCATTCAGAAAACTTACCGTGCTTGTTGGTTCTGCATTGCTGCCAGAACTGGGGATGACCATTGGCTCCAGGATAAGTCGGAAGGACACCTGTTTACGGTCCCGATGGCAGCCGGTGTATCGGCGGCATGACCTCTGAGGGGATTTGCTGAATGGGGCGGATATTCAAGAGGATGAAGGTGCTTCGACTCAGTGTGGGGTAAACTGCCGCGTCGCTGAAACACTCGAAGTTGGAAGCGCATGCGCAGGCGCTTGCCTGGCAGGCCGGAAGCGGGGCGGTTTCCCGAAAGCGCGCCCGCATCATCGAAATCCTGCTAGAATCGACCTTTCCGGCCACACACGCCGTCAAGAGAAACTTGTCCGTAGGAAACCCTCATCGTGCCAGAAGAACCAAAGACAAAATCCGTGACCTACGCAGACGCTGGCGTGGACATCTCGAGCGGCGACCGTGCCAAGGAGCGCATCAAGTACCTGGCGCAGAAGACATTTAACCGCAATGTGCTGGGAGAGATCGGCGGCTTTGGCGCGCTGTTCCGGCTGGACATGCAGCGGTGGAAGAATCCGATTCTGGTGAGCTCGGCGGACGGGGTGGGGACCAAGCTGAAGATCGCCTTTGAGCTGGGGTTGCACCACACGGTGGGCACGGACCTGGTGAACCATTGCGTGAACGACATCGCGGTGCAGGGCGCGACGCCGCTGTTTTTTCTTGATTACCTGGCGAGCGGGCGGCTTGACCCGGAGGTGACCGAGGCCGTGGTGAACGGGCTGGCCGATGGGTGCAAGGCGAACGGGTGCGCGCTGATTGGCGGCGAGACGGCGCAGATGCCGGGATTCTATACCGACGGGGAGTACGACCTGGCGGGGTTTATTGTGGGAGCGGTGGATCGCGACAAGCTGGTGACGGGCGCGGGGATCAAGCCGGGAGACGTGCTGATCGGGCTGCCGTCGACGGGGCTGCATACGAACGGCTATTCGCTGGCGCGAAAACTGTTTTTCGAAGTGGCCGGCTACAAGCCTTCTCAGTACGTGACGGCGATGAAAGAGAAGGCAGGGACGGCGCTGATGAAGACGCACCGGAGCTATCTTCATGTGATTCAGAAGCTGGTGGCGGCGGGACTGACGGCAGGGATGGCGCATATTACGGGCGGAGGGATTACGGAGAATCTGCCGCGGATTCTGCCCAAGAATACAGAGGCGCACGTGGAGTTGGGGTCGTGGCCGGTGCTGCCGATTTTTGAGCATTTGCAGGCGCTGGGGCAGGTTTCGCAGGACGAGATGATGCGAACCTTCAACATGGGCGTGGGGCTGATTGCCGTGATTCCAGCGGAGAAGTTTACGCGGGCGAAGAACCTGCTGGTGCGGGCGGAAGAGAAGTTCTTCGTGATTGGCCGCATTGTGAAGGGCGATCGGCGGGTGCATTACACGTGAAGGGAATAGGGAATAGGGAACAGGGAATCGTGCGGATTGCAGCTTAACATGGACCGATCAGCCTTGGACTCAACGGAAACTGGGATAACTTCCTCAAGCAGGCCGACAGCTATGTACTCTAACTCGTCCGCACAGTCCACTTTGAAGCTTGGCATTCTGTTGTCGGGGCGGGGGTCGAACTTTCTGGCGATTGCCGAGTCGATTCGCGCGGGACGGCTGAAGGGCGCCGAGATCGCGGTGGTGATTTCGAACGTGGCGGAGGCCGGCGGGCTGAAGGCGGCGCGGGAACTGGGGCTGGCGTGCGAGGTCTTCGTTTCAAAGGGACGCAGGCGCGAAGAGCATGACGCCGACGTCATTGCCTGCCTGCGGGCGCATGGGGTGGAACTGGTTGGCCTGGCGGGGTATATGCGGCTGCTGTCGCCGGGGTTTATTGCGGCGTTTCCGAATCGCATTTTGAATATTCATCCATCGCTGCTGCCGGCGTTTCCGGGCCTTGAGGCGCAGGCGCAGGCGTTTGAGTACGGGGTGAAGCTGGCAGGATGCACCGTGCACTTTGTGGATGAGCACCTGGATCATGGGGCGATCGTGGTGCAGCGGGCGATTGCCGTGGAGGATGGGGACGATGCGCACCGGCTGGCGGAGCGGATATTGGCTGAAGAGCACGTTGCATACAGCGAGGCGATTGGGCTGGTGGCGAGCGGGGAGTATGAGATTCGGGGACGGCGGTTTGTGAAGAAAAGCTTTCAGGGGTTGGGGCAGGACCGCTCACTGTCCACTGACGTTGGATCGGTAATGTGAAGTCGGCTTCCTTCCGAATGACAAAAAGCGCCCGGCTCAGCCTGGTCATCTTGTCGATGCAGCGCCGCACCGGGCCCCGCGCCGCCTTGCCCTGCTGCGCGTACTCCCGCCCAACCAGCACCTGCTCCACCCAGCCATAGAGTCGATGGCGGTCTTCGGATTCAAACTGGATTTCCTCGCTGGCCGCGACAAACCGGCCAATCGATTCCAAACTCAACTTCTCTGCGTCGTCCATGCGGATGTTCACAACCCAGCATGACCGACCCTTCAGGCTCATCTTGTGTTGGAATCAAAGTCTTCCTTCAGGCTCATCTTGCGTTG
>PLPU01000372.1:0-8968 GCA_003159975.1 Acidobacteriaceae bacterium
GCCAAGCGCCTCAGTAAAGACAGAAATCGTCGATGAGCGCATCGCGGTCATCACGATGCAGGACCGTGAACAGCGCAACATGCTCTCCGACGAAGTCGTGGGCGGCCTGATTCACGCATTCTCTGAAACCTGCGGGAACCAGGCGATTCGCGCCATCGTCGTCACCGGCAGCGACGGAGTTTTTGGGATGGGAGGCACGGAAGAGTGGCTTAACCGATTGGCCGACGGCAAGAGCACCTGTATCGATGTTCCTTTCCTTTACGAAGGATTGCTGAAGGCTGAGGTTCCTGTGATCGCGGCCATGCAGGGACACGCCGCAGGGGGGAGCCTCGTCTTCGGCCTCTACGCGGACATGATCGTCATGGCCCAGGAAGCCGTCTACTGCGCCAACTTCATGAAGTACGGCTTCACGCCCGGCATGGGCGCTACATATCTGCTCGAAAAGAAACTCGGCCCGAGCCTCGCGGCTGAGATGATGTACACCGCAAAGTGGTTCCGCGGCGAAGAGCTTGAGAAGCGCGGTGCGCCCTTCGTCTTCCGTCCGGCGGCCAAAGTGCTGGAGCAGGCAATCGAGATGGCGAGGATGCTTGCCGAGAAGCCCCGCGAATCTCTGACCGTGCTCAAGCAGCGCCTGTCCAGCAGCATCCTTGAGGAGTTGCCGCGCGTATTGGCGGAAGAGGTTCGGATGCATGACCGGACTTTGCGGAATCCCGAAGTCAAGGAGCGCATTCAGCAGCAATTCCACAGGCGGGAGACCGCGCCGCCCCCAGTGCCACAACCCAAACCGCCGCAACCCACAGTGACGCAGCCCCCGCAGCCTGCTGCCGCAACTGTTGAATCGACGCCGCGCCCAAGGATCAAGCTGGCCGGCCTCGCAGCGCCCGTGAAAACTGAAAGCGCGAGCGAGCCAGTCCAAAGGCTGATGATCAAAACGCCGGCCCTCGAATCGCTCCCGGCCCAGTTCCCGAACCCCGTCTCGATTCCAGCCCCGATTCCGGCTCCGATTCCAGCAGTCGCGGCTCAAGCGGTCCAATCCATCCGCGATGAAATTACGCGGATCGTCATGCGCGTACTCGACATGCGGAGCGACGATCTCGATGACCGCCTGAATTTCCGTGAACTCGGCGTCGATTCCATCGGCGCCATCGAGATCGTGCGCGACATCAACAAGCGCTTCGACCTGAATCTCGATGCTGTGATTCTTTACGATCATCCGACCATCGATGCCGTTGCCGAGTTCGTTGCATTGCGAGTGCGCGTACAGCTCACGGCCATCGAACCAGCTTCCCGCGCACTGCCCCTCACGACGACTGCCCCTCCAGCGCCAGTCAGCGCGCCACAGGCGATCTCAGAGTCAAAATCCTCCGGCATGGACGTTGCGGTCATCGGCATCTCCGGCCGATTCCCGGGCGCCCCCGACATCGATACATTCTGGGCGAACATCGCTGCCGGCGTGTGCTCTGTCGCGGAAGTGCCATCGACCCGATGGCCCCTCGATGAGTTCTACGACCCCAATCCGAATGCTCCCGGCAAGAGCTACTGCAAGTGGGCGGGCCTTCTCGACGGCATCGATCGCTTCGATCCGCTTTTCTTCAACCTGTCGCCGGTCGAGGCGGAGCAGATAGAGCCGCAGCAGCGCCTGTTCCTTGAAACAGCGTGGCATGCCGTCGAGGATGCCGGTTACGCGCCGCAGAGTCTGAAGGAGTTCACATGCGGAGTCTTCGTTGGCGTTGGGGCGGGCGATTACGGGCTGGCGCTGCAGAAGGCCGGCGTTGCCGCGACACCTCAGGCTTTCCTCGGCAACCACGTTTCGATTCTTCCCGCGCGTATCGCCTACCACCTGAACCTCACCGGGCCAACAATGGCAATCGACACGGCCTGCTCTTCCTCGCTCGTCGCAATCCACCAGGCATGCCAAAGCCTGCTTCACGGCGACTGCAACATGGCATTGGCGGGTGGCGTCAGCATCATGGCAACCTCCGCCATGTATGTGCCAACCGCGA
Source organism: Acidobacteriaceae bacterium (assembly GCA_003159975.1). Taxonomy (GTDB): domain Bacteria; phylum Acidobacteriota; class Terriglobia; order Terriglobales; family Acidobacteriaceae; genus Telmatobacter. The sequence goes on from PLPU01000372.1 coordinate 2,004, forward strand.
AGGCGGGAATGCTATCGCCTACCGGCCTTTGCAGGAGCTTCGATAACTCCGCCGACGGTTTCGTGCCCGCCGAAGGCGTCGGCGTACTGGTGCTGAAGCCTCTGGAACATGCGCTTCGCGACGGCGATTCCGTCTATGCCGTCATCAAGGCGTCCGGCGTAAACCAGGACGGAGCCACCAACGGGATCACCGCGCCAAGCTCAACATCGCAGGAGACGCTGCTCACAGGCATCTACCGGCGCTGGGGCATCGATCCCGAGCGCATCGGGTACATGGAAGCGCACGGCACCGGCACGCAGCTCGGCGACCCGATTGAGGTTCTGGCGCTCACAGAAACATATCGCAAGTTCACCGCACGCAGGCAATACTGCGCCATAGGCTCGGTCAAGTCGAATGTCGGCCATCCACTGGCCGCGGCCGGCATCGCCGGCGTCGTGAAAGCAATCATGGCATTGCGTGCGCGTCAGTTGCCGCCGACTCTGCACTGCGAAGACGAGAACCATCACATAGACTTCGCGTCGGGCCCTTTCTATGTCAATCGGACGCTGCGGCCGTGGGACTCCGATCCGGATCGTCCACGCCAGGCGGCCGTCAGTTCCTTCGGACTGAGCGGCACCAATGCGCACATAGTCCTTGAAGAGCATTGCGCCGGGCAGCCCGTTGCATCGGATTCGCCGGCGCTCGTGGTTCTCTCCGCCAAAACGCAGGATCGTCTTCACGAAGCGGCGCAGCGCTTGAGCGAAGCGCTTCGTTTCGGGGAATGGTCGCTCGCCGAAGTGGCCTACACACTGCAAACTGGGCGCGAGGCGATGCAGCATCGCGCCGCGTGCGTGGCTGGAAGCCTGGACGAACTTATCCGCAATCTGGCGCGATTGGGCTCGTCCGTCTGGGCCGAAGGAACCGTTCGGCGCGCGCGCGACATCTTCCCCATCGAAACTACAGTGACCGGCCTCAAAGAGATCGCCGAGCAATGGGTGCGCGGCGGATCGCTTGACTGGAATCGCTTGTATCGCGGACGCCACCCGCGGCGCGCGCACCTTCCCGGCTATCCGTTTGCCCCTGAGAGTTGCTGGGTGACTCCGGCGCTCGAACCTGTGCCTGCCCCGCTTGCGCAGCCCGCACCCGGAACGCTCTGCGCAACGCGGCAGTGGGTGGCTGAACCTCTTCCTTCAGGCGCATCCCGCGAAGTGCCTCCGGCCAACAGGCTGATCCTCGCCGATCCCGCGTTCACGAGCGAACTGGTCCACATCGGCCATGCGTTTCCCGACGCCGAGCTGATTCCGCTCGAAGGCGCGGGATTGAGCCTCGAAGATCGTGTCGAGAGGCGCTTTCTGCAACTCTTCCGGCTGCTTCAGCGCCGAATATCGAGCCGTCCCACGCAACCGCAGGAGGTTCTCATCCTTGCGCCGCTCATGGCGGAAGACTCGGCCTCCATGGCGGCCCTGCTGAAAACAGCCCATCTCGAAAACCCGCTCTTCCGAGGCAGGGTGATTCAGAGTAACGGTAACGGTGCGGCGATTCTACAGGCGGAAGCAGCCGTCTCCCCCGAGGCCGTCGAACATATCCGCTATGTGGATGGGGCGCGCCAGATCGAACGATTGAGCGAGGTGACACTGCAAGAAGGCAGCACCCCGTTCCGCGAGAACGGCGTCTACTGGCTTACCGGCGGCCTCGGCGGCCTTGGCCGCATCTTCGCGGAACACCTTGCATCCATTTGCGGCGCGAAGATCATTCTTTCCGGCCGCAGCGAGTGGACGCCCGAGCGCGGAGCCTGGGCGGATGCCCTGCGCGCGCGTGGCGTTGCCATCGAGTATCTTCCGGTCGACATCGGCGACCGCGGCTCAGTCGAGACAGCCTTCCGGCAGATCAAGTCTCGGTACGGGCAGGTCACCGGCATGATTCACAGCGCGGGCGTAATCCAGGACGCATACCTGCTCAAGAAGACACAGGAGCAGGCCGAAGCCGTGTTGCGGCCAAAGGTGCGCGGAGCCGTGAACCTCGACGAGGTTACGCGCGATGAGCCGTTGGATTTCGTCGCTTTCTTCTCCTCCGGCAGCGGCGTATTCGGCAATCCCGGACAGGCCGATTATGCCGCGGCGAATGCCTTCCTCGATGAGTTCGCTGTGCGCCGCAATGCGTTGGTCGAAAGCGGCGGACGGTCGGGCATCACCGTCTCGATCGGCTGGCCGCTATGGGCGGGCGGCGGCATGGGCGTCGATCGTGCGACCGAGGCGGTCATGAGGCAGCGGAGCGGAGCCGTACCGTTGCCCACCGCGGCAGGAGTCCGCGTCTTCGAGCAGGCCTTACAAAGCCCCTTTGCTTATGTGCTCGTTGCCGCAGGCGATCGGTCGAAGCTGCGGGAACGACTCTTCATGCGCATTGAGCCTCCGGAATCGGCTCCTTCCCCTCCTCGGCGGCAAAGCCCGGCGGATGGCCCGCTGGGCGACCGGATGCGGCCGGCAGCTTTCGAGTTTTTCAAGGCGCGATTGTCGGCTATTCTGAAGGTTCCTCCAGAGCGAATCGAACCCGACACGCCCTTCGAACAGTACGGCATCGACTCCGTCATGGTCGTGCGGCTGAACAGCGAGTTGGAGAACGTCTTCGGGCCGCTCTCGAAAACCCTTTTCTTCGAGTACCAGACACTCGAGGAACTAGTAGACTACTTCCTGAAAGCACACGGGGACGCCTTACATGACCTGCTGGGAGAGGCGAAACCACAGCCTCTCTCTCCGAAAACACATACCAACGGCTGGGATCGCCTGGCGGCGCAGTTTCTCCGCGATGAGATCTCCGATGAAGAGTTGTCGATGCACTTTGGTTCACTCATATGTTCCAGAAACTAATCAGCTCGATCCTGCGGGACATCGGCGAGGGCAGGCTGCCGGCGGAGGAGGGTCTGCGTCTGTGCCGCGAACTAAAAACCGCGGCGCGGCGGCCTCACGACCCAACACGCTCGCCCGGCGAAGAGATTGCAATCATCGGCGTGGCGGGCCGCTACCCGCAGGCGCCGGATCTGGACCAGTTCTGGGAGAACCTCAAGGCGGGCCGCGATTGCGTTACTGAAATTCCACCTGACCGTTGGAACCCTTCGCTGCACCCTCAGCATCGCTGGGGCGGATTTTTAGACGCCATCGACAGGTTCGACGCCCCATTCTTCAACATCTCGCCGCGCGAAGCCGAGCGCATGGACCCGCAGGAGCGCATCTTCCTTGAAGTCGCATGGCAGACGCTCGAAGACGCGGGCTATACGCGCCGCGCGCTGCAATGGACCGGTTCGGAAGATCTGCCCGGAAACGTCGGCGTCTTTGTCGGCGTGACTTATCAGGAATATCAGCTCTACGGCGCTGAGCAGCAGGCTCGCGGCAAGGCCACCGGCCTGTCTGGAATCTCTGCCGGCATCGCCAATCGCGTTTCATACTTTTGCAATTTTCACGGGCCCAGCATGGCGGTGGATACGATGTGTTCCTCATCGCTGACCGCCGTGCATCTCGCCTGCCAAAGCCTGCACGCGGGCGAATGCGAGCTTGCGCTGGCCGGCGGCGTCAACTTGTCGCTTCATCCCAACAAGTACGTCATTCTCAGCCAGGGCCAGTTCTTCTCCTCGCGCGGCCGATGCGAGAGCTTTGGCGCTAGCGGAGACGGCTACGTCCCCGGCGAAGGCGCCGGCTGCATTCTCCTCAAGCCGCTCTCGAAGGCGCTCCGCGACCGTGATCGAATATACGGTGTCATCAAGGCCACGGCGCTGAATCACGGCGGCAAGACCAACGGCTATACCGTGCCCAATCCCAATGCGCAGGCCGCGGTAATCGCTCGCGCGCTTGCGCAGGCTCGCATTGACACATCGGCCATCAGCTACATCGAAGCGCACGGCACCGGCACGCCGCTGGGAGATCCCATCGAGATAGCCGGCCTGAGCAAGGCTTACCAATCCGCCCCGCCGCAGCAGTGCGCCATCGGATCGGTCAAGTCGAATATCGGACATTGCGAAGCCGCGTCCGGCATTGCCGGCCTCACAAAAGTGCTTTTGCAGATGCGGCACTGTCAGCTCGCGCCCTCGCTGCACGCGGCGGAACTCAATCCGAATATCGATTTCTCGACCACCCCGTTTACGGTCCAGCGCACGCTGTCGGATTGGCGGCCGAACACAGGCAAGCGCATCGCCGGCATCTCATCATTCGGCGCGGGCGGTTCGAACGCTCACATCATCGTGGAAGAGTATCCGCAAACGGACACAACCTCCGCCGCCAATGAGCCTGCGCTCATCGTTCTCTCGGCGCAGAGTGCCGAGCGTCTGCGCGAATCCGCCGCGCATCTGAGAGACCACCTGACAGCGCCTCTCGCAGACATTGCGCACACACTCCGAATTGGCCGCGAGGCAATGGAGCACCGCATCGCTTTTGTTGCCGACACGCGCCGTAGCCTGGCCGCGAAGATCGACGCATGGCTGGACGGTGCATCCGATGTCGAGGGCGCATTCCTCGGAAGCGGCCCACGGGAACGGCCCGTGCGCAGCGTTTCGCAATCCGATCCTGCCGTCGTGGAGGAACTGGAGGAAGCGCTTCGCAATCGCCGCCTCGAAGATCTCGCGCGACTCTGGACCAGCGGCGCACATATCGACTGGACGCGCCTGGATGCGACGAGCCTCAACGAGACGGGCATAGATGCGGAGGGTTCCGGTCCGCAGCGCACCGTGCCGCGTCGTGTGCCGCTGCCTCTATACCCCTTTGATCGCTCGCAGCGATACTGGTTCGACAGTTATGACCAGAAACCTGCCCCAGTGCGCGCCGTGCTCCCTACCATCCTGCCGGTTGAGTTATCGGTGGTGAGTTGCCGGCTCCTCGATAACTCCATCGCCCTCGTCAAGATGGAGGACCGCGAAAATCGCAACCAGATGTCGAGCGTCATGGTGGAAGAGCTGGAGCGTGTTTTCTCCGCGATTGCGGCCGATCCTCGCGTCAAGGTCGCGGTGCTCGCCGGATACGACGAAGTCTTCAGCATGGGCGGAACGAAAGAGGCTCTGGTCCGCATCTCGGAAGGCAAGCTGCGCTACTCGGATGTGCCGTTCGTCTACCGCGGGTTGCTGGACTGCCCCGTTCCGGTCATCGCCGCGATGGAAGGACATGCCGTCGGCGGCGGTCTCGCCTTCGGCTGCCAGGCGGACATCGTATTCCTCGCGGAAGAGAGCGTGTACTGCGCTAATTTCATGCAGTACGGCTTCACGCCCGGCATGGGCGCAACCTTATTCTTCAAAGAGAAGTTCGGAGCCAACCTTGCAAACGAACTCATGTTCACCGCCGACTCGCTGACCGGCAGAGCCCTCAAAGACAAGGGAGCTCCACTCGCGATCAAGCCGCGAGCCGAGGTGCTCGCCGAGGCAATGGCGAAGGCCCGCTCGCTCTCCGAGAAGCCGCTCGATGCGTTGAAGCTGCTCAAGCGGACTCTCGCCAAACGTATCCTGGACGTTCTTCCAGCCGTGGTCGACGAAGAGCTCGCCATGCACGAGAAGACCATTACGCGCCCCGAGGTTCGCCGGAAAATCGAGGACCGCATCGATCGCATGGAGTCTCTGAGCGTAGCTGCGCAGCCCACGCCGTGCATACATGTAGCGGCTTCAGAGCCGCCGGCAACAGCCGATGCCGCGGCGATTGAGGAGCGAATCCGCGCCATGCTTGCCGGCCTGCTCCACATGAGCGAAGCCGCCGTGAGACCGGAGTCTGTTTTTCAGGATCTTGGCGTCGATTCGATCATCGCCGTTGAGTTGGCCCGCGATGTCAATGCCGCCTATGGCCTGAACCTGGACGCAGTCGTGCTCTACGATTGCCCCACCGTAGGCAAGTACGCGCGTCATGTTGCCGAACAACTGGGAAAACTTCAGCGCTCGATCGAATCGGCTCGCGTGGCAGCGCCTCGGACAATCGCTCCGATGCCTCCGCCGCCGCGCAAACTGGTGCTTGACAGCCCCGCGCCTGCGCCTTCAGCCTTGCCGCCCCAACCCGCGCAGAAGCCGAAGATTCAATTAGACGGAACAGCATCCGGCGAGACTGCGCCGCATCGAGTGGAACCGCGTATAACGCCCGCTCCACCCACCTCGCCATCCAATGCACGCCCCGCCGTTGCCGTCATCGGCATGGCTGGACAGTTCCCCGGCGCAAAGAATCTCGATGCGTTCTGGCAAAATCTCGTCGGCGGCGTCTGCTCGGTCCAGGAAGTGCCCGCGTCACGCTGGTCTCTCGACGAGGTATACGATCCCGACTTCAAGCAGCCCAACAAGACCTACTCCCGCTGGGGAGGATTTCTCGATGCTATCGATCGCTTCGATCCCCTTTTCTTCAATCTCTCGCCCGCCGAAGCCGAACAAATGGACCCGCAGCAGCGCCTCTTCCTACAAACCGCATGGCATGCGCTGGAAGACGCGGGCTACGCCGCCGAGCAACTGGCCGGAACCTCCTGCGGCGTCTTCGTTGGCGCGGGGCAGGGCGATTACCTGAATGTTCTCAACTCCGCGAATAAGGCAGCTTCCGCGCAGTCGCTCATGGGCAACACCTGCTCCATGTTGTCGGCGCGCATCGCATACCTGCTCGACTTGACCGGCCCGAACATGGCCATCGACACCGCCTGCTCATCATCGCTGGTCGCCATACATCAGGCGTGCCATAGCATCCTGTCAGGGGAAAGCGCAATGGCGCTCGCCGGCGGCGTGTACGTTATGACCACGCCGGCGATGCACATCATGACTAGCCGCGGCGCGATGCTCTCGCCCACCGGCCAATGCCGCGCCTTCGATCAGGAGGCCGACGGCTTCGTGCTCGCGGAAGGCGTCGGCGTGCTGGCTCTCAAGGCGCTCGACAATGCCATCCGCGACGGCGATCACATTTACGGCGTCATTCGCGGGTCCGGCGTCAAATACGACGGCGCAACGAACGGCATCACCGCTCCCAGCGCGGTTTCGCAGGAGCGTCTGGAGC
>PLPU01000536.1:0-6408 GCA_003159975.1 Acidobacteriaceae bacterium
TAACCAAACACACTTTTCCTCTCAAATCCATCTTCTCTCTCCTTCGGGTTCGGACCATCGCCGGCAACGCAGATAGGCAGCAGCTTCTTCGGCAACAACGCGGTACCTCGGTGAATTATGATATATCAGTTATTAAGAGAAATAGACGGGATCCGAAATCCTTATGAACCGGGCGTGGCATTGCGGTTGGAATTGAGCCGTCCGGGAGCTTCGGATCAAGTCGTAATCAGCCAAGCCAGATTGAGGTTGAACATGCGAGCATCAAGCCGGCGAAAGGCTGGAGAGGAATCACTGTCCAGCCGGGCCTATCGGCAGATCCGAGACGAAATACTCAGCGGAGATCTTTCGATTGGAGACATACTCTCGCGCAGAAAGCTGGCCGACCGGCTCAATATGAGCTTTCTGCCGATTACCGAGGCGCTGGGGCGGCTGGAGACTGAAGGATTGGTAGAAAGCCGCCCGCGCATTGGAACGCGCGTCAGGATACCGACAGAGCAGGATATCCGCGATAGCAACGTGATTCGTGAAGCGCTGGAATCGCAGGCGGCGCGACTGTGTGCCGAACATATAACTGAGGAAGAAAAGAGGCAGTTACGCACGAGCGCGCTGCATTTGGACGAGTTGAATAAGTTATGTGCGCTGGAGCTAGGAGACTCGCGGTTTGTTTTCTCCGTGCACACTTATCACATGCAGTTTCATATGCGAATTGCTGCGATGACTCGTTGCCCCGGCTTATGCCGTGCAATTGAAAAGGAGCAAGTGCTCATTTTCAATTGGCTCTACGATACGGCAGCGCATAGGCACACGCAGCCGGAACAATTCCATTCGACGCTGGCCGAGGCGTTGTCCAGCGGTGATCGGGACGCGGCCGATAAGGCCATGCGCGCGCATGTCCGTTACGGTCTCGACCAAGTCCTGGAGCGCTTGGCCGAATATGATCATGGCGACGCCTGGCGAGAGAAGGCCAACGCGCCAGCGAACGATTCAGTATCTTGAGGGCGGCCAGTGTTTGCCAGTTTCACAATGATCGGAATTTCTGCGAATGCCCGTCCGATGGTTCCTCATTTTCTTTCCGCGCCTACCGCAACCGATTGGAGCATCTGGTGGATTTTCAATGAACCCATTTGGCTAGTGGTCAGCTTCCCGATTTGATATATCATACCTTGACGTCAGGGACCAATACTCTTGCCCCAGTCGCCTGGTTTTGCTCCGCCCTGCCCATGGGAGTCGTCAACAGTCCTCTGGCGTAAGTTCTTTCTAAGACTTTCTGAAGCGCACATCAATGGTGGTGCAATTGTAATTCTGGGAGACGGCTCAATCGATCTGAATCCGATGTAGAACCATCCAGGACGGCGGTGGTTTCGTTCTAAAACCCATTGTTTGTGCTGGTTCATGGTTCTCTCATCAAACCTTCATGTGCAAAATCACCCCATCTTGAAGGAGAATGATAGGAGGGCGGGTTTTCGCCCCGAATAGAGGCACGATTGACACCGACACACATAGATGTCCCCAAATGGACGGCCCCGAAGTTCGAGCGGCTGGTTTTCGACAGCAATCCCAGGGTGGCCGTCTTCGATTGCGATGGAACGCTCTGGAGCGGCGACGCTGGCTTGGGCTTCATGCTCTGGTCTCTTGAGCAGGGCCTGGTTTCGCGCTCCACCAGCGACTGGATCGACACGCGCCATCGCGCCTATCGGCATGGCCAGGTGAGCGAACGTGAGATTTGCGGTGAAATGGTACAGATTTACGCCGGCCTCCGCGACCAGGAACTGCGCACGGCAGCCGCCCAGTACTTCGACGAGTTCGTCCGCGCCCGCATCTTCCCTGAGTTGGCCTCGCTGGTCGCCAATCTGCTTGCAGCCGGTGTCGAGATCTGGGCCGTCAGCTCCACCAACAAATGGGTAATTTCCGAAGGCGTCCGCGCATTCAATATCCCTGAAGACCGCGTGCTGGCCGCCGAGGTTCGCGTCGCCAACGGCGTCATTACCACCGAAATCCTCGACGTGCCCACCGACGAGGGAAAAGCCGCAACTCTTCGGCGCGTGGGAATACCGGCGCCCGATGCGGTCTTTGGCAACTCCATTCACGACCTGGCCATGCTCGACATCGCCGTCAAGCCCTTCCCCGTCAATCCCTCGCCCGCCCTGCTCGAAGCCGCAGCCAAGCGAGGCTGGGGCTACTTCCTTCCCAGCGCCGCCGAAGGCTCCGACACCTCCGTTGGTGGCGAATAACAACATTACCCAATTTTGCGAGGGTGCCCCAATCATCACGATATTGACGACTGTGCCCCGTTCATCGCGGCCTTATGAGGTCGCGATGAACGGGGCACAGTTCCTGATACCGGAATAAGTGGGCCACCTGCCTGCTTGAAATCTCAGTTCCCAAACACGGGACCTGAGGCACCCGGTTATGTGTGGGCGATTTATAGAGAAGCTCTACTTGGTGAGGTTGGAGCTGCTCTTGATGAAGGCGGCTACGCGGTCGTGGAGCTGCTTGAGGCTTTCGTCGCGAACGTAGACCATGTGCCCGGATTCGTACCAGTCGTACTCGATGTTCTTGGCGAGGGACTGGGGAATGGGCAGGTGCTTTTCTTCATACTGCGCGGCGAAGAAGGGTGTGGCCAGGTCGTAATATCCTCCGTTGACCATGATTTTGAGGCGGGGATTGGTCTTGAGCGCCTCGGCCAGGTCGGGTGCAACGTTGGCGGCGATGGGGTTGCCGTTGTGCTTGAAGTCCCATGGGAATCCGGGGCCGAAGAGTGCCTGGGGCAGATAGGTCTGGCCTTCGCCGTACTTGAGGTCCTTGCGGACGTAGTCGTTGAAGAGCGAAACGTAGGCCGATGAGATGGCCGAGCTTTGCGGATCGTATTCGGCGCCCTCGCTCAGCGGGTTGAGGTTGGGACCGGAGAAGCGGGTGTCGAGACGGCCGGTGGTCAGGTCCTGATCCTGCTGAAGGGTCTTTTCGAATTCGCCGCCGTTGACGCGGAGATTGGCGCGGAGCAGGTAGTCGACGGGCAGGCCGGTGTACTCATGCAGCTTTTCGGCGACCGACTGCTTTTCTTCGGCGGTGATGTCGGTGCCCTGGGCGAGGGCATGGGTGTAGGGGCCCATGGCGAAGTCTTCCACTTCTTTCAAGAAGGGCTCAAGGGCCGGCGGCTGCTGGGGGAGCTTCTTGTGATACCAGCCCGTGGCGGCGTAGGTGGGCAAGGCCAGCACATAAGGCAGGTCGACGCCCGGATTGCCGGCGGGGAAATCAATGTCGGTGGTGAAGTTGAAGATTTGCGAGAGGAGAATGACGCCGTTCAGGTCGATGCTCTTGCCGTTTTCGAGGATGTCGGCGAGCACAGCGGAGCGGGTGGTGCCGTAGCTTTCACCGAAGATGTACTTGGGCGAGTTCCAGCGGCTGTGTTTGGTGATGAAGCGCGCGATGAAGCGGGCAAAGGCGTTGGCGTCTTCGTCGATGCCCCAGAAGGCTTTGCCGGGGTCTTTGCCAATGAGGCGTCCAAAGCCGGTGCCGGGCATGTCAATGAAGACGACGTCGCTGACATCGAGCAGGGTGTAGGCGTTGTCGACCATCTTGTAGGGAGCGGCGGGAAGATGCTGGTCAGTGTCGGTGACTACATGCTTGGGGCCGAGCGAACCCATGTGGAGCCAGACGGTGGAGCTGCCGGGGCCGCCGTTGTAGAAAAAGGTGATGGGGCGTTCTTCGGCCTTCGCGTCCTTCTTGAAATAAGCCACGTAAAACATACGGGCAACGGGATTTGCATCCTTCGGCTCTTTAGGCTCGTCGAGGGCGAGCTGGCTGCCTGGGATGGGCTTGCCGTCAAGACCGAGCTGGGAGTCGTCCACGTCGTTGCCGCCCACGGTGATGGTGCCGGCGACAGCGGTGTAGTTGATGCGTTGGCCGCCAGCGGCGACGGAGCCCTCGGTGGTGACTTCGGTGGGCGGAGCCTTCTCGGCGGCCTTGTCGGCGGTTTTGTCGGTGGTTGTCTCGACCGTGGTCTTGGTTTTGGTGGTGGTGTCGTCATTGGCGCGAGCCAGGGCAGGCAGGAGGAGGCAAGTGGCCGCAAGGAGGGCGGCGAACAGGCGGGTACTTGATCGCATTTCCAAAGTCTCCGAGGAAGGAAGTTTGTGAAGCACAGCGCTACGAATTGAGATACGAATGATTCGACGTGGTAGTTCTACTTTTGTGGCTTGTTGAACGGCTGCTTCTCGGTGATGCGCGGTCGGTTTTCGGCTTGAAGCTCCTTTGAAACCGCTTCGACTTCATGGAAGACGCGGAGCAGGTTGCCGCCGAGGATTTTGCGGCAGTCTTCAGATGAGTAGCCGCGGGCCATGAGGGCGGCGGTGATTTTGGGCAGATCCGCAGGCGAGTCGAGGCCCTCGGGGAGCTGGCCGCTGACGCCGTCGAAGTCGGANNTTCTCGATTTCGGAGTAGGTGACTTCCTTGCCTTCCGCCTTGGACCTGGCCTTGAGATCGGCGACGGCCTTGTCGACTTCAGGCTGCTGGGCAATTGAGGCGTTGCGATAAGCCTGGGAGATAAAGCCGGAGTAGAAGTTGACATCGACAACGCCGCCTTTGGAATTGGGGCCGCCGGAGTTGGCAACGGCGCGGAGCATGTCGTCAGTCATGTTGCGGGGAGCGTCGCAGAGTGCGCGGGCCGAGGAGTGGGAGGCGATGACGGGAGCGCGGGTGATGACCAGGGTGCGGTAGAAGGTGCGATCGGCGACGTGGGAGATATCGACCATCATGCCCAGGCGGTTCATCTCGTAAACGACGTCTTTGCCGAACTCGGTGAGGCCTTCTTTGGTGTGGGGGATTTTGGGATCGGTGATGTCGCCGGAACTATCGGCCCAATCGAGCGAGTTGGACCAGGTGAGGGTCATGTAGCGGACGCCGAGAGCGTAGTACTGGCGGAGCAGGGCGAGGGAGTTCTCGATGGAATGGCCACCCTCGATGCCCATGAGGGCGGCGAACTTGTGGTCGCGATGGGCCTTCTCAATGCCCTCGGGAGAGGTAACGAACTCAATCTGGTCTGGGTGCTTGGCGACCTGCTGCTTGACGGAGTCAATCAGCTCCAGGGTGCGGCGGGCGGGGTGGTCCTTGTAGAGTGTGGGTTCGACCCAGATGGAGAAGAACTCGGCGCCGAGGTTGCCTTTGTGGATGGAGTCGAGATTGAGGTTGCCGCCGTTGAGCGGATCGCTGAGGTCGAAGTGCTCATCGACGAAGCGCTGCGGGGTGTCAGCGTGGGTGTCAACGATGATGGCGGAGCGGTTACCCTCTTCAGGAGTTTGCGTCTTGGTGGTCATTTGTTTTTGGGAAGCGGCTTTGGTTTGGGCGAGGCACAGGGCTGAGAAGGCGAAGAGCAGGAAGGCGAGCGGGATACGGGTGCGCATAGGCTTGGAATGAGTGTATACCGGAAAGCGGGGAATCCGGCGCTCGGGCGCGGTCTTCGAGGGCAAGCGGCGGCTCGGATTTCTGAGACGGCTATTGCTTGAGGAAGATGTCGAGAGCGAGCTGCTCTTCTTCCGATGCGGATTTATCGGGGGCAAAGATTTCACAAGCCTTGTGCCACTGGCCGGCCTGCTCGATTTTGAGGCCGCTCATGGTGACCTTATAGGCACGGGAGCCGTCGTCGCCCTGGGCTGTGGCGAGGATCTCGGCATCATAGGCGATGCCCTTATCCGTGATGACAATGACCTTTTGACCGACCTCAAACATCAGGTTTCCTCCGTTTATCTGGGGCTGGTTGGAAGTCTAACGTATTTTTCCTTAGATAGGTGGGATTTTAGGCGGCGCAGCGGGGAGGCGGGCCTGGGTGCAGTATCTACTNNTTGCTGTGCTGGGTTGTTGGATGGGTTTCAGCGGAAATTCCACTTGACAATTGATAGCATTCAATGTCTTGTTATTAGCAGGTTACCAGCGTACCCCATTTCCCTGCACCTCATTCTTGGGGATTCCCCTGAATTGTGTCCCTTGGTTCAATCGTGCAGTAAACCTTTTGGCAGTCCCAGCCAACTTCTGAAGGAGCTATCGTGACTGAATCCAGTAAGTCGGGCATCTCTGAAAACACAATCGCCGCGCTGTCGTACATAACGTTCATTCCAGCGCTGTACTTCCTGATCATCCCACGCTACAACAAGAGCTCGTATATACGCTTCCACGCCTGGCAGTCGCTTATCCTCGATGTCTTTGCATTTCTGATCAGCGTGATTCTGAGCATTCTGGTGCTGCCTTATTCTCACGGAGCAGCCTACTTCGTCCTGGGCTTTATCCGGGTTATGTGGGGCATCTGGTTCGGCCTTTGGGTCGTGACTGCGATTGCCGCGCTGAAGGGCAAGAAGTTCAAGATCTGGATCATTGGGAATCTTGCCGCAAAGCAGGCCGGCGAATAGCATCTGTCTCTGC
>PLPU01000269.1:0-7326 GCA_003159975.1 Acidobacteriaceae bacterium
GAGTTGGAACCAATATCGATGGCGGCAAGAGTCGGCATGTATGTCGGGTGATCTCCGGAGCAGGGAATCTGTCTCTCCGGCCAAGATACACGAGCAGGCCCGTCGACGCTGCTGTGGAGAAGAGGATCATCACGATTGGAAGAAATATGGGCTTTGGAGGCCGCGCGCATCGCCTTTCGCGCAACTATAGACAAATCGCGCAACATTAAATGGCGCGATTCGCTTTATTGTTGCGCGAAAATGGTCTGTATTGCGCGTAAAACTGGGTGCCCCAGGTCCCGCATTTGGGACCTGGGAAAGCATGCACTCCACAGCAGCTAAAAAACAGATTGTCATCCTGAACGAAGTGAAGGACCTGCTTTTGCTTTTCGTCGCCCGTCGAAACACCTTGCCATAGACGCGCTTTGTATCAGGGCCTGACTTCAATAGCCTGCCCTGAGCGTAGTCGAAGGGGGCCGCAACAAAACCACCCAAAATATCAACGCCCGTGTACGCGGCGAAAGCCGCGCTCAAACCTGATCAATCCCCAACCCTGCCAGCTCCCGCACCAGACGCACCGTCTCCACGCTCACCGTCACCACCTGCCCCACCAGCCGCACAATGTACTCCGGATCATCCTCCCGGTTCGGATCGTTCACAATCCCCGACCGCGCATCGGTCGAAGCCCGGTACTGGTCCACCACCCACTCCAGCGCGCTCCGGTTCCCCAGCCGATACTCATACGCCTCCGCCGGAATCCCGCTCAACGTCAGAAATTCGTTATACCGCAACTGCGATTTATCCTTCGACAGCGCCATCTTCTCCACGCGCCAATTCAGTCTGCCCGTCTCCCTCCGCTCCAGCGGATACTCCGCCTGCTTTTCATATTCGATGTGCAGCTTCATCAGCGCCGCGCCAATCTCCGCAAACCGTCGAAATTCAGGAGCCATCGGAATCCGTGGCAACTCCCGCTTCAGATTCGCCGCATACTTCGTCCGGTACTCCGGATGATGCAACAGCCCGTATGTGTAGTGAAAAATATCCCACTTGGAAATCTTCTTATCGCCATAGTGCGCTCGAAACTCCGCAAGCGCCCAATCGGTAATGTTCTCCCGACGATTCGTGCCGTCTTTGTCGTAGGTGTAATACGGGAAGCATTGGGTCTTTTCGAGAAAATCAAATGAAATTATTCTGTTTACAACAAGGCTTTGAAACGGCTTGCTACTACCAACGCCGCTACAGCAAATGGCCCGATTCTCTTCCTCGACCGCAGGAGCAGGGAAAATGCGGGGCTGTTGGTAACGCTCCTCGTTCCAGAAATCGTCGAAATAGTAGAAGTTTGAGGTGTACGGTCGGTAAAGAGAAGCCCTGACGAAACACTCATGGTACTCCGTCGTTTCCTTCTCATGTAATAGGCGCTTGGTCTGTCGGCTCCACTTGATTCTCTGGTCCACCACGTCAACAAATGATTGCGCCGAAGTGCCAGATCTGGCTGCTTTGAACTTCGCGAGTGCCTCACCATATGCGCTAACAAACTTTTTCACTCCTTTAACGAGCCGCCCGTGCGAAAAGTTGAACAAATAGCTATCGCGCGCGGACACTACTCCGAGACTGAAACTCCGAAACAAAGCAAGCGTGTTCTCCTCTCTCTTTGCTTGCCTATCTCCTACCAGCAATAAGGAATCCCAATTACCCTGCTGGCCATCTGTTAACCAGGTACCCTTGCTGTCAGGTACGAGAACGTGCCAATTCACGCCCTGCAATTGAGCCCAAGTACTGAGTTGGCTGTACTTTTCCTGCTTTTTCCAATCTTCACCAACCGTGGCATAATAGATCTGTCCTTTCTCTCCAGTCTGGTGATCTGTCTTCTTTACCAAGATCGTGATCGCCACACCCACCTGAATCCCGAAGACATTATGCGTAGTGCCCGACAGCTTCGGATTCTTCCGCACATTGCCGCCAAGGTCGAGTACGTAAATCTTGTCGAAATCCTGTATGAGGCATTTCCGCATCCCATCGAAAGCAATATGATCCACAAAACTGTCGTTGCTCACGAAGGCGACAACACCGCCAGCCCGGATGCGGTCGCTGGCCAGCCGGAACGCCTTCACGTAGGGGTCGCTCAGTTTGTTGCGCAAGGTGGCCTTGGACGCTTTGGTATACGTCTCCCGCACTCGCGCATCCATGTGCTTGTACTTGCGATTCTTGTTCTCGTCATTCTCATTCACCTGCCCCATGTTGTACGGCGGGTTCCCAATCACCACAAAGATCGGTGCTTTCTTCTGCTTGCGAATGCGCTCCGTGTTTCCTTCAGTCATAAACTCGAAGCCTGCCTGCTTGGGCTCCGCGAGGTCAAACGTATCTACGAGGCAAATCCCCTCGAAGGGCTCGTATTTCCCGACCGCATCAAGATACGCATGCTCGATGTTCATGCTGGCGATGTAGTAGGGCAGCAGCATGATCTCGTTGCAGTGCAGTTCTTCCTTATATTTACTTGGGAGGCTGCTCGTCCGGATCTCTTTCATCAGTCGAGTAATAAAGTTTCCGGTACCAACAAACGGGTCCAACACATGCACGCCCTTGTCGCTCAGGCTGCGGCCGAACTCCGCTTTGAGTACTTCCTCCACGCTCCGCACCATGAAGTCAACAATCGGCTGTGGGGTGTAGACAATGCCGTGCGTGTCCGCCTGTTTCGGATTTACGGCCTTGAAAAACTGCTCGTAAATGGTATTGAGAAATCCTTGCTTCTCCGAGTAGTTGTTCAGAATTGACGCCGTCTCCTCAATCGCCTTGTAATACCGATCAAGCGGCTCGAGGAACGCATCGCGGCTAAAGTACCGACCGGTGAGCGAATCGATGACCCTTTCAATCTCAATTGCAATAACATTCCTTCGCGTAAATTCAGAACTCTTGAAAATGCGGCGAAAGATGCGTTCGGTTAGCAGATGCTGCACCAGCATCTCTTCCACGGCCTCGTTTCTCAAGTCCGGATTGATAGACTCCCGACAAAGCTCGGCAAACGCCCCGAACCGTTCGACGAAGGCCGGGTTGGTCTTCCTCTCGCCCTCAATGAGCTTGATCGCGCCATCGGCGATCTTCGGCAAACGTCCAGAAAACTCGCCCGCAGCGCTTTCCCAATTCTGGATGAAGGGCTCGCGCCATTCGAAGAAGAGCCGCAAAACCTCAACCAGGTTCTCGGAAGTCTCAATCTCGTCATCAAATGCTATTCGCCCGTCCTGAAAGAGAATCGCGTGAGTTGGCCTCTGAAAAAGAATGTTGGCCCGCGGATAGCCAAGGGCGAACTTCTTGTTCATCTCCGCCTTCAGGTCGTCCTTCTCGTCCTTTGCCTCCCAATACCCCCGCGGCAAATTGAACGCGTCAAGCACCGCCGCATCCACACGTAACGGGCTCTTGCCCGAGCGCGCAATCTGGTATTCGGGAACAACGAACCACTCGTACGTCCGCGCACACTTCTCCAGCAGCGCCTCAAAGGCACTCCGGATATTGCCCTCGTTGTCGAATTTGCCGCGCCCAAACCGCTCCAGCGTCTCGTAGTACGCCTTCACCGGCGCGTGCGTTGCCTTCAGCTTGAAGTTGCTCATAAGGTCAACACAACTCTAACGCCTGACCCGCCATCCCGCACCCATATCGTTGGCAGCAGAACCCCAACTGTCACGTCGGCACCAAATCAGCGCTCAAAATGCCTCAAAACAGCACGAAACCGCACCGAAATCGCACGTCTTTGAGCATGTTTTCAATGTTTTCATCCTGGTATAGCAGGACGTTTCCCGCGTTTTCGTCCACCTATAACCACACATTCTTCCAACAAAAAGTCACTCTCTCAATTCCGTACGCATATACCGCGACGTTTTCTCAAAAAATGTAGCCCTAAACCACTACACAGTTTCACAGTGTGGCAGATTTCCACGAAGCTGCCAACCGGACTTTCTATTCCCCAATCCCTATTCCCTACTCCCTGCTCTTTCTCACTGGTATCCTTAAAGACATGCCACCCTCCGCGACGACATACCGGACTGCGACATATGATCGCCCCTCCCCAAGCCCTTCCACGCTGGCTACCTGGCTGCTTTTCGTAGCCATCTTCCTCGCCGTCCAGGTGGGCTCGCTCTTCACGCCTCCGCTGATGGACGACGTGGACGCCGCCCATGCCGAGGCCGCGCAGCACATGGCCGAGAGCGGCAACCTGATCACCTCGCAGATCAACGGAATCCGCTACATTGAGAAGCCGCCGCTGCCCTACTGGCTGGTGGCCGGGTCCTACAAACTCTTCGGCGAGAACACCTTCGCCACGCACCTGCCCAACACGCTGGCCATGCTGGGCCTTGCCTGGCTGGCATGGGCGTGGGCGCGGCGCGCCTGGGGCAATCGGGCGGGTCTCTATGCCGGCCTCGGCGTGCTCACCTCCATCGGGCCNNCTCTATGGGCTGATCACCGGTCTCGAATCGAACCGGCCGTCGCGCATTTACTGGATGTGGGCGTGCGTGGCGCTGGCCCTGCTCACCAAGGGGCTCATTGCGCCCGTCTTCTTCTTCGGCGCGGCCATCCCCTACCTGATGCTGACCGGCCAATGGCGCCGCTGGCGCGACCTGAAGCCCTTCTCCGGCTTTCTGCTGTTTCTGCTTATCGCCGCGCCGTGGCACATTCTCTGCGGCCTGGCCAATCCCGACCAGGGACATCCCGTCGGCAACCACCCCACCATCGGCAATGTTCACGGCTTCTTCTACTTCTATTTCGTCAACGAACACTTCTATCGTTTTTTCAGCATGCGCTACCCGCACGACTACAACAAGCTGCCCTTTGTTGCGTATTGGCTGCTCCATCTCATCTGGCTTTTCCCGTGGAGCTTGTTCCTGCCCGCGCTGATCATGGTTGCCTGGAAGACCCGCCGCACCTGGATGCGGCACCTGGGCCACGAAGCCGGCCAGACCGTCGACTTCTACCTGGACCATGCTGCCCGCGAAGATGTGGCCAGCTACGTCTTGCGGCTCAAGTTCCGCGTGCGCTCCATCTGGCTGCTGAGCCTGTTCACCGCATGGACGCTGTTCTTCTTCTCGCTCTCATCCAACCAGGAGTACTACACCTTCCCGGTTTGGACGCCGCTTTTCATCCTGATTGCGCGCGTGCTGGCCGGCATTGAGGAGCACCGGGGCCCCGAATACGCTACGGAAGGCAGCCCCGAATCGCGCCAGCCCCTGCTTTCAACCGCCTGGCTCACCGGCGCGCAGGCCGTCTTCGCCGTGGTCGGCGTGCTGGCCGCGGCTGCGCTCGCATGGGGGCTGTGGGATTCGCGCCACCTTCCCTTCGTCAGCGACATCGGCACCCTGCTTGCGCACCGCGGCGTGGGCGACTACACCCTTTCGATGTCCCACTTTTTCGACCTGACCGGCGCATCGTTTGCGGCGCTGCGCCTGCCCGCGGCCCTGGCTGCCATCGCCCTGCTCATCGGCCCCGCTATGGGATGGCTCCTTCGCCTGAAGGGCAAGCATCTGGCCGCAAGCGTGAGCCTGGGCCTGACCATGGCCGTCTTCCTGGTCGCCGCCCACATCGCCTTCGCGCGCTTCGATCCCATGCTCGGGTCCAAGCGCCTCGCCGACGTCATCCTCGAGAAAGGCACGCCCGCGGACACCTTCATCATCTACGGCGACCAGTCCGACGCGGCTTCGGTCATCTTTTACACCCACAAGCTTCTCGGCAAGCCCGCTGAACTGGTGCTGCCGCGCTGCGGCCAGCATGGCGAGGGTTCTACGCTGCTGTGGGGCTCCTGCTACCCTGACGCTCCGGACATCTTCATCAGTGAAGACCGCCTCTCGAAAGAGTGGGGCACCGGCCCGCGCAAGTGGCTCTTTGCCCAGGACGTGAACCAGGCAAAAGCCGAGCAGTTGCTCGCCGGACGCCTCTACCCCGTCAAGTCCATCGCCGACAAAGCCCTGTGGACCGACCGGCCGCTGCCGTAGAATGCTTGTCGTCACAGGCCTCATGACCATGAACGCTCAACCCATCCTCTCGCTCGGCATCGAGGCCCTCGCCGTCTTCGGTGTCATCACCTCCGCCGTCTATAGCTTCATGGTGGCCGCGGGCGTGCGCCACTGGAAGCGCCAGGCCCCGCCCGCAGGCGCCGAGCCGTTTCTGCCCCCCGTCAGCGTGCTCAAGCCCGTCCACGGCGACGAGCCCGACCTGGAGCAGAACCTCACCAGCTTCTTCGTCCAGGACTATCCCGACTACGAGATCCTGTTCTGCGCGCGGCACGAGGACGACCTCGGCCTGGCCGCGGCGCGGCGGGTGGCGGCGCGGTTTCCCAACGTCAAAGCGCGCATACTCACCTGCGGCGAACCGCCCTGGCCCAACGCACGCACCTTCTCCCTTGAAATCATGCGCCGCCAGGCGCTCTATCCCATCCTCGTCACCTCCGATAGCGATGTGCGCGTCGCCCCGGATTACCTCGCCAGCGTCGTCGAGCCCCTGCGCGATGAGAATGTAGGGATGGTGACCTGCCTCTATCGCGGCGTGACGCGGCATGGGCTGTGGGCGCAGCTTGAAGCCATGGGCATGTCCATCGAGATGACGTCGGGTGTGCTCGTCGCCAACATGCTTGAAGGGATGCAGTTTGCCCTCGGCCCCTCTATGGTCATGCGGCAAAGCACGGTCGAGAAGATCGGCGGCTACGAAAAGGTGGCGCAGTACTACGCCGACGATTTTGTGCTGGGCAACTGGACGGCGGCGGCGGGCGAAACCGTCATCCTCTCGCAGTACATCGTCGAGCACCATGTCCTCAACGCGTCCTTCAAAAAAAGCATGGCGCACCAGCAAGGCTGGGCCACCAGCACGCGCTTCTCCCGCCCCGCAGGCCACTTTGGCGAGCTGCTCACCTACGCCGTTCCCTTTGGCCTGCTCGCCGCCGCCGTCTTCGGCTGGAATGGAAACTGGCCCTTCGGCCTCGCGCTCCTCGGCTTGACCATCCTCAACCGCATCCTGCTCTGCCTGCTCGTTGCCGGCGTCGTCGTGCGCGACCACAAAGCCGTCCGCAAGGCATGGCTCTACCCGTTCCGCGACTGGATGGGGTTTGTCTTCTGGGTGCGAAGTTATTTTGGTTCGCGGCGGCTGAAGTATCGCGGCGACGCCTACGAGCTGCTCGCCGAAGGCCGCCTCCGCAAGCTGGAGGAGTAGCGCAACTCCCTACCGCTTGACCTTGATGATCGGAATCTTGGCCACAACCGTAGGTTTGCGCATGGGCACAATGGCCGCTCCGCCGCCCGGCGCAGCCTGCTGGAACCGCGCCAGCATCTCCGTCCGAACGTACTCCACAAAGCTCTGCATCTGGCGGTTCAT
>PLPU01000264.1:0-14750 GCA_003159975.1 Acidobacteriaceae bacterium
CCGTCGATGAGGCGGTGGTCGAAGCCGAGGCAGTAGAGCTGCACGGAGCGGATGGCGATGCTGTCGTTGCCTTCGGCGTCGGTGAGGACGACAGGCTCTTTGCGGAGACCGCCGATGGCCAGGATGGCCGACTCGGGCTGGTTGATGATGGGGGTGCCGAATTCGCCGCCAAAGACTCCTGCGTTAGTGAGGGTGAAGGTGGAGCCGGAGGTTTCTTCGGGCATAAGCTTTTTGGTTCGGGCGCGGTTGGCGAGGTCGGCGAGGGTGCGGGCGAGATCGACGAAACTGCGCTGCTCGGCCTGGCGGATGACGGGTACGATGAGCCCCCACTCGAGGGCTACGGCGATGCCGAGATGGATGTTCTGGTGGTATTGGATCGATGTGCCCACGAGCGAGGCGTTGACGATGGGGAAACGGCGGAGAGCCTCTACCGCCGCAGTGGCGATGAAGGGCATATAGGTGAGATTGAAGCCGTTGCGCTGCTGGAAGGCGGCCTTCTCGCGCTCGCGGAGGCGGACGATGCGGGTCATGTCCACCTTGTAGACGGTGTGAACGTGCGGGCTGATGCGCACGCTCTCGACCATGCGCTGGGCGATGATGGCGCGCATTTTGCTCAGGGGGACCAGGTCGCCAGTGAGGGGCGTGGCGGCGGGCGGTGGCGCTGCAGGCGATGAAATGGCCGCGCTGCCGGGGCCTTGCTGGCTTAGAGGTCGGAGGATATCTTCTTTGGTGATGCGGCCTTCTGAGCCGGTGCCGGCAATGCGGCTGAGGTCAAGATTGTTGTCTTTGGCGATGCGGCGCACCAGGGGCGATGATCGGATTTTGCCGCCGGCGTTGGCCTGGGTTGCGGGAACCAGGACCGCAGTTGGCGCTGTTGCAGGAGCGGGCGGCTTGGCAGCGACCGGAGCGGCTGCGGGCGCGGACGGGGCGCTGCCGGGAGCGCCGATGACCGCGACCACGGTGTTGATTTCGACTGTCTCTCCCTCAGCTGCCTTGATTTCGAGCAGGACGCCGGTGACGGGCGAGGGGATCTCGGCGTCGACCTTGTCGGTGGAGATTTCAAAGAGCGGCTCGTCTTTTTGCACCGGGTCGCCGGTCTTCTTGAGCCACCTGGTGATAGTGCCCTCGAAGATGGACTCGCCCATCTGCGGCATTACAACTTCAGCCACCTGCGGTGGGGCAGACACCGCCTCTGGCGGCGCCTGCCGCGGCGCCGGTGTTGCGTTCGTATCCGGCCCCTGAGCTTCGCCACTTTCGGTGATTACGGCCACTACCGTGTTGACTTCGACGGTGGCGCCTTCGAGAACCTTGATTTCGCTGAGCACGCCGGCTACGGGCGAGGGAATCTCGGCGTCGACTTTGTCGGTGGAGATTTCGAAGAGGGGCTCGTCTTTCTGCACCGGGTCGCCGGTCTTTTTGAGCCATTTGGTAATGGTGCCCTCAAAGATCGATTCACCCATCTGGGGCATGATTACTTCCGTTGGCATGACTCTCTTTCTCCGCGATTCGGGACAGAACTGCGCGCCCGGCTCCTGCCGGATTATAAATCGCAGCACATGGGGTGGTGGAGCGGGGTTGGCGGCGAGGTGGCGTCCTGAGTCTAAAGTCCATCGTATAAGTTCGGGATTGCAACCGCAGGTCCTTCGACCCCCTTCGATCGCTCAGGATGACAGCTGCTTTCTTGATGCCAATGATCGAGACACCATACTAGGCGCGGATTGGGCGTTCGGCGACCGCATGCAGGCGCTCCAATTCAGGAGGTACTTGGAGCGGAATGTCGTTGGCTGGGAATTGGGGCGGATTAGAGGATGCGGCAAGGGCGCGGAGGGCGGTGAGGTTTTCGACTGGTGTGACAGGCTCGTTGAAGACTGCGCCGAATTGCTGCGCGGCCTGATGCGCCAATGCTTCGAGACTGGGCAGAATGACGCCGGGTTCGACTTCATGCTCAAGGCTGGTGACGGCGTGATCGCGGATGCCACAGGGGACGATCAGATCGAAGTCGCGCAGGTCGGTGGTGACGTTGAAGGCGAAGCCGTGGGAGGTGATGCCGCGGGCGACGTGAATACCAATGGCGGCGATTTTGCGCTCCAGGCGGGCGGTAGCATTGGGAGTTGTAGTCGGCTCGGGCACCGGGCTGATCTCTGATCCCTGATCCCTGATCCCTGGCTTTTCTCCGCACCAGACGCCGGTGAGACCCTTGATGCGTCCGGCATGCACGCCAAAGCCGGCGCAGAGGCGAATCAGCGCTTCTTCCATGCCGCGAACAAAGTCGACGGGGCCGGTGCGGCTGCCGCTCGGGCCGCGCAGGCTGCGCAGATCGAAGATGGGGTAGCCGACCAGTTGACCGGGGCCGTGATAGGTGACGTCGCCGCCGCGATTGATCTCATGGAGGGTCACGCCCCGCGCGGCGAGCAGCGCATCGGAGGCCAGCACATTGCTCCGATGCGCATTGCGGCCCAGCGTGAGGACGGGCGGATGCTCGAGCAGGAGCAGGACGTTGGCCACGCGGCCCTCAAGGCGCAGCGCTGCGATTTCCGCCTGGAGGCGCAGTCCTTCGTCGTAGGCGACCCGGCCGAGGTAGAGGTACTGGATCATCGTCCTCTTCATTGTAGCCAGCCGCCCGGCGAGCTTATCGGACCAGCCGTTATTCCTCGAGGTGGGCCGCGAACAGCCTGGCAAATACGATGCGGTGCTCCCAGGCAACCAGCAGCCAAAGCAGGAAAGCAAACGCACCCATTCCAATGCCACTCGGATTCATCAGGAGGTGAAAGACCAGGATGTTGAAAAGCACGGGGCCGAGCAGCGTGAGCCCGAGTCCTACATACCGGTTGATCAGGAGCAGAATGCCGGAGATCACCATGATTGCGCCCACGACATAGAAGTAGTGCGACGCAAAAAGTACAGTAGCAAATTGACCGGCCAGGCCGGGCGGCGGGGTGCCCATGGGGATGAATTGGAGGAACATGTTGGAGCCGAAAACAAGAAACATCAGGCCCAGCAGGTAGCGCGCAATGATCGCAACAATCTTCATTTGACCTCTCCTTTGATTGAGAATCTTATCGGATGAACGGGGCAGCACACCCGTGGGGAGCGGGGCAAAGCCTCTCTGATAAAAGCAGATGGCGCTCGACCCGTTCCCGATTCAAAGCAATTTGAGCGCTTGTTCGGTACCGGTGGTGCCTCGGATTTGGTAAAGTGTCGGTACACGGAGTGCCGCTGACAGGCCTTGTCTAATACGTCCTCTCACACGTTGCCTCACCGCCGCGGGCTGGTTGAGGTGTGTCTTTGCGTTTTGCCAGGGAGAGGATAGATACCGTGGAACCCAAAGTTTTGAATTTCGAGGAAAGCAGCCTGGAGAGCCTGGGCTGGTCGAGCTTTTTTCAGAATCAGATGGCGAACGGCGGCAGGGCGGGGCGCGTGGCTTCGGCCAATCATGGGCGCTTTCTGGTTTGGACGGCTGACGGCGAAGTGGATGCAAGCGTGACGGGAGTGCTGCGCAAATCCGGCGCATTGTGGCCGGCGGTGGGCGACTGGGTGGTGCTCAAGCCGGATGGGCCGGTGATTGACCGTGTGCTCGAACGCAGGACAAAACTATCGAGGAAACAGCCGGAGCGCGAGGTGCGCGAACAGGTGCTGGCGGCCAACATCGACGTGCTGTTTATCGTCAGCGGGCTGGATCGCGACTACAATCCGCGGCGGATTGAGCGGTTCCTGGTGATGGCCAACGAGAGCGGCGCGCGGCCGGTGGTGCTGCTGAACAAGGTCGACCTGGCGGAGGAGTTGGGGCTGGACCTGAACGATCTTGTGGCGCGGACGCGGCAGATGAGCGCTGGACTGACGGTGATCCCGATCAGCGCGTTGACTGACCACGGGCTTGACGCGCTGCCGGGCGAGCTGGCGGCGGGGCAAACGGCGGCGCTGATTGGATCAAGCGGGGTGGGCAAGTCGACCATTCTCAATCGGCTGCATGGGACGGAGCAGCAACGGACCACGGCGGTTCGGGTGTCGGATAGCCGTGGACGGCACACCACGACGACGCGGCAACTATTTGTGATGCCGGGGGGCTGGCTGCTGATGGACCTGCCGGGGCTGCGCGAGGTGCAACTGTGGGCAGAGGCAAACCAAGCTTTGGGAAATCAGGCGGCAGGAAGTCTGGATGCAAGCTTCGACGATATTCAGGCGCTGGCGGAGGGCTGCCGGTTTCGCGACTGTACGCATACGGCTGAGCCGGGCTGTGCGGTGACTGCGGCGGGGGTTGAGCCGGGGCGGCTGGCAAATTACCTGAAGATGCAGAAGGAGTTGGCGCATCTGGAGCGGAAAACCGATCCGCGGCTTGCCAAGGACGCTCGCGCGAAATGGAAGGCGATTGAGAAGTCGGTGCGGAGCCATCCAAAACGAGACAGCGAGAATGCGGATCGGTAGTCAGGGTAACGCCCTCGCGAATCGTAACCGCGACTGTCGTCTGCAATTTATCCGGGCAGGCTTTTCTCGGCTGGCGGTAGACTATAAGCAGTTTGGATAGGAAGCAGCATGAGACCGTCTGAGGTATTGCCGCAGCACCGGGAAACGATCCGCCAGCTTGTTCTTCAGGCTGGAATGGCGAACCCGCGAGTGTTTGGGTCGGTGCTGCACGGCAAGGACGAAGAGGACAGCGATCTCGATTTGCTGGTGGACCCGTCGCCGCGGACCAGTTTGCTGGACCTGGCCGGGCTGCAGATTGAAATCGAAGGACGCACGGGAATCAAGGTGGATCTTCTGACGCCAGGGTTCCTTCCGCTGAAGTTTCGGCAAAGGGTCCTCGATGAGGCCCAGCCGGTATGAGCAAGCATCCGGATCGCGCCCAGGATTACCTCGAACACATCCTTAATGCCCTTGAACGAATCCAGCGATATACGACCGGGAAATCCGCGGCCGATTTCAGGTCTGACACTTTGCTTCAGGACGGCGTCCTCCGAAACCTCGGAATTATTGGAGAAGCCGCTCACAGGCTTCTTGCGGACTCGCCGGATTACGCTGCAAAGCACCTAGAGATTCCGCTGGCGAAGATATATGGGACGCGCAACCGAATCACGCACGCTTACGAAGAAGTGGACCTTGACGTCATCTGGAATCTGGTCCTGCTCGACGTCCCCGACCTCGTGCCGAAGATCGTTGCGGCGCTGGACGAGTTCAGCAACGGAGGATAGGCGAAGAGTCTGGCACGTGACAGCAAGGATTTAAAGCCGCAACTGCGGTAAAATCAGAACTGGCAGGAGGACCGGGCGGTCGCTGCCGGTGGCTTCGCGCTTGCGCCAAGTCCACCGGGGGAGGAAAGTCCGAACTCCGCAGGGCAGTGTGCCGGATAACGTCCGGGACGTGGGTTTCAAGACCCATGGACGGCCAGTGCCACAGAAAAGATACCGCCTCGGCTACCCCTCCCCGTTTCTTCGGAACCGCTGGAGGGCCACCCTGGAAACGCAATACCCGAGTTGCCCGGCTTGCCGGGTACGCTCGCCGTTGCGGAAAACTCCAGCGCCGGGGTAAGGGTGAAATGGTGCGGTAAGAGCGCACCGCTCGCGCCTGTAAAGGCCGGGGCAGGGTAAACCCCACACGGAGCAAGACCAAATAGGGAGGGAAGCGTCCTTGAAGAGCCAGGGGACGCTGCGCATCGGCCCGACGCGCCCAGGCGGCTCTTTGCATAGCGCGGCGCTCTCTCAGGCTGCTCCATGCAAGGTCCGAAACCTCCGGGTAGGTCGCTGATGAGTGTCCGCGGCAACGCGGCGCCTAGAGGAATGACCGCACACGACAGAATTCGGCTTACAGGTCCTTTTGCCGAATNNGGGGCTGACCATGTTTTGGGGCACATAGGCCGAATGGCCTGAAATAAAAACGCCAGACTCGACCCCGTTTTGCCGATAATTTCCCTTGTTTGGCGCACAATGAATTCAGAATGTCACGAGGCTCCGAGAGAGCGCGCGCAAAGCTAAGAAGGACCCAGCGCACCACTCCGCGGAAACTCTCTGTTTTCAGGAATTTGCCTTCCAGGCTCCTGAAAACAAAGGAACTTACGGTAGAACCCTGCCTTCAACGCATTGAAAACAGGCAACTTCCTCCAAACACCGCGGGGGGGAGGGGGGGTATGCCCCGGCGCGGTACGGACTCGGGACATAAGTGGGCAGCCTTACCGCCGCCACCTAGTCACCTACGCCTGGTTGAACCTGTGCGCTTCCCGTCGAGGCCGGGCCCGTCGATTTGCGAACGATCAGCCTGGGATAGACGGTGATGACCGGCGGCTGCGGATGGGGCACGGTGCCGCGGATGAGTCCCAGCAGCGTGCTTGCCGCCGCCTGTCCCATGCCTCTCAGCGGCTGATGGATCGTGGTGAGCGGCGGGTCGTTTGTTGCGGCAATCAGGACGTCGTCAAATCCCAGCACCGAGACGTCGCGCGGAACTGAGAGGCCGGCTTCGCGGAGCGCCAGAATGGCGCCAATCGCGGTTACGTCGTTGAACGCGAAGATCGCCGTGAAGGGCAGCTTTGCCTGGAGCAACTCGCGCGTGACCTCGACGCCAGGTCCCGGGCCTGGTTCCGGTCCTTTCAACTGAACGACATGTTCCGGGGCCAGGGTGAGATGAAGGTTCTTTGCTTCTTCCTGGATTGCCTGCCAGCGTTGATTGGTATCCGAACTGAAGGCCTGGCCTTTGATGACGGCGATTCGTTGGTGTCCGAGAGCTTTCAGATGCGAGAGCGCAAGGTGCGCGGCCGTTTTATGGTCCAGTTCAATATCGATGACCCCCTTGTGGCGCCTGTGTCCGGAGATAGCCACGACGGGAACGGGCAGATCGTCCTCGATGGTCGTGTCCACAGCGATGATTCCCTCGACGGAGCGAGCCAGCATCATGCGCGGATAACCCTCAAGCAGATCGGCGCGATGTCGGTGGCTCACCACAAAATAGAAGTAGCCTTCCTTGAGGAGTTCGTCCTCAATGCCACTGAGGACAGCGGTCGAGTATCCCTCGCTGATCTCCGGAACGATCACGCCGATGGTGAAGGTCTTCTTTTGCCGCAAGCTCCTGGCCACCGTGTTCGCGGAATAGCTGTAGAGCGCCGCGGCATGGAGGACGCGCTCTTCCGTCTCCTTTGCGATACGATGCGCGGCTGCCGCGCCGTTCACACTGCGGGAAACCGTGGACTGAGAGAGACCGAGGATTGCCGCAAGCTCCTTGAGCGTTATCGGCTTCCTCGGGACCTTGGTCACCTGGATCCTCCCTTCATGGTTTGGTGCAATGAGCGTTCGCGAACAATCCGCGCACGGTGCATGGGCGAGGCGCGGAATCGGTTTCGATGCTAATCATCACGAAGGACCATTCCCGTGAAACCCGGCGCGCACCATTGCGGTCGTGCATTCGGGGTTGCGCATGAATGTACTCCACACCAGTCCGGAGCGTAGATTCTCGGCCATCAGCACCGAGATCCCCTGATCGATTCCAAGGACATCGGCGTCATACCAGTTGGCAGCGGGATGGAAGGCGTCGACAAAGCCATAGCGTCCCCAGGCGTGTTTTCCCCATTTTGACCGCATGGCGCGCAGGACAGAGAGGCAATCCGCAGGCAGGAAGGCCAGCGATCCGGCCGCGGCGGATGGCACGACAGTTCCATCGAGGGGGCCCTGGGCCGGTGGCCCACCCCATGCGGTATAGCCCCCTTCATAGTCCGAAGCTGTTACGCCCCAGTAGTCTTCGTTGTACCACTTTGGATAAGAGAGACAGAACGCTTTGTGTGCGCGGGTGGCCGTTATCGAATTCCCAAAGTAGTCGGCGTAGCTGTCGCGCTTAAAGCGAAAGTCAAACCACGCCTGCGAATACTGATGGGTGAAGATGGGGTCGTTGCCGCTGATGTAGTCGAAACCCTTGTAATGGATGATCGGGCGGGTAAAGCTGCTCCAATACTCAGGCGGAATCGGGTGGGAGGGAGACCCAATGGCAAGGAGATAAATCATCATCAGCTCGCAGTAGTGCGCCCAGCGAGCGTCGAGAAACCCCGACTCTGGATGCCAGCCCATCGAAAAGGTCGTGCCGCCGTTCAGCATCCACGGCCAGTCGACGCGAGTGTAGATTTGTTGTGCCAGAGAATGGATGGTTTCATCCTGAAAATACGCGCCGGCAGTCAGAATGCCGCACAGGAGCAGCGACGTGTCGATCGAAGATAGCTCGACGCCTTTCACGCGTTTTCCGGTCTCAATATCGGTGAAGTGATAGAAGAAGCCATGCACTTCCGGCATGCTGTTCAGGTGCCAGTCCAGCGTCGTCCTGACCCGCTCGACTACCTGCGCATGAGGCAGATAGCCGCGGCGATCGGCAATGCACAGCGCAGTCAAGCCGAACCCCGTGGACGCTATGCTGGCCATGGTTCGCGGATCGCGGCTGCCAGTCAGGTCGTTGCGCGCGCGATCGAGAATCTGGCCTGTTTTTGGGCTGGCCTGCTCCCAGAAAAAGAGACAGCCTTGCCGCTCCAGATCGTCAAGGAATGCCTCATCTTCCTTGCTCGGTTTCCACGGCTCACTCGTAAAGGCCATACCCCTGGGTGCAAGGGCGCATCCGGCCGCCGCGGCCAGCGCTGCGAGCATCTCGCGCCGGTTCATGCCCCACTTACTGCTTACCCTGGTCATCGAAACTTCTCCAATTCTCGCCCGGGGACGCAGAGCTATTGATACGCCATCAATCGCATTACGTTTACGGGCTCCGGATTGCTCATAAGAGTGTTCCAAACCCGCTCAATGCGAAGATTCTCCGCTATCAGAAGTGAGATGCTCAAATCGACGCCCAGGAAATCGGAGTTATACCAGTTGCCTGAAGGATGAATCGCATCGACGAAGCCAAAGCGCCCCAGGCCGGTGTTCGCCAATTTGAGCGCAGGGCTTCAGGAATCGCGAGGGGGCAACTCGCATGCGGCAGACAAGTCAAATGCGGCAGATCAGCAGTTCGCGCTCGTAGATCATCTCCGGCGGCAGGTGGTCATGCAGGTCGATGAACAGCTCTTCGTGGCCAATGAGTTCGGTGCGCCATGCGGCGCGGTTGACTTCCTGTAACTGCGCAAATTTTTCGCGTGAGAAATCGAGGCCGGTCCACTCCATGTTTTCGTAGTGCGGGGTCCAGCCGATGGGAGTCTCCTTGCCCTGAGCGCGTCCGCGCACGCGATCGACGATCCACTTGAGCACGCGCATGTTCTCGCCGAAGCCGGGCCACAGGAATCTGCCATCTTCATCCTTGCGGAACCAGTTCACATGAAAGATGCGCGGCGTGGAAGTGAGCGTGCGCTGCATCTTGATCCAGTGACGGAAGTAGTCGCCCATGTGGTAGCCGCAGAAGGGCAGCATGGCCATGGGGTCGCGGCGCACCTTGCCGACCGCGCCTGCGGCTGCCGCGGTGGTTTCAGAGCCCATGGTGGCGCCGATGTAGACGCCGGCGCTCCAGTTGAAGGCCTGATAGACGAGCGGGATGGTCGAGGAACGGCGGCCACCGAAAATGAAGGCGCTGATGGGTACGCCGTTGGGATCTTCCCAGTTGGGGTCGATCACCGGGCATTGCGATGCGGGCGCGGTGAAGCGTCCATTGGGATGGGCCGCGGGTTTGCCGGTGGCTTTGCCGATCTCCGGCGTCCAGTGCTCGCCGCGCCAGTCGAGGAGCTCAGCGGGAGGCTCGTCGGTCATGCCTTCCCACCACACGCCGCCGTCGGGAGTGAGAGCGACGTTTGTAAAGATCGTGTTCTTGCGCAGCGTGGCGACCGCATTGGGATTGGTCCTGGGGCTGGTGCCGGGCGCGACACCGAAGAAGCCTGCTTCGGGATTGATGGCGCGCAGTTGGCCGTTCGCATCGGGCTTGATCCAGGCAATGTCGTCGCCGACGGTCCAGACCTTCCAGCCGTCGAAGGCGGGAGGCGGCACCATCATGGCGAGATTGGTCTTGCCGCATGCGGAGGGAAACGCCGCAGCCATGTAGGTCTTTTCGCCCGTGGGGGATTCGAGGCCGAGAATGAGCATGTGTTCGGCCATCCAGCCTTCATCGCGGGCGATGTTCGAGGCGATGCGCAGGGCAAAGCACTTTTTTCCGAGCAGGGCGTTGCCGCCGTAGCCTGAGCCGTAGCTCCATATCTCGCGGGTTTCGGGAAAATGCACGATGTACTTCTCGTCGTTGCAGGGCCACGGCACATCCTTTTGACCGGGTTCGAGGGGCGCACCGACGGAGTGCATGCAGGGCACCACGCGCTTTTCGTCCCTGTCGATTTCGGCCAGAACGGGTAGCCCGATACGCGCCATGATGCGCATATTCACGACGACATAAGGGGAATCGGTAAGCTGGACGCCAATCTGCGACATGGGCGAGCCGATGGGGCCCATGCTGAAGGCGAGCACATACATGGTGCGGCCGCGCATGCAACCGGAAAAGAGTCCCTTGAGACGGCGGCGCATGACGTAGGGGTCTTCCCAGTTGTTGGTTGGCCCGGCGCTGTCTTTCGAGAGGGAACAGATAAACGTGCGTTCTTCGACACGGGCGACATCTCGAGGATCGGATCGCGCGTAGAAACATCCCGGCCACTTCTCTTTATTCAGTTTGATGAAGGTGCCCGCCGCGACCAATTCGCCGCACAGCCATTTGTTCTCCTGCTCGCTGCCGTCGACCCAGTGGATGGTGTCAGGCGTGGTGAGCGCAGCCATCTTTTCGACCCAGCGAATGAGGTGCTTGTTTTTGGTCAATGGCCTGGTATGGGTTGCGGTGGTTGTCGTTCTCATAAGATAGGCGCCATTCCTTCTTTGGGTGTGGCCGTGGATGCGGCCAGTGAGGCCTGGTGCGAGCGGAATCTTTCGACGATCTTCCGCAAACCTCTCGATGTTTTCATAGCACGCGCGGTCTCGTCGAGGAGGTTCAAAGGTCGGACTGTCCAGCCAGTGTACATCAGGGGTTTGCCACGATGCGCAACCGGGAGAGACCTCCAAGGAGCGGTTGGGGGTCAGGCCTGGATGAAGCGCAGACAATTGCGGTCGGCATCCTTGACGTACATTTCGCGGCTGCCCCAGGTCTGATTGATGGGCGGCGTGTCGATGGGGACGCCCTTGGCGACGAACTCGGCGTGGAGCGCGTCAACGTTGTCCACGAGGATGTTGGCCACACCGCCGGCGATACCGTCTCCCGGATACGAGGAGACGATGAGCCAGATTCGATCGCGGCTAAGGCCCAGGTAGCAGGGTTCGGGATGTTCTTCGTCGACGCGATGGGCGAAGTCTTTTTGGAAGCCGAGCTGGGTGCAGTAGAAGTTCTCGGCCGCGGCGGAATTAGAGACATGGAGAAGCGGGACAGCAACTTTGAACATACGAAATCCTCGCGGGAAGATGCGGGAGAATGGTAATGGATGAGCCGGTGAAGGGGGAATCGGAATTTGCGCAATCTAAATGGACCGAGTCGAAAACAGTTTGCGCCGGCCTGGATTGGAAAAGACTACGCTGAACTGATAGCGTTACGGATTACCGTCGCCCGAACGTGCGAGTATTTCTCGATCATCCCGGGACTCACCCAACCCGCGATCAGACTGGATAAGGGCCAATAACCCGAACTTCTCCCGCTGGGAGCAAAACAACCGTTGACAATCAAATTCTACATATGTAGAGTTTCATTTCATGAAGCTGCGTATGTCCCCGCAAACCATCCTGACTCTCGATGCTTTCCTCGAGCGGCCCGAGGAATGGAAGTATGGCTACGACCTCAGCCGCACCACCGGCCTGAAGTCCGGCACCATGTATCCGATCCTCATGCGGCTCGCTGAGCGGAAGCTGCTGGAAACCCAGTGGGAGATCGCCGACCCAGGGAAGCCTCCGCGGCACATGTACCGGTTCACGCCGGAAGGTCTGCGGTTCGCCAGGGCGAACGCACCGGAGCAAGCCACAGGCGGTCTTGGCCAGGTAGCTCTGGGTCTGGCGGAACTCTGATGGGAGCGCCGCGCAAACTGGCTGCTGGCCTGCTCAAGGCCGTGCTTCGCCTTGTTCCCGAGGAGAGCCGCCAATGGGCCACCGCCATGCTGCACGAGCTCGACTTCGTTGATGGGGACTGGGCGGCGTTGTTTTGGGCGCTGGGAAGCGTAACGGCGATTCTGCGCCATGCGGCAAGCGTTTTTCGGATGAATTTGAAGAGACCGGCAAAGGAGGCAGGAATGAACAACACGGGAAGAAAAGCACTCGGAATAACTTTGGGAGCATTGTCCGCACTGTTTGTGGCGGGATGCGCATTTCCACTTCTGCGCCTCATTTCCCTGATGTTTCCGGAACTAGGATATGGGCACGCGTCATGGCCATATTGGCTCACGGTCATCATGATTCCGGAAGCGATCTTCGCCGTCGCAACCGTGCTACTGTGGCGCAAACGCGGCCCAGTCGCAGCCGGAATTCTGGCCACTGCGCTGATCATGGGCCTGCACGTGGCAGTTCATGCTGCGATGCACTAGACAGAGACCCCGTTTCTCACAATTATTTATTCGCCGGAACCGAACTTTCAGTCGCTCCGAAGCCTCTTTCAAGTATGCACACCCGAACCGAACCGGATGAGCCACCGACGCCCGACCAGACCTTCCTGGTCCTGCTCGCCCAGACAGGTGACCGGGCCGCGCTGGAACAGCTTCTCCGGGACGCCTATGTGCCGCTGCGCCGCTATATCACCCGTCTCGCTGGACCGGAACTCGCCGATGACATTCTGCAAGAGACTTCGCTCCAGATCTTT
The DNA here is from genome assembly GCA_003159975.1 of Acidobacteriaceae bacterium. Taxonomy (GTDB): domain Bacteria; phylum Acidobacteriota; class Terriglobia; order Terriglobales; family Acidobacteriaceae; genus Telmatobacter. The sequence continues at coordinate 12,742 of PLPU01000264.1, forward strand.
CGCAAGCTCCCGTTCCTGCGCGAACCGGCCGTCTTCCGCCCATGGACTTTCCGGATCGCTTCGCGCATTGCCTTCACGCATCTCAATCACGCCCGGCGCTGGCAACCGCTTGACGACGCGACCCCTGAAAGCCTCACTACCCTCAACGCGACCATCGGCGAGCCACCCGACGAGGCCTTCCTGACGCTACTCGATCACGTCTCGCCCGCCAGCCGAGCCGTCCTCCTTCTCCGCTACCAGCACGACCTCTCGCTTGAAGAAACTGCCGCCATCCTTGAGATTCCGATCGGCACCGCCAAGTCGCGTCTCAATTACGGAGTTACCACCCTTCGCAAACACCTTACCCTTGAAAGGAAACCAGCATGAGCCCCGAACACCAGCAGCCTAACTCAGAAAATGCCAACGCAGAACTCGCCTTTGTCCAGCAAGCCCTGGCCGCCGCCGACCGGTCTGAACGAACCTCCCGCATCATCGTTGGCGTGCTCGCCATCCTCGCCGTCGTCGTTTTCATCTGGATGCACATGCATATGCGCCCAGACGACCTGCCCGGGCTTCTGCACTCGCTTCTTCGCGTGGACCTCTTCTTCCTGGTCATCCTGTTCGCCATCACCATGTACCTTCGTCAAGTGATGAACAAGAATACCCGCACAATCCTTCGGGCCCTCGCCAACACTCGCCAGCGCTAACCTGATGCCAAACGAAGGCGGGCCCTCAAGGCCCGCCTTCGTTTCACAGCAGTGCGTATCGAAATCGAGGGGGCAACGCCAGAGCTAGAAACTAGCAGCTAGTAGCTGCTTTTATCAGCCCGTATTCCTCAGCCCTGCCGAAATCCCGCTGATCGTCGCCGCGATTGCCCGGTTGACTTCGGGCGTATCTTCCCCGGACCGCTTCCGCCTCAGCATATCCACCTGGATCAGGTGCATCGGATCCACATACGGATTCCGTAGCTTGATCGAGTGGGCCAGCACCTGGTTCGTCTCAAGCAACTCCGTTTGCCGAAGCACGGCCAGCACGGCGCGAACAGTGCGATGAAACTCAGCGTCGAACAAGTCGTAAATGCGCTCGCGGATCTTCGGGTCCTGAACCAATGAGGAGTAAAGCCGCGCCGTGGCCAGGTCCACCTTGCCCAGGGCCATCTCCACGTTGCGCAGCAAATCGATAAACAGCGGAAACTCCCCCGCCATGGTTTGAAGCAGCTCCAACGCGCCCGATTGCGCCAGAAACTGCTCAAGCGCGAACCCCACGCCGAACCATGCCGGCACCAGCAGCCGCGACTGCGTCCAGCCAAACACCCATGGAATCGCGCGCAGGTCCGCAAGCGAAGGCGAAGCCTTGCGTCGCGAAGGCCGCGAACCGATCTTTGCATTCTCCAGCTCGCCCACCGGCGTCGACTCCTCAAAGTACGTCACCACGTCCGGGTCTTCGAGAATGTGCTTGCGGTAAAAGCCGTAAGAAAGCTCCGAAAGCTCGTTGAGCGCCGCCTCCCACTCAGGCTTGAGCACGCCGGTAAAATGCCCCTCCGGGTCGCGTGCGTTGGGCCGCGCCAGCGCATCGAGCGAGGCCGCAATCATCAACTCAAGATTGCGCTCCGCCAACACTTCGTCGGCGTATTTGAAGTTCAGCACCTCGCCCTGCTCCGTAATGCGTAACTGCCCGTCGAAGGAGTCCATGGGCTGGGCAAAAATGGCGCGATGCGTCGGCCCTCCGCCGCGTCCAACCGTGCCGCCGCGGCCGTGGAAGAGCCGCAGTTTCACGCCTGCGTCGCGGGCCACAACGTGCAGGTCGCGATGCGCGCGGAAGATCTCCCACGTGCTGGTCAACATGCCGCCGTCCTTGTTTGAATCGGAGTAGCCCAGCATGATCTCCTGCCAGTGATCCCAGGTTGCCATCAGCTTGCGATAGTCCGGCCGCGCCCACAGCTCCCGGCACACCGCCGGAGCCTGCCGCAAATCGTCAATCGATTCAAACAGCGGCACGGGCATCAAACCTGGATCTCGTCCCGAGCCTTC
>PLPU01000055.1:0-8475 GCA_003159975.1 Acidobacteriaceae bacterium
ACGTTCACGAATAATGCAGGCTATGAGCTTGTCATACGACGGCGCCTGGAAGTTCGGCGGCACAACGTACCGCTTCTCTTCGAGGCAGGCATTGATTGCCACCCGGTGTTCACCGGATAGTAGGGTGTCGATCCAGCCACGGTTGATGAACGAGCCAAGACTCTCCGAGCCGCGCTCAAATTCCTTGAGCTGATCGAAAAAGACATTGGGAGTCCAGCGCGGACCAATTCCTTGCCAGCGCTTCCTGTTCAGTTGGCCATGCTTTGACTGCGTGATGGCCTGCTGAACCCTGATGCGCGGCTGCACTGGATAAACCATGGTCCGAAACTTGGCCAACCAGTCCTCGCCCCAGAAAACGAAGATCGAATCGTCCATGTCGCCACCGTTGAAGTGGACAAGAATCTCTCCAGCATCACTGCCGAAGAAGACCCGGCCCTGACCAACGTAGCTCATCAGCTCAGGAAGGTGAACATTCCAGAGCTCCGTGATTTCACCGGAGTGAGTGTTAGGCGAGCGCCCGGCCGCAATGCGCCCTTCCGGCGCATCGGGTGCGCAGACCCGACGTAAGCCGTCATGTATGCCGGCCAGCGTGTCGTTGGCCAGGATGGGAATACCGTCGGGCGAATCAATCAGCGGGGTCGGAAATGCATAGCCGCGGAAACCGTTCTTGATGTGCACGCGACCGCGACCTATGTCCACGGCCTCCTGCACGCCGTGGTTGAACATGCGCCGCATGAAGACTGGCATGGTCTTCGACTGGTGATCAAGGTGGATCGCCCGTATCAGCGGCCAAGTTGGCGTGTCATCATCGGCAACGGCGTCAACCGCTCTGACAGTTGACGCGAAGTCGGCGATGATCCTGTCTTCGTCATCACTCGAATAGAGCTCAGCAAGTTCATCCATGCGCTCGACGCCGGCCTTGGTTACGAGGTGATCCTCATAAAGTCCGCTGTTGGTGAGGGTTTGCAAGTCCATCTTGAACGGGTGCAATCCGGTATGGCATAGGACGCCAAGATAGAAAACACCGTTCTTGAAGATGGCTTCCTTCTTGGAGTCGAAGAGAACGACATCCCACTTCCATGCCCGTGGGCTGTGTGCGGTAATGCCCTTGCCCTGTCCCATAGGGCCTCCGAAGGTGCCCATTGCACCATCGAAGCCAGGCAGGCTGCAGATGCCCGAGCCATCCTTGAGGGAGGTTTGAGCCTGATCCAGCATACCCATGTTGAAGTCGAGCACGGTAATGAGACTGCCATCGGTCAGTTGTACAGCGTAGCTCATCCCCAGGTTGTCGTCTGCCGGCACTGCATCCACTACCCGCCCTTTGGCCATCATCAGATGCGACGCGAAGAAGCGCCGCACTCGTTTGGCTGCCTTTGGGTCGCTCGATACAGAGAGTCCCAGATCCTCAAGAGAATTGACCTTGGAGCTGGCCGTGACGAACAGCATGAAGCCGTCGTCCGGCACATGGGCATAAATGCAACGGAACCGGGTACCATCGCAGGTCCACCCGCGAGTAAGCCATTCAGCGGTCTGGCGCATCTCCTTCCGCTGCGCCTTGGAGCCGCCAGCTTCGAAGGTCACGATGCCATAACGGCAACCCTCAGGCATCAGATCGTCCAGAACCTGGCGCGTCTCATGCAACTGGAAGTCACGCCGCGGGTTAGCCGGCCTGCTCGTGTCCTTGTAAGGGCGACGAATCGCCGGGTGCTTCGGTCCGTTCTTCGCGTCGTAAACGATGTGGAATGCCATTCTGCTTGGCACATCCCACACCGGCAAACTTGGCTTCTGGCTCAGGGTCTGAGCGCTCTCTGCGCCCTTCATCGTGATGTTGATAGACATAGATCTCCTTCCCCCCTCCACGGGGGTTGGCTAAGTGCGATTGAGGTCTGTTTGTGTTTCAATGCAAAGCGATAAAGCATGGGCTTCCTGTCGCCAGTCAGATCCCATGCCGGTTTGCGTCGTTGAGTAGTCTTAAAGGGAGGCAGGCGTGATGGCCGTCTTCTTGGCGAAGAGGCCTGTGATGCTGGTCCACACATGCTTGGCAGCCGGGACAGCGCAGATCTGCGCAGTACCCGCAGCGTAGGCCGTCTTGTCGGTTGCATACTGCGTTGCATCCGCAACCTTGTGAATACCCTTGGAGACACGGTCACCAATGGCATGGATAGCAATGGAGCTGAATGCTCCGTTGACCATCAGGTTGAGGACGGCGATNNCATTTCATTCTCCTTGAATGGCAGCAAGCGAATTAGCACCGGGTGGGCTGAAACCCAAATGAGCCAGCCTCCCTGCGCTACTTGTCACCTGGTGTCTTCATCGCCGAAGCATTTTCAGCCTCGCGCGGAGCGCACTCCGCCCGTCCAGCGGCGGAGAAGCCGCTGACCTGTTCCCCATGCGCGCTTGCCTTGATTGATTTCTCGGAGGGGATTTGCAATTCTCTGTCGTGCAACACGAAATCGAATTCCAGCTTTCTGTGCGAATCCCAGATTCGATTCAGAACACGCAGCGAAGGCCCTCGCGTGAGGGCCTTCGTTTGTTGCCGGAATATGTTTAGAGATGCTGTTAGAAGCCTTCTATTTGAAGGGGTGCCTGCTTGAACCACAACATGGCTTGAATTGAACCTTGTGTCCCACGAACGAGCCATGCACGTCAGGCATGGTTGCCGACTCCGGAGTAGACTAATCCAGGCACCCATCGCCAGTTAGACGAGATGCACGCGGCCGCGCAGGGCAAGCATTTCCAGTGCCTGGTCCACCCGAGTTTGCATGTCGTGAAGATAGTGCAAAGTAGTGCGATCGGCTTGCAGGGACGACGCCCCGTAACTTCATTCGAACGCCTTCGTTGTTACAGATGGGATCTGTAAGGTGCCTTGGAGTCACGCAGCAGAGCCATCATCCGGCTTACGATATTGACGGTGGGTGGCGGCTGTGTGGGTCCGGTCTCAAATTCGCAATCACTCGCCTGCGTCGCATCGATCAGTTTTCTCAGCAAAGTTCCGTTGTACACGATTTGCTTACTCATTGTCGGGTCCTCCGTACCGTTCTGCGCTCTGCAATGGCATGGTTCATCGTTTGCATGGGTCGTGGATCTCCTTCGGAACGGCGTGGATTAAGATCCATGGAGACTTGCCTGAGTTACTGNNTGCCACAGGTCCACGTTGGCCAAAGGGCAGCCCATTTCCATTCACCGCCGGGCCTCACTCAGTACCGGGAATGGCAGCGGATGCCAGCCCCACTCGACATCTGCCTCCGGATCTTGCAGCAAGGGGTGAATGTCGACAGCCGTTGACACACTCATCGCCTTGAGTTCGGCAGCGAGATAAGCCTCACGGTCCCGCCAGTGCAGGCCCGCGAGGAAAGCGTTCCGATCATCGGAACGCGCACACTCTTCTTTCCAGAGTTGAAATCTTCGCACCCAGTCAAATTCGCGGCGACTGAGTGCGTTCATCACAATGTTGCCCACTTCGGCAATGGCGCGCAGTGCAGCACAGCGAGCAGCGATGACAAAGTCAATAACGTACTTGGTCAGCTTGAACTTGTTGGCGAGCTCCCATGGGCTGAGACGCTTCCGGGGAGAGCGGTGACGCGCGAGTTCAAATATCCGCTTTTGGGTGGCAATGGGCAGGTTGGCTGCTCGCTGTTCGAAGTGTTCAATGAACTGCCTGCGGCCTTTGCAGCCACAGGTGACGGTTGTTCCCGGGCGCACGCTCTGCGCCCGGATGGACTTGAATTCTCCACAACGGGTGCACTCGTACCACGCCATTTGGTTACGGTCAGATGTGCTCCGACGCGGCGCATTGCCGTGTCGGAGAAGCTCAGTCCCTTCAACGGGGATACCATAAGTCTTGCCGTTCAGTTCCAAGTACTTGCCCTCAGTAAAAGAGTAAAACCTAACTTTGCTTATCCAAAGCTATGTAAATCGATGGGGAGAAAGGCGGAAATCAGTCGCGCTTGAGCGCGCTGATCCCGCGGTTACGAAGCATTTCAAGTCTTCTGTATTCCAACTAGAGACTAGAACTTAAATCGCTCACCGCCCTGCCAGGACGCTTTTGTCTTTCGGGATGTGCGGATGACACCGCGCAGCGAGGGTCATCGGCACCGAAGAGTTTTGGGTATTATCCATTAGCCTTGTGACAGCGATGCAGAACCCGACTTTGTTCCTTTGAATCTGAAGCTTTGACCGGCGATTCTTGTGACAGCAGGGCAGGAAACTGTTCGGGACTGCTGGTTTACCAGGTGCGCGCATCTCTTAATTGGCCACTTGGTGGCTCTCACCGGCCAGCAGGTGACCTACACCACACCATAAACTGCCGTTTACTTTCTTTGTCACAATAGCCAGAGCTTTGGAGGTCTAGGTCCATCCAATAAGTGCCTAGTATACCGTCACAATGCCTAAGTGAATAATGGCACTGTTTATGCGCCTCTCATGGTGCTTGAAGGGCATTTCCCACAAGCTCAGTGTGGTTGCTTGTAAGCACATTTGGCATAACTCTGGCGTGGCCCCAGGGCGGCTCATGGCCACCCCTCTGGCGCGCGGCGTCTCGGTACCCGGTGCGAATATCGATTCAGGCTCAAGACTCCTCTCAGGTTTGGCTTAGGCCCTTCATCGGCCTGTTCCAAGCGGCCATGAGATGAGTGGCCTTCGGCGGTCACTCATCGCTCGCCCGGTGCAGCCTTCGTTGCCAATTGCTTGTTTCAGGACCTATGGCCGGCCTCGTCTCCGAATCGCTGCCATTCGTCTGTACGGTAACGCCGCATGAATCTGTCTGGAGCCATGTACGGTCTCGTGACAGCATCTGGCCATTCGACCACATTGAGATCGGACGGCCATTGATCTGGACAACCTCCCTTGGCTCGGTGATCGCCATTCGTGCTATAGACCCCAAGCTGAATTGCAAGGGCGGTTCCCAGTTGCTTGAAGTGTACGCGGCAGCCAGCCGCCTTGGCTTCAGTTACCAGATAGCGCGCATCGTCGAGGGTCATCAGGTTGGTGTCATCCTTCGGCCCCGACTCGCCGCCGATGACGACCCAGGAGATTCCATTCCGACTCAGAATGTCGCCAAGTCCCGGCACAGCCTCTCTCAATGGTCGATTGACATCAGAGACCCAAGGTTCAAAGGAAATCCACTTGATCTCTGCGGCTGTTGCGCCAAGATGCTCGATACGCTCCATCTCGATCTTGGCCGCGCTACAAACGCTCACGCCCATCCAAATGTTGGTAGGCCATTCCCAAAATTCATCGAGTACGCTTGCATTCAAGGAGGCAAGACGCTCACTGCGCTTGGTCAAGACCTGGAACTGATGGCATTGTGCATGATTGAACACTCGAAAGTGCTCGATGACCAACTCTGCCGGCAGAGCTGCAAAAAGCAGGTCAGAGAACTCGTTCACAAAAACCCTCTTGGGCTCACTGTCGTTCAGGACAGAGTACAGGTGTGCGGGGTCAAACATGATGGCGCCTGTGAATCGCCTTTTCTTGTCGTCTCGCTGATCGTTCTTGACCTCGACCACAAGATCATTGAAACGCCCATCGGCGTTGACTTTCGAATTCTGCGAATGGCGGAAGACGCGGCCTACGGCGTAACACATTCGGCAGCCAACCGAGCACTCCCGGCAACCGTACAGCGAATTCAGTGTTCCATCAGTCCATGAAATTCCGGAATCGTTAAGGCTCATGCGACTTCTTCCTTCATGGTGGCAGGCTTAGGCACCAACGTCGGCCGGCCATACTGTCGAATTTCCCGAATCGACGTGCGGAGCCTGGCGTTGAGATATTCGAGAACATACTGAACTTCGGCCTCCCGCACCTCTGGCGAAGATCCGGTGAGCAATCTCTCAAGAGAAATGGCTGTTCGATCTGCGAAGTCTTCAATGGTGGGCATTGGCCTGGGCGACTTGGCAACCTTGTCCGCCGCCTTGCAAGCGAAATTGTCCAAAATCTGCCCAGCCTGATCAGCGCTGACAACGTCATCCGGTTTGATCGACCGTTCAAACGACTTGACAGCTGGCAGGAACTTCTTCCTGGCCAAATCTATTCCGCGCAATTCTGCAGCCTCAATCACATTTGCAGGCAGGGCCGCGGCCAGTTGTTCATAATCGGTGATTGCGTTTCGCACCGTCTTTTCGCAGCGGTGCATACCGCAAGCGATGACATTAGCAGCCTCCATCCATCCTCGCTCAGCCTTGAAAAAGTCCCTGTAAGCAGCAAGGGCTTTGCCGAGAGTGAAACGGGAGAGGAACGCCTGCTTGATGGCCAGGATCACTGCAACACGGGCTTTCCTGACTCCGTCTCTGTCCTCACGTGGTGTTTCGATGTGCTGCGCTTCGATTCTCCCCAGCGCATCGTCCAGGTCAGTCAAATTGGTAAAGTTTTCCAATTTGGTTTCGCTCTCGCTAAGCCGGTTCTCAAGCACTTCTGGTTCGGTTACGGACAGTACAGGAATTTCCGGTGTTGGAGGGAAGTCAGGCTCGATTTCCCAAAAGCATGGGAAGCCAGGTTCGCCATCGTCATCGTCAGCGACGACGAGGTCCACGCCTCTTCCGTTTGGCTCTTGTCCAATGGAAGGTGCCGAGACTCCCGTATGACAGTCAATAAGGTGGGGGGCGTCCCAAGGTATTTCCACCATGGTCCGGTCCTGTTCGACTGTTTGGTCGACCAGTGATTCGAGTGTTTGGAGCTCCTCTTCGGAGGGGTCCATCAACTTCTCGAGTTCCAGGGCGGCAGTATTTCTGCCACCCATCTCATCAGCGCCGTCCAGTACTTCGAGGAGGGCGTTCATGCTGCTCTCCGTTCCTGTTCGGCGTAAACCGGGCCGAAGTGGTTGCTCGCGGCATACCGCTTAAGGCTGGCCGCTGTGATCAGCGTTTTGCGCCCGATCTTGCGAGTCTCGAACTCGCGCTTCGCAAGCGCGTAGTCCACGGTCCGGACCGAAACTGAAAGCGCATACGCGGCGCTTTTACGGTCATAAAGCATCTTTTCGACGCCGGTCACAGCCGGCGTCGATGTAACTTGAGTCCTGCTCATCTCAATTTCCTGATATTGGGATCGCTGGTCAGGCCCCAGCGCGAGGGCGGCATTTCGGCTCTAGTCTTATATGTGTTTGTGGCCGGGTCTTGGATTCCCGGCGGAATCGCTTCCGGCCATTGCCTTTTGGCGATTCTCTTGTCTCGTCCCTCGGCGGTTGGTGAGGGCTCAGCCTGTTTGCCNNTGTTGTGATGGCTGTCACAGGTCTGTGTGACAAGAAGTAACGCGGCGTTTGGTGCATGTTTAATCGGAAGTATGATTCTATACGTCCGAATAAACGTGCAACAAGAAAGAGAGCCAACGTGGCAAGACGAGAAGTCAAGCAGGAACGGGGAGTTTTCGAGAGACCGAAGGGGTCGGGGGTCTGGTGGATTAACTACTACGTTGACGGCAAGCAGCATCGCGAAAAGGCCGGAACGCGGTCCGATGCCAAGGATCTCTACAAAGAGCGCAAAGCTACTGCTCGGCGCGGAGAAAAGTTGCCCGATCTGCGCAAGGGCAGGGTAACTCTGTCCGCACTCATTGAGGACGTCCTAAAGTTTGCAAGAAAGGACCACAAAAGCATTCGCGACTACGAATGCAAAGCCCGGATCGTGCGCAAAGCAATGGGCCACCGCATTGCGGAGGATCTCACACCGCAAGACATAGACAACTGGCTTTCAGAGCACACCAAGACGCCCGCCACATGGAACCGGTACAAGGCGTTCTTTAGCTTGGCATACCGACTGGCTATCAAGTTCGGCAAGGTCAAATCAAACCCAGCCCGTGCCCTGGAACATCGCAAAGAGAAAAATGCACGTCTCAGGTATCTGAGCCGAGAAGAGTATGCCACGCTGGCTGCGATCATCAAGCGAGACAACCGTGAGCAATTCCCTTCGTTCGTGGTGAGCGTTTACACGGGGATGAGGCTTACCGAGCAATTCACTCTTGCATGGTCACAGGTGGACTTCGACAGGCGCCTCATACGGCTGACAAAGACCAAGAACGGTTCAGCACGAAACGTACCGCTTAACAGCGTGGCCATGGCAGCCTTGGAGTCTCAGCGCAGCATGGTCCCGCACAAGGCAGCCGATTTGATCTTTCCTCGCCCAGGCCAACATGCCGACTATCGTCCGTGGTTCTTGCCCGCACTCACAGAGGCGGGAATCACGGATTATACGTGGCATAGCAACAGACATACATTCTGTTCATGGCTTGCAATGGCCGGGGTCTCTATCAAGGAAATTCAAGTCCTGGCCGGCCACAAGACGATCAGCATGTCTGCCCGCTACGCTCACCTTTCACCAGAAGTCACGGCAACCGCATCTGAACGTCTCGTGCAGCCCACACCCGCTGTCTGACACAACATGCACCAGGCCATGCACCAGGCAAAACATTGCCCCCCATTTGCGAGAGGCCAATCTCTATGTAACTCATTTGTTTTCTATGGTGCCCGGAGGGGGACTTGAACCCCCA
>PLPU01000447.1:0-6019 GCA_003159975.1 Acidobacteriaceae bacterium
GGGCGGGAAGCTCGAATTGAATGTCGTACGCCAGGCGAATCAGCATGGAGGTCATTTGCCTCTGGTTTCGATGGTGCAGCTTTGGATGCGTCGGCTGGAAGATTGAATGTTTCTAGACAATACTCTCATTCCTTCGTTCAGATGCGGGAATTCGATCGGGTGTCGTTTCGCCCGCTAGGCTGGATTGCAGGGTTTGCAGTCAGCAAAGGGTCAAAAAGTGCCCCTGAACGCAGCAAGGGCGCGGCTTGATGGCCGCGCCCTTGATGTTGATAGCCGAGTTGTGAATCAGCAGGTGCCGCTGTGGATGTCCGGCGACTGCAGCTCCTGGAGCGCGGCCTGGGCGGCGGCCAACCTTGCGGTCAGCAGACGGAAGGGCGAGCAGGAAACGTAGTTGAGGCCGATCTTGTGGCAGAACTTGACGGATTCAGGATCGCCGCCATGCTCGCCGCAGATGCCCACCTTGAGATTGGGCCGCGTGTTGCGTCCCTTGGCTGTGGCCATCTTCACCAGCAAGCCTACGCCGGCCTGGTCAAGAGTGGCGAAGGGGTCCTGTTTGAAGATGCCCATCTTGATATAGGCCGGCAGGAAGTGGTTGATGTCGTCGCGCGAGATGCCGAACGTGGTCTGCGTCAGGTCGTTGGTCCCGAAGCTGAAGAACTCGGCCTCTTCGGCGATCTGGTCTGCGGTGAGGGCTGCGCGGGGCAGTTCGATCATCGTCCCGACCATGTAGTCCACGGTTTCGCCCTTCTCCTTGAAGACTTCCGCGGCCACACGGCGCACGATGGCCGCCTGGTTGCGCATTTCTTCAATGGAGCCGATGAGCGGGACCATGATTTCGAGGTGCGGATCGCCGCCCTTGCTCTTCACGGCGACTGCGGCCTCGAAGATGGCGCGGGATTGCATTTCGGTGATCTCGGGGAAGGCGATGCCGAGGCGGCAGCCGCGCAGGCCGAGCATGGGGTTGGTCTCGTGCAGCTCCTGGACTCGCGCCAGTAGCGGACGCAGTTCCTTGAGCCGCGGCGAGCGGGGCTTGGTGTCTTCGAGATGCGAGATTTCCACCAGCAGATCTTCGCGCTGGGGCAGGAACTCGTGCAGCGGCGGATCAAGCAGGCGAATGGTCACCGGCAGCGATTCCATCGCCTTGAACAGCCCCACAAAGTCGGCGCGCTGCATGGGTAGAAGCTTCTTGAGGGCTTCGCGGCGTTCCTTCTCGGTTTCGGAAAGGATCATGGTGCGCATGTGTCCGATGCGGTCTTCAGCAAAGAACATGTGCTCGGTGCGGCACAATCCAATACCCTCGGCGCCGAAGAGCCGTGCCTGCTTGGCGTCGCGAGGGACGTCGGCGTTGGCGCGAATCTTGAGGCGGCGAACCGGATCGACCCAGCTCATGAACTTGACCAGATCGGGATCGTCGGGCTGTGCGGGTAGGGTTTTGAGCTGGCCGGCGATGACGCGGCCGGTGGTGCCGTCCAGCGAGAGCCAGTCGCCCTGGTGGAAAGTTTGACCCTTCACGCGCAGTTCCTTGGCGTTTTCGTCGACGGTGCAATCGCCTGCGCCGGCGACGCAACATTTGCCCATGCCGCGCGTAACTACCGCAGCATGGGAAGTCATGCCGCCGCGCGAGGTGAGAATGCCTGCGGCAACTTCCATACCCGCGATATCTTCAGGAGTGGTTTCGCCGCGCACCAGGATGATGGTGCGGTATGCGCCGTTAGCGTGGAATTTGACGGCGTCTTCGGCGGTGAAGACGATCTGTCCAACAGCCGCGCCGGGTGAGGCCGGCAGGCCAGTGGCCAGCACTTCGATCTTCTCGCCCTTTTCAATCAGGCGGGGAACAAGGAAGTCGTAAAGCTGGTTGGGCTCGACGCGGAAGATCGCTTCTTCCTGCGAGATGAGGCCTTCGCGAACCATGTCAATGGCGATGCGGACGGCGGCCAGGCCGGTGCGCTTGCCNNTCGAAGTCCTGCATGTCGCGATAATGTTTTTCCATCTTCCAGGTAATGGCGCGGAGATGGTCGTACACCTTGGGCATGGCGCGTTCGAGCTCAGAGATTGAGAGCGGCGTGCGGACACCCGAAACCACGTCTTCGCCCTGCGCATTCATCAGATACTCGCCGAAGAAGACATGCTCGCCGGTGGCGGGATTGCGCGTGAAGCCGACGCCGGTGCCGGANNATGCGCCGATAGGTCTTGGCGCGGTCATTCTGCCAGCTTCTGAAAACGGCGTCGCGGGCCTGGACCAGTTGCTCCAGCGGGCCCTGGGGGAAGTCCTTGCCGGTCTCCTTGCGCACCAGCTTCTTGTACTCGACGATGATTTCCTGCAGCGCGTCGGGCTGCAGTTCGTAATCGTACTTGACCTTTTCCCGTTCCTTGATGGTGTCGAAGATGTGCTCGAACTTCTTCTTGGGAACATCGAGAACCACGTCGCCGAACATCTGGATCAGGCGGCGATAGGAGTCATAGGCGAAGCGGGGATTGTTGGAGAGATTGGCCAGCGCTTCGACAGCCTTGTCATTCAGGCCGAGGTTCAGGATGGTGTCCATCATGCCGGGNNGAGAACTTGGCGCCGGAACGGACAGAGACCAGCAGGGGATTGTCGCCCGTGCCCAGCTTTTGTCCCTGAAGCTTTTCCAGGCGATCGAGAGCGGCGTGCATTTCAGCGTCGACCTTGGGGCTGACGGCGCCGCGCATGTACTCGCGACAAGCCTCGGTCTGAATGGTGAATCCGGGGGGTACGGGAAGGCCGGCGTTGGTCATTTCAGCCAGACCGGCGCCCTTGCCGCCCAGCACGTCCTTCATGCGGCCGTTGCCGTCCGCTTTGCCGCCGCCGAACGAAAAGACATACTTGGTTGGGGTTGAAGTCGTGTCTGCTTTTCCAGCAGACGCCTGATCCACCACGCCCTGCGTCATGGGGTATTGCCTCCATATGAATAAAGATTCCGCGTAGGCGGCGCCTATGGGAGGATGGCAGGACGTTGGCTCAGCACTCTAACAGGAAAAAGGCGGTTAACAGGGCTGAGCGCGTGCGAGTCAACCAGACATACGACTGCGCTTTGCGGCGTTCTGAGTCGTTACTACAAATAACGCCGCAAGTATACTCTTGCATGTGCCACTCGTCACAGACGGTTCTTTTGCCGCATTTGCCTTGCACCGTTTCCGGGCGCATTTTTTCGCATTTTGAGACGCGAACCAGCGCCGCGCGGAATTCCTGAGACGGAATCGGCAGGCTCAGGCCGCGGGGCGCTGGATGCACTCTGTGGAATGTGAAACACGGTCCGCATTCTGGGACACGAGAATGCGGTTCAGGCCAACGACGGCAAGGATTTCAGCCACCCGCTGCGATGGATTGAAAACGGCGAAGTTGTACCCCGCGTCCGTAGCGCAGCGGTAGAGCGAAATGAGCGCGGCGATCCCGGCGGCATCGATGCGCTCGACCAATTCAAGATCGAGGAGCAGGCTTTGCCGGCGGACGACGGGGGCAAGTCGCGCAAATAGGTCCTGATCGTGGCCCCGAACGAGCTCGGTCAGGGTGATGCGCTCGATCGCNNCGGCCAAAGCCGCGCCAAGAGAATATGCTGAAATCACGGGAGATACGAGCACTCCAGCATTGCCCTGCACACGCCCGGGTGTTCAGTTTCGATCCCGGCGTCCGCAATCGGACACACTCACTCATACGCAAACAGGAGGGTCTTCAGTTCCGTGCCTGATCGCGAATCCATCCCGTCACCAAACCCGGTACCAATATTGACAAGGGAGCTGGTACACGCCCTTGGGCTAGAGGCCGGTTTTGCCGAGGCTGGCCTGGTGGCGATTCCCCATTGGAACGAGGACCGGAACGCGCAACGATTTGAGGAGTGGGTGCAGGCGGGTCGAGCGGGGACGATGGGGTATTTGGAGCGTACCGATGACGATGGACGGCTGCTGCGCACGAGGGTGGGAGTTCCGTTTCCGTGGGCGCGCTCGGTGGCGGTTTGCTTTGCCAGTTACGAGAACGCGCATCCGCGCTCGACAGATGCCGCAGCGGAAGGCGCGGGTTGGATCGCGCGCTACGCCTGGAGTAGCCGCGTGGATGGGGATGGCGCGCGGCGGCCGAGCGATTACCACAAAGTGCTGCTGAAGCGGCTCAGGGCGCTTGAAACGCGGTTGCGAGAGCAGGTTGGCGAGTTCGAGGCGCGCGCCTATGTGGACACCGGCCCAGTGGTGGAGCGAGTGCTGGCCACAGCGGCCGGCCTCGGCTGGACGGGAAAGAATACCTGCCTGATTCATCCGAAACTTGGGTCGTTTGGATTTCTGGCGGTACTTGTCACATCTCTTGAGGTTGCGCCGGACCAGCAGTCTCTGACCGTTCCCGACCGCTGCGGAAGCTGCCGCCGTTGCCTGGATGCGTGCCCTACGGATGCGTTGATCGCCCCCTACCAGATGGACGCGACCAAGTGTATCGCCTACCTGACCATCGAGCATCGGGGAGAGATTGCGCCGGAGTTTATGGATGGAATGGGCCGGCAGGTTTTTGGCTGCGACATCTGCCAGGATGTCTGCCCGTGGAACCGGAAAGCTCCGTTGCAGGTGGCCCAGTTGGGCGCGGATCGGGAACTTGAGGTGCGGGCCGAGTTGGTGAATCCGCTGCTGGATTGGCTGGCCGCGATGGATGAAGCCGAGTTTGAGCGCCAGTTTAACGGATCGCCGGTGCGCCGCGCGGGATTTGAAGGGTTGCGGCGGAACGTGGCGATTGCGATGGGAAACAGCGGACAGGCCAGGTTTGCGCCGTGGCTCGTCCGGTGGGCTGAGGCAACCGACCTGGGACTTCGCTCCGCGGCACGATGGGCGAAAAGCAGATTACAGATGACAGGAAAAGCAGATGACAGTCAAAAAAGCTGGTTACAGGTTACAGATGACAGATGGCAGTCAAAAAAGCCCGCAGTGCGCAGGTCGCTGTAACCTGTCATCTGTAACCTGTCATCCGTAATCTGTCATCCGCTCTTAAGAGACGCGGGTCACGTCGGCGGCGTTGAGTCCCTTGGGGCCCTGCTGGCATTCGAACTCGACCGATTCGCCCTCGTTCAGCGTCTTATACCCGTCCACCTGAATCGCCGAGAAATGGACGAAAACATCCTCACCGCTCGAACGTTGAATGAATCCGTAGCCCTTGGATCCATTGAACCATTTCACGACACCTTGCTCCTTCATGCGCTTTCTCCTTGGGTTGTTATCGGTCTTGAAATGGGCCCGGCCTCATCGTATCTCACACCTTGCGGGCACTCCCGTGAACCGGCCCGAGGTGGGACAAACGACCTTGGAAATGCCGCGAGCCGCCTGCGCGCACCGTAGAGGTACGTGCAGGCGGCTCGCGGCGACGCCTGAGTTGAGACTGGGCACAAAAACGAAATCTTGCAATGCTTGCGGCCTTCCAGAATCTGGTTGACGGCCCGCCTCCGGCGCGCCGTGCTCCAGTTATGGCAGGAATTGAATGAGGATGCAAGAGGAAAATCAAAGCTCGCCTGGCAGGACGAGGGTCAGAAACGAACTGACTTATGCTCCCATTGCTGCGCCTGCAAGTGAATGACACACAACATCGTTGCGGCCCAAGGCCATGAAGTGGCCAGCAAGGTCGAAGGCGGTTGATGCGCCGGAATGGCTCTGCGCGTGCCTTTGCGCTACTTTCAGCCGTCGCAGCGCGGATTGCGCTGACAGACTATCCTTGAAGAAACGGCCATTCGGCCGGCGCGCGTCAGCGATGCTCAATGCGCGCAACGACGGCGAAGATTCCAGAACCGCGGCAAAGGAGTTGGCATTGGCTCAAGTCTCAGATTCCGGTACTGACGCGTCCCTCCAGATACTAGCGCCTGACCCGGTCGTACCGGCCACGAAATCAAAATGGTACCTGTGGCGCAAGGACGGCAAGGCGCTGGTGACTTATCTGCTGGATAGCGAAGTCCACACGTTTGCCTTCAGCGTGGCGGCCAACGCGATTCTCTCGTTCATCCCGTTCATCGTCCTGCTGTATACGCTGGCGCACTCG
>PLPU01000513.1:0-24281 GCA_003159975.1 Acidobacteriaceae bacterium
TGGTAAATCGTGTTGGTCGCCTTCAACATCGTCGCGTCGGTAGCCGCGTCCTTGCCCGTGTTCAGATTGCGATCGAAGCGCGGAGCTTATGTCGCCGGGCTCGCGTTGGGGGGCGGATTCGGTGCAGGATGTGATTTGGCGAGTTAGCCCACGCTACGCGGGGTTAGCGAGTTAGCGGGAAGGTCGGCTTGGCGGGCTTTTTGGCGAATCGCGGCCCAGGCTGTGAGAACGGCAGCGAGGGGAGCTACGAGACAAACCGACACGACAGACATCTGGTGGGAGACTGGGCCTGCGTCAGACCACCCCGCGGCGCCATAAGAGTCGAAGAGGACGAACGCGGTGAGGACTGCCACCGCGGCCCGCCAGGCGGCGGAACGGGGGAAGAGCCAGCGCATGGTTGACGGCTCGATGCGGAGAAAGAAGTGTGCCAGGGCAAATGCAGCGGGGATGCCGAACACCACCAGCAGCGTCCAGGGAGACCAATGGAGGCCGCGCTCCACCGCGAACATGTTCTGATAGAGGTCGGCGCCGTCGGTGAAAGTGCGAGTCGGCGCGTAATCGATGAAGTTGCCGATGCTTGCCACACATACCCAGTACCAGAACATGGCCCCGCCGCGGGCATTGCGCCTACGTGCGGCTCGGTATCCCCACCGGCTCAGCGGATAGGTGAGGAGGGCATTGCCGATGAGAGCGCCCGCGCGCTGATGATGGCAGCCTGCACGCCAAAGCCCCCGGCAAAAATCGGGATCTCGTCCACATTCTGGTCAATGCCGAGTTGCAGGAGGATGACTTTCAGCGTGGGGTGGGCGTAATTCAAGGCGAGCGGATTCGATCTTCAGCCCAGGATCCATGCCGCGACGGAGTGGGCATACTCATGCGCGAAGAAAGCACAGGCATGCGCGGCCCAGAGCTCAAGGAGCGTTAGAGCTGCAAACGCCGCCCAGCTGCTTTGCATGCTGTGAGCGTTCGGGACATGGGGGTTCAGAATGTGAGGGTTCGCGATGTGACCGATTCCGTCAGCTTTGCTCGCCGTGAACATGCCGGAATCAGATTTGTTCCTGCACAGGTTATTGTGCGGGGGAAGGAGCGAATTCCTTCGCCGAGTTCTCTTTCGCCGGGTCGAGGGTATGGAAGCCTTCGGATTTAGCGGCTTCAAGGAGCTGGGGCGAGGCGGAGACGAAGATGATTTCGGTGTTCTGGAACATGTCGCGGGCAACCAGTGCGGCGGCCAGTTGCAGGGTGTCTGGCCAGCGCAGCGTGGTGCGGTCGAGCAACTGGCGCGCGGCCTCGAGAACTGCGGGATTCAGCGGTTCCTGGACCATGCGCGCGGCTTCGAGACGAAGAATATCGAGCGCGGCGGAAGCGTCTTCAGGCGAGATATCGCCGGTGCGCTCACGACGGCGAATGGCGGCGTAGACTTCGAGCGGCGTGGAGGCGGAGATAAGCTTGCGATTGTCCTCGACCTCCTCCATCAGCGTGATCAGGGCCTCTGTTCCCTGCTCCTGCACAAAGAGCTTGGCGAAGGCGGTGGACTCAAGAAAGTAGCAGCTCACAGGTTGCCACGCTCCTCTTCAATGGCCTCGGCAATGGAGTCGCCGTGAACCGCGATGGGATGGAATCGCTGGGCCTCGTCGGGGATGCCGGCTTCAGCCCGGTTGAGGCGAATGGTTGTAGTGGGATAGGCCGGAGTCTTGGGGTTGGCGATTTTGCTGGTGAGCACGACGCCGCGCTGGATGGCCTCGGCGAGCACAGCCTGGCGCGATTCGGGGTGCTGATTCCAGCGGAAGGATTTACGCGGCAGAAAGGAGTCGCGGAACCACTTGAGAGCGATAAAAGCGTGGCCACCGCGCTCGGCCTCGGCCAGTGCGGCGCACAACTCTTTCACGCGGGCGTCGAGGTCGGCGGGTATCACTGCTTCCTGGCCATCGTCGTCCTCATCTTCGTCGTAGCCATGATCGACGGGAATGCGCGCGGCACGGGCAGCACGCGGAGCGGACTCGCCGTCGCCAATGCGTTCGAAGTAGATGCGCACCTCGTCTTCTTCGGGCGACCAGGATTCCGCAGGGGCATTGCGGCGTTTGCTGCGGCCGTTCTCGCTGCACAGTTCCACAATCGCCTGGTATCCGGGAGGGGCCAGGAAATGAAGCGCGCGCGCCAGCCCGGGATCAGGAGAAAATGCCAGCTCGTTCAGGGCTTCTTCAATAATTTCTTCCGCTTCGGGTACGCTTAGGGTGCTTAGATCTACGCCGCCATGCGCAGCTTTTGTCGATTTCATGATTTCCTTCTCCGCTTGCCCCGGCCGATGTATGCCGCGCCACAGCGTTTTCTGCCAGACTGCCGATTCTTCTGAATTCCCTTTGCACGGTGCAATGCGGGTGCGTGAGAGCAGCCGTGCTTTCTAAACTAATGCCATTTCCGCGAATGAATTGTGAGCCGCGGTGGCCATGGTGAACGCTTCTTCGAATTGGATCTTTGAGCCTTCGCGTTGAATTTCAAATTGTAATCCGACGCCTGCGGCATTTCCCGGTTCGAAGTTAGGTGATCGACGATATGCATACGGCTCTTACAGAATATGAGCCATCTTACCCTTCTCTCATCTACACCACAAGGATTCGAGAAACACTTTAGCTAATTCCCAGGCGCAAAACTATACAAGTGACAGTGTACCCGATAATCCAGGCACGCGGGCTGATTCGAGCGTAAACGGACGTATCCCGCCCCAAATCCAACCCGGAAATCGCAATTAAGTTGCGTGCCCGCCGCCGTTTTTTTGGAAGCTGACCTTCGTACAATAGAGATATGCGCCGTTGTCTACCACTACTGCTGTTTTGGTTCCTGATTCCAACTGGATTGTATGCCGATGGGCCGGTCTTTGACCTTTCCGGGCCAAAAGTGGATGTGCATGTAAAGCGCGGCGAGGTCACGCTGCCGATCAGCGAGACTCCGAACCTACTGCCTGGAGACCGCCTCTGGATTCACCCCGACCTGCCGGAGAGTCAGTCGACTCACTTTGTGCTGATCGTGGCATTTCTGCGCGGGGCGACCAATCCACCGCCGGAGCAATGGTTTACCCGCGTGGAGACATGGTCCCGCGAGGCACGGGAGGAGGGCGTGTTTGTCACGGTTCCCGACGAGGCGCAGCAGGCTCTGATCTTTCTTGCGCCGGAGACGGGCGGCGACTTCAATACACTGCGCAAAGCGGTGCGCGGACGTCCGGGAGCATTTGTGCGGGCTACGCAGGACCTTGAGGCCGCCAGCCAGGACCGCATGAGGCTCGAGGCCTATCTGTCGGAGGTCAAGACTACTTCTCAAACCGATCCCAAGCTTCTGAAGGAGCGGTCGGAGCTGGCGGCCCGCAGCCTGGGCATCAAGCTTGATCAGCAGTGCTTTGACAAGCCATCGGATCAGCAGGCTCCATGCCTTGTGCAGCACACCGAAGGGCTGGTCCTGGACGATACAAACGCGCAGTCGATGGTCGACCAGCTTACCAACGGTTCAGCCGGCGACCTGATGAATCAGCTCAGTTACGCGCCGATGGCGGGAGGAGGCGTTTACAGCCCTTATATCGGCGCCATAGTGGACACGGCGAAAATTCTCGCGTCGCTGCATACGGCGCATTTCCAATATATTCCGGCGTTGGCGCTGCCGACCGAGGATACGCTCAATCTGCGGCTGAATGTGGCGCCGTCGTTCCGAGATCCGAAGTCGGTAGTGGTGGTAGCGCTTCCGCCGATCGGGCCGGCCAAGCCGCCTCCGCTGCGACCGGTGAATCTGGCGGAGAGCTTTTGCGCCGAGAAGCCCGGTTTGGCGCTGCCTGCCGAAGGCGCGCCCTTGGTGTTTGCGACCAAGCTGGTTCACAACCTCACCTTGCATATTGAGGCTGCGGGCGGACCGATCGATCTGCCGGTTGCGGCGGTCCCCTCGATGGGAGGGCTGGTCTTCGAACATCCTGCCCCGACTCTGCCTGGTGGCGATCTGACCGCGGTTCTGCGCGGCAAGTATGGCTTCGATGACTGGGAGGGTCCGCGCTTCCACCTTCATGCCTCCCAACCCGGCAAGTGGAACCTGGCGGCCGGCGACCAGTCTGCCCTTGTGGTAGGCCGTGAAGACACCGTTCACCTGGAAGGGGACAGTTCGCTTTGCGTGGACCGGGTGGAAGAACAGGCCGCGACAGGCAACGTGCTGAAGCTTACCTGGAAGTCGCCCAGGCCGGAGAGCCTGGAAGTGGCAGTGCCCATGAAGGACGCAGCTCCGGGGCCGGTGACGCTTGCGATTTACCAGTTCGGGCTGGACAAGCCGGACAAGCTGCTGTTGAAGGGCTATGCCGAAGCCGCTTCGCTGGACCGGTTGACTCTCAACGCCGGCGACCCCAACGCGCAGTTGAGCGGTACGCGTCTGGATGAAGTGGCCCAGGCTCAATTGAATGGGATTACGCTGATCCCGGTTGCCCTGACTCGCGCAGGGGATTTGGATCAGCTGGCCATGAAGGCCGATTCTCCGACTTCGGACCTGGAGCCGGGAAAGCGCTACTTTGCCAGCGTGCAACTGCGCGACGGCCGGCAACTCAAAGCGCCGGTGACCGTGGGGCCTCCGAGACCGCAGGTTACGCTGCTGAACAAGGGATCGCAGGACACTTCGTCAGCCACGCCCTCGCCTGTGCACCTGGGTAGCCCGGACGATCTGACGGTCAACGGGCAACTGGTCTTCTTCTTGAGGTCCAATGTGCCGGCAAATTTTCCGCGCACCGAAAAGGTTGAAGTGGCAGCTGTGGATGGGAGCTTCCATACGATCCTGTCACTGGCCGACGGCAGCGTGGTGCTTGAAGACACAAGAACCGCCATGGGCAAGCTGGAACCGCTGGTTCGATTTGGGTCGTCGGCCTTTGGGCCGGTGCATGTGCGCGCCATGTCGACAGACGGAGTGACCGGCGACTGGCTGCCTCTTGGGACTTTGGTGCGCTTGCCCGAATTCAAGGAGCTGCGTTGTCCGCGCGCCGTGGCCAAGCCCTGCACTCTGACTGGAACCGATCTTTTTCTGGCTGCGTCGATCGGGGCCACGCAGGATCAGGACAATGCCGCGGATGTTCCGCCTGACTTTACGGGAACCCAACTGAGCGTGCCTCACCCCGCTAACGGAATGCTTTATCTTTGGTTGCGCGACGACCCCGACACGGTGCAAACGCTCACGTTGCCCATCACGCCGGCCGGCGCGCAAACTCCCCAGAATACTGCGCAACAGCCTGCCACAGCGCCAGCAGCCCCAAAGACGCAGTCCACTCCTCCGGCTTCGCCCGCAGTCGAGCCGAATGCGCCGGCCTCTGGATCTGCGCCTGCGCCGCCGGGCAAGCCGGAAATTTAGGGCCTTGAAGGCTCGGCGAGCGGCGAGAATTGTCCAGGCAATGCCGGTTGCTGATTCTTGCTAAGAAGCTGTCTCATCAATGTTATTGCAATTGAAAAAGTTATTGCAATTGAAAAACGTCCCTCAGGGGCTAAAGCCCACTCTTTTCAATGGGCCTGATTGGCACGACTGAAGTCGTGCTTTTTCGCACGCTGAGGCCGAATTAGCGTCTTTCACCGGGCTGTAAAGTCGTGCCCTTTCACACATCCATTTACGAGACCAGATCTTTGCGAGCGGTGCGGCGATAGTGCCTGTGCTATTGGAAATAAGCTCTGTTCTTTTCGGCGAAGTGCGCCTTGTCGGCAGGCAGTTCGTCCTCGGCGAAGATTGCGTTCTGGGCACAGATTCCGGCGCAGTTTCCGCAATCGATGCACTCGTCGGGGTTGATGAACAACTGAGACACAGTCCCAGCGGCGGCGTCATCCAACGTAGGGGCAATTGCGGCGGTGGCACACTCCGCTGCGCAGACGAAATCCTTGATACAGGCATCGGTAATTACGTAAGCCATAAGAAAATCTTCCTCACATGTTGTTGGGTTCGGTGGCTGCCGCGGTGAGCGCAGTGCGTCCCTTTACCTTGAGGCTACCGGGCATTCTTCAGCGTCACCGTGACCCGAGTCACAAGCGGGGACCCGAGTCACAATCAGCGCAGCATCTCTCTCTATATGGGCGAGAGAGGCTATACGAGCCATTCTGTAGTCTTAAATTGACCTTCATCTCCGTAATCCGCGATATGCTGTCTGCATGTTGAAACTGCACCTCTCACTTCCTCTGTTCGCGCTTGCACCGATGGTCCTCGGCGCCAGCCTGCCCACTGCCGTTGCGCAAGCGCCTGCTTCTTCCTGGACATTCGCGGTCTCCGGCGACAGCCGCAACTGCGGGGATTTTGTGATGCCCGCCATCGCCATGAAGGTCAAGGCAGAGAACGATGCTTTCTACTGGCATCTTGGCGACTTCCGCTGGATGAGCCAGGAGGATCAGGATCTTGCGGCAATGTCACCTGCCGGGAAACCTCTGTCGCTAAGTGAGTATCGCGAGCGCGCGTGGGACGACTTCCTCGAACGCCAGATGGTTGCGTTTGCGACCTTTCCGGTTTTTCTGGGCCGTGGCAATCACGAAAGCATCAAACCGATGACTCGCGAAGGCTATATTGCCAAGTTCGCAACCTATCTGAATCGTCCAGAGATTGTGGCTCAGCGCAATGCTGACGGCGACGCTGACCGTCCCGTTCAAACGTGGTATCACTGGACCCGGAGGGGCGTGGACTTTATTACTCTCGACAATGCCAGCAAGGACGAGTTCACTGACGCGCAACTCCACTGGCTGCGCGGTGTACTTGACCGCGATCTCGCGCCGCACTCGGGCATTCACACGATTGTTGCAGGCATGCACGAGGCGCTTCCGCACTCGACGAGTTCGAATCACGCGATGGACGACTGGGAACTGGGCATACGGTCCGGCGAAACGGTCTACGAGTGGCTCCTCAGCGCCCAGACGGCGGGCAAACATGTTTACGTTCTTGCCAGCCACTCGCATTTCTACTCGCCCAACAGCTTCGACACGGCGTATTGGAAGCAGCACGGCGGCTTGCTGCCGGGGATAATCATCGGCAGCGCCGGCGCCCGCCGCTACGCGCTTCCCAGTGGCGTGGACAAGGCATCGAAGACCAACATCTACGGGTATCTGCAAGGGACCGTCCATGCCGATGGCTCGATCGACTTTGGGCTGCACGAACTGAGCGAGAGCGACCTGATTCAGTCCAGATGGCCAAATGCGCCGCTGGATGCGATTCATGAGTGCTACATCAACAACACCGAGGCCGGGCCGACGATCAAGTAACCGCGGTTTTGAGCGCCCAGGAAAATCGGCGAGGCGTGGCTTGCCGGTGTGCTGCCAGACCTTCCGTTCAAGACTTTCAACAGCCAACCTGAAGTGGGGCCCTGACGCTGCCGGCAGATGGCTGCATGCGGCAAAGGGAGAATTGCACCCTATGAGCCAAATCGCTCAGACGCCCGAATGGAGGGGTGCGATGCTGTGTGAGTGTGCGGATTCACACGTCTTAATGGAGCGGGATCGCGAACGAAGTCCGGTCTCCATAGGATGCATTCATTCAACCGGCAACGGAGAAGCGTGCGGGAAGGGGAAAACACCGATGGACGACGTCACAAGGAAGTCCTTCGATCCCGAAGTCTTTCTGGCCACTGAAGGGACAGGGCGAAGGATTCTTCGCCTCAAGCCCAAGCAGGTCTTCTTTTCTCAGGGAGGCGCGGCCCGCTCCGTGTTCTATCTTCAAGCGGGCAGGGCAAAACTCACTGTTGTATCCAAAAAGGGCAAGGAAGCTACGGTAACGCTGCTTGCCGCCGGAGACTTTGTGGGAGAAGAGTCGATGGCCGGTGCAGACGAGCGTCGAACAGCAACAGCCACGGCCATTAACGCGTGCTCGGTGCTTGAAATTGACAGCACGCGGATGCTCCGCGTTTTGCACGACGAACATGCTTTCTCCGATTTCTTTTTGCAGTTTGTCCTGACGCGCGGCATGCGAACCCAGGCGGATCTCGTCGATCAACTCTTCAACTCAAGTGAACGGCGGTTGGCGCGGATACTGCTGCTGATGGCGCAGTTTGGCAACGCCACTGAACCGCAGACTCAGATTCCGCCAGTGACTCAGGAGACTCTCGCGGAGATGATCGGCACAACCCGGTCGCGCGTAAGTTTTTTCATGAACCGTTTCAGGAAGCTTGGCTACGTCGAGTACAACGGCCATATCGAGGTTCACAAGTCGCTGCTCAACATGGTTCTCAGGGATCAGCTTCCGGATGAGAACGCATCGAGGCCCAAACTCCTGGATCCGCCTCCCAGCAAGGCGCGTACAGCCAGGCGTGCGAAGCTGGCTTAGCAAACCAGACGGCCATATCAAAATCGCTCATTCGCGAATTCGGATGCAACCTGACTTGACCGGCTTAATGAGGAGTTACTATGTCTTTCGGAATCTATGCCGGTGGCTTCGCAATCCTGATCGCCGGATTGGCATATGCCGCCCATTTAATGCGCATGCCCTCCCAATGGATTTTTGCGGGCGCGGTTGTACTCATTGGGATCGGAATCCTATCGGCTGTGAAGGCCACCCGGCCAAAAGACGCGGCCTGATCACTGGATCGCGGATGCTCTAAAAAAATCGTTGCCAAACCCTTGTGACGAACGGTTCCATGGCACTAGAATCCTTTGCATGACGATCACCATTCCCCGTGTTCTCAGAGTTTTTGCCGCCGTTCCGCTGCTTTGCTTCACAGCTTTATCCGTCCAGGCGCAAGACTGGGCCAAGGCGCGCCTCGAAGCTTCGCCTCGCCACCACGAATACGTCGCCCTCAGCCATGGCAGCCGCACCGTACAGGCTTTTGTCGTCTATCCGGAAATCAAGGGCAAAGCGCCTGTGGTGATCCTCATTCACGAGATTTTTGGCTTGACGGACTGGGCTAAAGAGATGGCCGATGAGCTTGCTGGGGAGGGCTTCATCGTGGTCGCGCCCGACCTGCTCTCCGGCTTCGGCCCCAAAGGCGGCGGAAGCAGCGAGTTTGAAGGCCAGGATGCCGCCATCAAGGCTGTCTCCGCACTTGATCCAAATGGCGTGAACGCGGATCTGGATGCAGCCGCCGATTATGCAAAGCACATTCCGGCGGGCAACGGCAAGATCGCATCCGTCGGCTTCTGCTGGGGCGGCGGGAAATCGTTTGCATTCGCTACTCATCGCAAAGACCTTTCTGCGGCGTTCGTGTTTTACGGTCCTGGACCTGCGGATGTGTCCACGATTACTGCTCCAGTGTATGGATTCTATGCCGGTAACGATGCGCGCATCGGTGCCACGATTCCAGCTACCGTTGCAGCCATGAAGGCCGCGGGCAAGCAGTATGAACCTGTAACGTACGATGGCGCGGGACACGGCTTCATGCGTACAGGAGAAGATCCCGGCAACACAGTGCCCGCCAACAAGACTGCCCGGGAACAGGGATTGGCCCGCCTGGTGAATCTGCTTGGGGAATTGAAAGCCGCTCCGAGCGCCGCCAACACAGGCGAAGAGCCGACGTTGGCCGGAAAGAATGCGACGCCCCCGGCTGCATGCCACCAAGCCAGTTCGGTGAGCGCCGCGACCATGTAGTTGCGGCGACGGCCGGCAAGATAGCCTTCGCTACCACCATTCCATCGAGCGGGCCGAGCCCGTCTTTACGCCTTTATCGGTGTTGACTGAACGAAGAAGCAGGATTGGGCACTGCACGAGCTTCAAAATCTTCTCCGCCACCGATCCAAACACCAGCGGATGCCAGCCGGAAATGCCGTGTGTTGAGATCACGACCATGTCGATATGCTCGCGGTCGACCACTTCCATGATGTTTCCCGACACGTCGTTGCCTACTTCAACACTGGATGTGGACTTGATGCCCCTGGCATGAAGAGTTGCGTTGCACTTGGCCAAATGGCGCTCCGCGTGTGCCCGCGCTTCCTTAAGGAAACTCTCTTCCGGAACGAAATCGGGAAGAGTCGATGTTGGAAAAAATGGGATGACATTGACCAGATAGAGTTCGGCATGAAAGTGCTGAGCAAGGTCGGCGGCCGTCTCAAGCGCCACTTGTGAGGAGAGGCTAAAGTCAATTGGCAACAGGATTTTCGTGGGACAAAAAGGAATTGCAGGCATAACTGTCTCCTTGCCACGCCGAAAAGGTGGCAGGAGACTTATTTTCCTCCGTCACGCGAATGGAGGCTGTGCTCTTTTAGACATGCTGACAACGTTCACGGTTTATTTATAGAGCCGCTCAAGCATTGATGGTTGAAGCCAGTGTCGCTATCGCGGGATTGACTCTTAAGTCGGCGAATCTCGGAAGTGCGCGTCCGCGGCGCACGAGATTAAAGAGAGATGCGACTGTTCTCAATCAGATGCGTGCATGGCTGCCCGCCGGCTGCGAGCAATAATGATCAGCTTTAACCATCGCATTCTGGAAGAGTTGAGAAGGGTCATTTCCGGATTGTGAATGCGGGCAAACTGCACTGAACAGAAGTTCCCTGCGGCCATTCGCAGAGACAGCAAAGAGGCTGCCTTTCATGATGCAAACGATCTTTTCCTCGAAGATCCGCATCCATATCGCCCAGAAGGAGCTGCACCGTGAAGGTCAGTGCATTGATGTTGTCGCTCATTTTCATCGCAGCTCTGCCGGGGCTGGTTGCAGCGCAGGCACTGTCCGATTCGACAGATCCATCGGTCGTTCCTGGCATTCCAATACGCTTGCAAACTGACCTGACGTACATTCCTCCGACGCAGTCGACCATGTTTCACAACTACGTGTTCGATGCGTTCGGGCCGTATCCAGTCTCAGCCGCGGCTCTCACGGCCGGCTTGAATCAGTTCACGAATTCGCCGCCCGAATGGAGACAAGGCGTTGAGGGGTACAGCAAGCGCTTCGGTTCAGACTTTGGCATCATAGCGGTCGGGACGACGGCGCGGTATGGGCTGGCGGAAGCTTTCAAAGAAGACACGATGTACTACCGCTGTGAGTGCAGGGGCTTTCTTCCGCGCTTGACTCATGCCGCGGTTTCCACTTTAACAGGGCGCCGTGGCAAGGACGGCCACCGTGTGTTTTCCATTCCGTCGTTGATCGCACCCTATGCGGGGACGATGACCGCCGTCTATGGCTGGTATCCCAGGCGCTACGGGGCTCGCGACGCCTTCAGGATGGGCAACTACAGTTTGCTGGGATATATGGGCGGAAACATTTCGCTTGAGTTTTTCTACAGCGGACCACACTCTCTGCTCAATCGGATGCACTTGAATAACGCACACGGATCTCCGGACGAGGGGCCAAATAAGTGAGCAGTGACGGATTCAGTTCGGTTGCAGGGACAAGCGCGCCGCATTCAGGACGGCAGCCGAGTCTCGTGTCATCGGTATTTGAGCCTGTTGCAAAGCTGGTAGTCGGATTCTTCGAGTGGTTTGGAAGCCTTGGTATCTTCTCCTGGCAAGTGATGCGGGCTGCGGTTACACCGCCGTTTGAATGGCGCGAGCTGATTCGCCAAATGGATGAGGTTGGCTCGAAGTCACTCCCCCTGGTGGCAATGGCAGGTGGCGCGATTGGCGCAGTGCTGTCGATGGAAGCGCGTTCAAGTCTAAGTCGATTTGGGGCCAAGTCGATGCAGCCATCCGTGATTGTTTACACGGTTGTGCTGGAGATGGGCCCGATTATTACGGCCCTCGTCGTCAGCGGGCGAGTAGGGGCTGGCATCGGTGCGGAGCTTGCATCGATGAAGGTGACGGAACAGATCGATGCGATCGAAGCGTCGGCGATCAACCCTTACAGATTATTGGCGGCGACTCGCATCATGGCATGCATCCTGATGCTGCCTCTTCTGACACTGGCGGCGGATGCTTGCGGCGTGTTCATGGGCTGGGTGACGCAGACTCTGGTTGCCCCGGTTTCGCTGCGCCAGTTTATCAACAGCGGCTTCAGCGGCGCTACGTTCAACAACTTTGTTCCGCCGACATTCAAGACCGCCGTGTTCGGCCTCATTGTCGGGCTGATTGCTTGTTTTCAGGGAATGCGGACGCGCGGCGGCGCAGAGGGCGTGGGCCGCGCAGCAACAAATTCAGTCGTCCTGTCTTCTCTTTTTGTTATTTTGGCCGATGTGGTGCTGGTGAAATTCATCCTGGTATTTTTCCCTTAATTGGCGATTGAGCGATTGGCGAGAAAAACATGGCAACAGCTTCTGAAATAACGACTCGACACGGCCAACTCGAAGAGGCCGGCAGCATGCCCGCGATCGTTGTCGAGAAGCTGTTCAAATCTTTTGGCAGCCAGAAGGTTCTGAACGGGATCAGCTTGAGCGTAGGACGTGGAGAGACTTTAGCCGTGCTGGGGCGCAGCGGCACGGGAAAGAGCGTCTTGTTGAGAATCGTCATTGGCCTCGAAAAGCCCGACGCTGGGTCGGTCTGCATTCACGGCACGGACATTGCCGGCCTGGCGCTTGATCAGCTTGGCGATACCAGAAAGAAGATGGGATTTCTCTTTCAGCACGCGGCGCTATACGACTCATTGACTGTGGCTGAGAATGTCGCATTTCCCCTTGAGCATCATCGGAGGGAGATGTCGCAGTCGCAAAAGAACGAGCGGGTAAAGCAGTTGCTGTCCGAGGTGGGCATGGATGGTCATCTCGAGAAAATGCCATCAGATATTTCAGGCGGAATGCAGAAGCGCGTGGGCCTTGCGCGCGCACTTGCGCTGGAGCCGGACATTCTGCTGCTTGACGAGCCGACCGCCGGCCTCGATCCGATCAGTTCGGGAGAGATCAATGAGTTAGTCCTCAAGCTGCAGCAAGAACATCAGATGGCGTCCATCGTAGTAACTCATGACTTGCACAGCGCCAAGACGATTGCCACCCGCCTGGCCCTTCTGGATAAGGGCAATGTGGTGATTGAGGGTAATTTTGAAGATCTTCAACAAAGTCACATCGAGTTCGTTCAGGAATTCCTGAAGCAGTCATAGGAGGGCATATGTCGAGAGTGGCGCGACTGGGAATATTCATCGTAGGTGCACTGGCAATTCTCGTCGCCGGCGTCTTCCTGATTGGGAACAAGGAGTATCTGTTCAGCTCGACCTATCGGCTCAAGGCGCAATTTGACAACGTGGCAGGCCTGTCGGCCGGCGCCGATGTGCAGGTGGGCGGCGTTCACAGCGGAACCGTGCGCAGCATTGATTTGCCGCACGGGCCGGGCGAAAAGGTCACGGTAATCATGGACCTCGATAAGTCGACACACGAGATTATCAAGCAAGACTCATTGGCTTCAATCGAAACCGAAGGGCTGCTGGGCAATCAATACATGGCCATTTCATTTGGGTCAGCAGGTCAAGCGGACGTAAAGAACGGGGACACGATCAGGAGCATTCCGCCTCTGATCATGTCAGACATGCTAAAGAAGGCCAGCGAGATTCTCAACACCAGCCAGCAAGCGGTGTTGAACGCTACCGAAGCGACGGCGCATTTGAATTCGGTGAGCGGAAAAATCGATGACGGCCAGGGGACCGTGGGAGAACTGATTAACGACAAGGCGTTGTATAACAACCTGGAGCAAACTACAAGCACCCTGAATGACACAGTGACCCATGCGGAGGCCGGCGTTACCGACTTCCAGGAAGACATGGAAGCCCTGAAGCACAACTTTTTCCTGAGCGGCTACTTCAAGAAGCGGGGATACGAAGACTCGTCCGCCCTGGCGGCAAACAGCATCGACGGGCTGCCGCAATCGACGCCTTCAAAGACCTTTACCTTTTCCG
The DNA here is from genome assembly GCA_003159975.1 of Acidobacteriaceae bacterium. Classification (GTDB taxonomy): domain Bacteria; phylum Acidobacteriota; class Terriglobia; order Terriglobales; family Acidobacteriaceae; genus Telmatobacter. The sequence goes on from PLPU01000513.1 coordinate 13,709, forward strand.
CGAAACAGATGTTTGACGGCCGCGATTCAGCGAAATTGAAAGACCAGAAAGCTCTCAAAGAAGCCGGTGATTTCCTGGCGAAAAACCGGTACGGATTCGCGGTGGTCGTAGCATCGACCGGCATGGAGGGAGACACACAGAAGGATTTGGTCCTGACTCAAGCAAGAGCCATGGTGATTCGCGAGTACCTGGTTGAGAACTTCGGCTTCGACGATAGCCAGCTTAAGACACTTGGAATGGGCAAGCAAACGGGCGCGAACATGGATGCCGGTTGGGGCTCAATTCAAATTCTGATCTTCCCGGCGGGTACCGAAATACCGCCGGGTAAACAGGCACCGGCTGGGAGTCTCTCCACGACAGATGCGACCAAGCCTGTTCAGGGACTTCCAGCAACCACTCAGAATCCGTAATGTGTCGCGGATTGATGAGGAAGCTTGTATCGCCGGAACTGAGCTGGCCTGACTATACGCTGGGTTGATCGGGCGCCGATTGAAGGGTCACCGCGATGTTCAAATCAGGACAGATATTACAGGACCGGGTTGAAACAATAGCCATGAAGAAGAGCGGGCACCGCAGTCAACCCGATGGCTCATGAGTTAGAGTCAGCTCCACTGTTGGCGGTATTCCGCGACACGTTGCACAACGGGAAAGTTTCACCCGTCACACTCAATGAACCGGAGAAGACGATATGCCTCTTGTCACTGTTGTCCTCACACTTCTCGTTGTAGGCGTTCTGTTATGGCTGATCAACCGCTTTATCCCTATGCAGGGATCGATTAAGGGCATTCTGAATGCCGTCGTGGTTATTTTTGTCGTTATATGGCTGCTGAGGGTTTTCGACTTGCTGCACTACGTTACCCAGTTCCAGGTCGGGAAATGAGGAATGGATCATGATCGGAGCTGTATTGATCTTGATTCTTGTCCTTGCGCTCTTTGGCGCATTGCCCCATTGGCCGCATAGCAAGAACTGGGGCTATTATCCGACCGGAGGAGTGGGGCTGATCCTGATGATTGTTGTTGTGCTGGTGCTCATCGGCCGCATTTGAGCGGCGCGCTTCGCGACCGGTGCGCTGCATATTTTGCCGGTGTCGCTACTACTCGTTTGCATCGCACGAGGCAACGCACTTCTGGAGCCGCGAGTTGAAACGTGTGTACGGACCGCTCAAGCCAGGGCTCAAAGATTCTTGAGATCGATGCCGAGCTGCTGGCATTTTTTATAGAGATGGCTTCGTTCGAGACCGAGTGCTTTGGCGGTCTGGGTGATGTGCCGTTTGTGACGCTCCAATTCCTTCAGGACCTCGGCGCGTTCGAATACCAACACTCGCTCTGAGAGCGCACTGTCGGAATCTAGGATCGAGTTACTTGGCGACGTGGGCGTTTGGGACGAGTGAGAAGCAGGCAGGGCGAGCCGGACGGCTTCGGCATCTACTACATCTCCAGCAAGAAGCAAAAGGCGTTCAACGACATTGCGCAGTTCGCGAATATTGCCCGGCCAGGCGTACTGCTTGAGCTCATCGATGGCGTCAGCGGCAATGGGAACGGGCTTCCAGCCGTTTTGCGCGCTTACCTGCCTTGCAAAATGCTCTGCGAGCGCGGGCAGGTCTTCAGGACGGTGGCGCAGCGGGGGCAGCTCCACGGGAAATACGACAACGCGATGGTAGAGATCGCGCCGGAACCCACCGGACTCGACCAGTTGCTCGAGATTGCGGTGCGTAGCCACGACAACCCGCACGTCGACGGTGGTGGGCTTGTCGGCGCCGATGCGCTCAACCTCGCCTTCTTCAAGCACGCGCAGCAGCTTGGCCTGCATCGAAGCAGGCATGTCGCCGATTTCGTCCAGAAAAAGGGTTCCGCGATGCGCCTGCTCGAATTTGCCGGTGTGGCGCTGCGCGGCGCCTGTGAACGAACCTTTTTCGTGGCCGAACAGTTCGCTCTCGATAAGTTCCGCTGGAACGGCCGCGCAATTGATCGTCACGAAGGGACCGCCGGCGCGATGGCTCTTTTCATGCAGTGTGCGGGCTACCAATTCCTTGCCAGTGCCAGTTTCGCCATAAATGCAGACGCGCGCCTCGCTTGCAGCCACGCGCTCAATCTGAGCCATTACGCGCTTCATTGTGGTGCCGGTGAACACCAAAGTGTGTTTGCCGACGCGGGTGCGGAGGTCGTGGTTTTCTGTTTCCAGGCGTGTAATTCTGAGGGCGTTTTCTACGGTGACCAGTAGCTTCTCAGTGGAAACCGGCTTCTCAAGAAAGTCCAGGGCTCCCAGCCTCGTGGCGCGAACAGCCATCTCGATGTGCGCCTGGCCGCTCATCATCACCACCGGCGCAGCCACGCCCGCGGTCTTCAAGTCTTCAAGCAGGGCCAGGCCGTCGCGGTGGGGCATCACTACGTCACTGAGGATCAGGTCGAATGGCTGCGTACGGGCCAGTTCAAGGGCGCGTGAAGCGTTGTCGCACACGACTGCTTCGTGTCCCGCAAGCCGAAAGGCACGAGATAGCGAAGCCAGCGTATTGGCCTCGTCGTCAACAATAAGAATGTTTGCCTTGGTGGTCATGGTTTTGTCTCACTCACGATGGGCAGCGTGATCACAAATGTGGCCCCGCTTCCTGTCCCGCTTTCTACCGCGATGGTGCCGGCGTGGTCGGCGATAACCGATTGCACAATCGCCAGGCCCAGTCCGGTGCCGTGCTGTTTGGTTGTGTAGTACGGGGTGAAGAGGCGCTCGCACTCTTCGGGGGTCATGCCTGCTCCGGTATCGGCGACGCGGAGTTCGGCGTTATTTCCGTTGGGTTTTGCGGAGATGGTCAACTTGCCGCCGTCAGGCATGGCGTCTATTGCATTCAATACGAGATTCGAAAGCGCCCGATGCAAAAGCTCCGGGTCGGCATCAATCCACAATTCGTCGAGTCCGAGCTCGAGCGTGCAATTGACTTTCGATCCGGCTTTGGACTCTTCCGTGGATTCGCGTTCATTGGACGTCGGAGTGCGAATCAAGCTCGGGAAGTAGAGCAGCGTCACGCGCAGCACTGCATCGTTCGCGTCGATGCGCTCCAACTGTGGACGCGGCATCTTGCTGAAGTCGCTGAAGCGGCCAATGATGGTCTTGAGGTTGGCGATCTCCATGCCGAGAGTCTGTGTGCTCTCGCGAAAGACCTCATCGAACTCGGCTGGGGAAAGCTCGCGTGCGCGCACAAGGTTTTCGACTGTGAGTTGCAAAGGAAAGAGAGGATTCTTGAGCTCGTGCGCGAGGCGGCGGGCCAGTTCGCGCCACGCGGCAACACGCTCTGTCTGCACCAGCCGCTCACGCTGACCGACTAATTGACTTGTCATGTGGTTGAAGCTGGCGGCGAGCACACCGACCTCGTCCTTACTGGTAGAACGACCGCGTTCCGGCACGCGTGTCTCCCAGTTTCCGGCGGCCACTTCCTCTGCTGCGTGGGCCAATTGTTCGATGGGGCGCGAGACCTGCGCCGCGATCCAGAGGCTGCACAGGATGGCTAGCAGAATGCCTCCGGCCGCAACGCCGTACGCGATTGCGCGAATATGCTGTTGCGCCTCCACCATGCTGCTGCGCGCGATGGAGACGGTGAGCACCGCCAGCACATTTCCTGCATCGTTCTTCAGCGGAATGGCGGTTGCGCTCACGCTGTCCTCACGCCGCACGGTCAAATAGAGGATTCCACTGGCCGGCTGGCCACTCTGGCGCGCGGATTCAATGAGAGATTGATACCGCGAGGCGCCGGCCACAGGACCGCCGGCGCTCACCAATCGTTTGGGATCGAACGTGGAAAGGCCAGCGACGGGCGGCACAACGGCCTGGATTTGATCTGAACTTGCGGTTGATCCGGTGTCGCTGTAAAGGCCTACCTGCATTCCTGGCGCAACGGGAAGATCGGCGAGAAAGGTCTGATCGAGACGCTTTCCGCCAATCAGCTTCACTGCCGGCTCTGCGCCGCGTATCGCGCGCACCGCGAAGATGCCTAGCGCCGTGCTTCCATCGGGCAGGTCTTCGCGCTTGAGAAAAGTTGTCGCAGTTGCCGCGGCTGCCGGCTCAGAATAGCCGAATCTCGCAGGCCACTGTGCGGAGCTGACCACGTTGCCGTCGGGTCCGACGACCTCAAGGAAATCGAGTTGTGCATCCTGCGCGAGAGTTTGGGCCTCGTTCAAATAAGGAGATGCGTCGCCTGATTGCACCAGTTCGAAGGCCATGGCCCGAACCCGCTCGCTCGCTGCGATGCGGTCCACGGTCGCGGCTACCTCCGTCGAACGCTCCTGAAACTCACGCTGAAATTGGCTAACGAAGAGCGCTGTCTCTTCCTGATCGCGCTTCTCGAAGACGAGGCGGACGCGGACAAGCACCGTCCACGTCACTGCTGCAACGGCGGCAGCTACGGTGAGCGAGAGCATCAGAAGCAGCTTCTGGCGGAGACTCATTGCGCGTCCTCCAGTGATGCTGCGGCGAGCAGCGGTACGCCGTCTGCGCTGAGACGCAGATCGCGAACGCGGCTACCGACGGCATAGGCGCGGGGAAGATAGAGCAATGGAATCAGCGTGTGCGTTTCAAGGAACTCGTACTCGGTTTTGAATAGGGCCGCCGGTGTTTGTTCGAGCACTGGAGTTGCAACGCCGACTTCGCGGAGCAGCGACTCCAATGCCGCCTGCGGTTCATCGGATGCCAGAGGCAGCCGCAACAGGAAGAGATCGGTATGTTGCTGTCCGCCATTTCCGGCTACTTGCACGTTGAATCCGGTTTCGCGGAGATTGAGCGCGATGCGCTGGGCCACCAACTGCATCGCAGCACTGTTCTCAGCGCCGAGCGTGAGCGCGGGCGGGGTGAGGCCGCCGCGCAACTCGCGAGCTTTGTTCAGATCGCGCTCGGTGGGGAATAGAAAGGAATAGCCGGTGAGCGCGGAAGGCAAGAGGCTGGCGGTGATTTCTCCCTGCTTTTGAAAGATGACATTGGACAGCGAGTTGCGATCGACTGCAAGCGCGATGGCGGCGCGGAGGTTGGGATTTGAAAGCGCGCCGGCGTCGGCAACCGCGAGCGCCAGCAGTTCGATGGGCGGAGACTGAATGACGGTAAGATGCTCCTGTTGCGCGTGGCGCAACTCTTCCGCGGGTACCTCGACGACGTCGGCGCGTCCCACACTTAGGTCGAGCCATTGATCGCGAATGGATCTGTGGCCCTCAATTTCGATCTTGTCGAGGAAGGGACGGCCCTCCCAGCACGAGTCGTTTGCGGCGAGGGTCAAGATGCCATTGGAGAATCCCTCGCTCTGAAAGGCACCAGTTCCGATGAACGGGCCAGGAATTGAGCCGCCGGGATCATTGATGGATTCGGCACGGACGATGAGAAAGTCGTCATCGGCAAGGAGAGCGGGCAAGTTGGGCATGGGAGAATCCGTGATAAAGACGACCGATGAGCCTACGGCATGAACCGCGGTCCAGGGGCAGGCGGCGCCGCACGATCCTGTCAATGAGGACTCGACCGATGTCGAGGTCAGCGCGGCTCCGTCTTGAAAGCGAACTCCGGGACGTAGCCAGAACTGCCAGCGATGGTCGTTATTCTCCGATGTCCAGCGCACCGCTAACCCAGGCTGAACCATTCCGTCGGCACCCATGCGCGTCAATCCGTCAAAGATAAGCCGTCGTGCCAGGCTGCTGCCCTTCGCTGCATTCGGCGGCGATGGATTGCCCTCGATTTCAACGCGGATCGTGCCGCCGTAATGCGGGCGGTTGCGCGCGAGCGCAGGCAGCGCCAGGGACAGAAGAACGCAACTAATTGCAGCTTGCCGTAACACGGTCCACCTCATATTTGTTCGCTGCGCTTCGCACCACCGCGAAAATGCTTTTTTCATCCGGCGCAGTCCACAGCGCCGTGACCGTTCCGTCCATGGCTAACGGCGCAGAGGCCGGAATGGCTTCCTGCCCGGGCAACTCGTAGGCGCGGAGGCTGTCAGTCGCTGCTTCTCCCGAGCCAGAGGCTACGATCTGCGTCCCCGCTCCGCAGCCAGTGTTGAGAGTGGCAAAGTCGCTGCCCCAGTCGCGCGTGCCAGAGACGGATTTCAGAGCACCATTGGTGAAGAACAGCACTTTGCGATCGATGCCGTCGATCAGCAATGCGACTCCATCGGCGCGGGGGACGAATGCGGCGGAGTAGAACCACGGAAAATCGACACCGAGACTTGGCGTGACTACGCCGGTGAAATAGTTTCGCGCGGAATTGTAGAAGGCCTTGAGAGACGCTGGATTCGACGCGGCAGACGGCTGAACGATCATTCCCAGCATGATCGGCCAGGGATCGTCGCTCTCATGGCAGCGTACCGTCCACTCACCCGGAGGCTGAGAGCTGCCGCTACACACCATCCCCGCAACCCATGCCTCGAAGCCCATACCATCCGCGCTGGGGAGAATTCCGCCGCGAGGGTCCCGCGCCAGGGGCTTTGTCTGGCCGATTCCGATTTTCTTCCGCACCTGCCACCCGTCCTCAGCATGACCATAGATCACGACTCGCTCCGGCTCAATCACGACCAAGCCGCTTGCAGTCTCGAGAGCGGCCAGCACTTCATTGCTGGAGGTGAGGACAGCCTGTTTCCGCAGCGTGAGCCCACTTCCGGTCAGTGGTTGCTGGGCGGTACCCGGTTCCACATGCACCATCGCCACATGTGTTTCGGTGCCTTCTACCACTTCAGCTACCCACAAACGCTCACGTACATTTTCGCTGAGAGTTATACGGATGGTATTGGCGCTCTCTGCGCCGGAGGCGAGCACTCCATGGGCCTTCAAATTCTGCTCAAGCTGTCGCCGAATCGCAGGGATCTGTTCAGTGGGGACCGTGGAGAGGTTGCGAATCGTAAGCCGTGCCTGGCCCGGGCCGAGAATCTCCGCGATTTGCTCGGCAAGGCTCGCCGCGGGCTGATCCCACGGGCCGGGCGTGGGTGCGGCAGTTGCCGTCATCCGGATCAGTCCAATCAAAATCGCCCCAGCCAGCCAGAACCGCTTCATTCGCTTCATCTCAATTTCAACGCCGCGTTTGCGCGAATTATATCGTTCGACGCTGCTCGATTGTGCGCGTTGCCATTCGGGCTCGAAACCGTGAGCACACCGCTGGACGCGGAGCTGAGACTGATGTTTCCATCCATGGGCAAAGAGCGGAGGACGCGCCAGTGCCTGCCCGCGTCGGCGGTGACGACAAGGACGCCGTTGCGAACGCCGGCGGATGAGGTACTGATGAGAATCCATCCATGCGTATTGTCGCTGAAACTCATGGAATCAATCGACGGCGGCACGGCAGGATCGATCGGAGTGCGCGATAGGTCGACTGTAACGAGTTTCGACGATACACCGCGGTCGTTGGTGGTTTCGATTTCGAGAGAGGCAGGCTGATTCTCTACCGCATTGATGAGCGGAGCCCATCCATGGAGCCGATTAGTGAAGTGTGCGAGTTGAATGGGCTCGTCCTCGGATGCTCGCGGAGGCGTGATATCGCACCAGCGGCGGCCATTGATGGCGGTCCAATAGAGATGAGTGGATGAGGCCGCCCAGCCTGTGCCGGGAGCAACCAGGTTGAAGCCGGCGATGGGCGTGAATTTGCTGGACGATTGGGCAGCGGCTTGAGTGGCGGACGCGCTGAGTGCCATGATGACCGATAGAAGAACTGCGACTGGCGCGGGTTTCACGATTTTCCTCCTAGAAACAAGGTTGTACGTTCAACAAAAACAACTTCGTCATGGAGTTCTACGGGCTCCCACCCATCGGACANNGCGAAAGGAAAAATCGCAAGGATGGGGCACCCGCGTGTGTTCATGTGGCACCCGCCTTTGTTGTCGATATGAGCTTCGAGATAGCGCGGCTGCTATTCAAATCGGAACCGGCGCGGGTTGGTCTGCGAGGTGCAGGGGAACTTATGCGCGGGGAATGCGTAAAGTGCATCTGGACGCGATGAACGTGGAGGATGCGTGAAACTTGAGATTCAGGAGGTCTCGAAGCGATATCGCCGGGGCGTCCTTGCGCTGGACAGATTCAGTCTCGAATTGAAGCCTGGAGTGCTGGGCCTGCTGGGTCCGAATGGCGCGGGCAAGACCACGCTGATGAGCATTTTGGCAACGATTACCAAAACCAGCGAGGGGCACGTACTGTGGAATGGTGCCGATGTGGGGCGAGATCCGAATGTGCTGCGGTCGGTGCTGGGGTATCTGCCGCAGGATTTTGGCGTGTATCCGAATTTGAGCGCGGCTGAGTTTCTGCAATATCTTGCGGCGGTGAAGGGTCTGGATGCGGCAACGGGGGCGCGGCGCATCGACGAGCTGCTGGAGCTGGTGAATCTGAGCGAAGTGCGCAAGCGGCCGCTGGGAGGCTTCTCTGGCGGAATGAAGCAGAGGGTGGGGATTGCGCAGGCGCTGTTGAACGATCCGCAACTGCTGATTGTGGATGAGCCAACGGCGGGGCTCGATCCGGAAGAGCGGGTGCGGTTTCGTAATTTGCTTTCGGATCTTTCCGGCGAGCGCATCGTGATTCTTTCAACGCATATTGTTTCGGACGTGGAGGCAACGGCGACCGACATTGCGCTGATTGCGAAGGGCACACTGGTGGCGCACGCAACGCCGGAGGCGCTGCTGCAGCAAGTGGAAGGCAAGGTGTGGGAGTGGGTGGTTTCGAGCGCGGAACTGAATGCGGCGAAGCAGAAGTTTCTGATCAGCAGCACAACGCGGCGCAGCGACGGCGTGCATGTGCGGGTGCTGGGAGACGCGCCGCCGGTGGGAGCGAAGGCGGTTGCGCCGAATCTTGAGGACGCCTATCTCTACTGCTTGTCGCAGCATCGGGGAGAGCGCCCATGAGCAGCGGACGCGCGCTTTACCACATGGTGCGGGCAGACTTTCTGGAGCGCGTGCGGCGTTACAGCTTCCTGGTGACGATGGCGTTTTCAATCTACCTGGGCTATGCGGTTTATTCAGGGCAGATGACGCTGCAACTGGACAAGTATCGCGGCGTGGACAACTCGGCGTGGCTGGGGGCGGTGATCGGGCTGGTGGGTTCGTTTTATCTCTCGCTGGTGGGGTTTTACATCGTCAAGAATGCGATTCAGCGCGACCGGCAGACGCGAGTGGGGCAGATTCTGGCGACCACGCCGATCAGCAAGAGCTTCTACACAATCAGCAAGACGCTCAGCAATTTTGCGGTGCTCGGAGCAATGGTGCTGGTGCTGGGGCTTGCGGCGCTGGTAATTCAGATTTTTCATCGCGGCGATGCGCAGATCGATCTGCTTGCGCTGGAGGCTCCGGTGCTGGTGTTCGGGCTGAGCGCGTTGGCGGTGACGGCGGCGCTGGCCGTTTTGTTTGAGAGCCTGCCGGTGCTGCGCGGAGGGGTGGGGAACATTCTCTACTTCTTTCTCTGGATAGCACTTATTGCGTTTGGCGCGAGCACTATAGACCAGAAAACAGCGCACCACGTGATATCGCCGTACAACGATTACACGGGGCTGCTCTCGGTGATGAGCCAGATGCAGAACCAGGTGAACGCGCTCGATCCAAACTACAACGGCGGCGCGGAATTCAGCTTCGGGAATTTGCACCCGGCGACGAAGACATTTTTGTGGATGGGGCTCGTATGGACGCCTGCGCTGCTGCTGAGCCGGGGGATGGTGCTGGCGCTGGCCGCGGCGCTTGCGCTGCTGGCCGCGCTGTTCTTTGACCGCTTCGATCCGGCGCGGGCGGGGTGGTTCGCGCAGAAGAAACCGAAGGCGGCGCACGGGAGCGAGGCGCAGGCGCTGCTTCAAGAGAAGTTTGCTGTAGGGAGCCTGGTGAATGGAGCGCGGCCGCAGGCGTCGGCTGCGCATCTTGCGCCGCTGGTGCGAACCGAAGTGCGAACGCGATTCTTTGCGCTGGTGGCGGCGGAGTTGAAGCTGCTGCTGCGAGGACATGCGTGGTGGTGGTATGCGGGCGCGGCGGGAGCGTTCCTGGGGTGCCTGTTTTCGCCGCTGGAGTCGGCTCGTTCGGGAGTGATTGTGTTTGCGTGGCTGTGGCCGATGCTGATCTGGTCGCAACTGGGCACGAGGGAGGAGCTCTTCTCGACCGGGTCGCTCATCTTCTCGGCGCCGCATGCGGTTCCGCGACAACTGCTGGCGACGTATGCGGCGGGGGTGCTGGTGGCCGCGATTACTGGCGGCGGGCTTGGCATTCATCTGCTGGTGGCGCGCGACTTTGCGGGACTGGGAGCGTGGGCCGCGGGCGCGCTGTTCATTCCGGCGTTGGCCCTGGCGCTGGGTGTGACGACGGGGAGCCGCAAGTTCTTTGAGGCACTGTATACGGCGTGGTGGTACGTGGGGCCGCTGCACCATACACCGCAGGCCGACTTTATGGGGACGACGCCGATGTCGAGCACGCCGGGGCCGTATTTGGCGGCTGCGGCTGGGCTGGTGGTGGTTGCTTATGTTTGGCGACGGGTGAAGCTGGCGCAGGCTTAACGGTCCTGGCGAGTCAACGAGTCAACGAGTCAGCGGGTCAGCTGGTCAGCGAGTTAGAGCGGTTCCGGGACAGGTGTGTCCTTTCAGCTCTTGCGCCGGGTCGCCCCCTTC
>PLPU01000140.1:0-2651 GCA_003159975.1 Acidobacteriaceae bacterium
CCGCAGACGCTGCGCCTCTATGAGCGCGAGGGCCTGCTGAAGCCGTCGCGCACCGAGGGCAACACGCGGCTCTACACCGACGAGGACCTGGAGCGGCTGGAGTTCATCCTGAACCTTGCACGGGACCTGGGCGTGAACATCGCGGGGATCGCAATTGTGCTGCAGATGCGCGAGCGGATGGAAGAGATGAACCGCCAGATGCAGAGCTTTGTGGAGTACGTGCGCACCGAGATGCTGTCGCGCTTCCAGCAGAATGCGCCGGGGGCTGCCGGGGCGATTGTGCCGATTCGCAGGCCGGCAGTGGTGGCGAAGACCGCATCGCAGCGCAAACCGTAATCCATTCTCCAACTCTCCATCGCTCCACTCGCCCGGAGACGGGTATGCTTGATTCTGCATGTTCTACGTTCTTCTAGCATTGGCCGTTGCCGGCCTCGTTACGTCGACGGGATTCGCCTGCATCGTTCTGGCGGCGGTGCCGCGTTTTCTCACCGAACGGCGTGCGGCCCTGGCACAGCTTGCGGCGCGGCCCGGGTTTACGCCGCCGCTGACCCTGCTCAAGCCGGTGCACGGCGCAGAACCAGGCCTCGAAGCGCACCTCGCTACCTTCTTCGAGCAGGACTACCCGGAGTACGAGATCCTCTTTTGTGCGCGGTCGGCGGAGGACGCGGGCCTCGAGACGGCGCGGCGGGTTGCAGCGCGCTATCCAGATATCTCCGCAAAATTCCTCTTCACCGGCGGCCAGCCGGATTACATCAACGCCAAGGTGGCCTCTCTCGAAAAGATGGAGAATGAGGCCGCGCATTCGATCCTCGTGATCAGCGACAGCGACGTGCGGGTTACGCCGGACTATCTACGCGCCGTGGCGCTGCCCTTTGCCGATGAAAAGGTGGGCGCCATATGCTGCCTTTACCGCGGCGTAGCCATCTCCGGTAACGAGTCGGCCCCGGGCCTGTGGGCGCGGCTTGAGGCGGTAGGCATGAGTGTTGAGATGGCCTCCGGGGTGCTGGCTGCGCGGGCCATGGAAGGGATGAAGTTTGTCCTTGGGCCGACCATGGCGTTTCGGCGCGAGGTGATTCGCCGGATGGGAGGCTTCAAGGTGACGGCGGACTACTGCGCGGACGATTTCATCCTGGGCAACGAGGCAGCGAAGCTGGGCCAGACTGTGGTGCTGAGCCACCACTCCATCGATCACATGGTGATCAACACGAGCCTGATCTCTTCGCTGAAGCACCAGGCTCGCTGGATGCGGTCCACCCGATTTTCCAGGCCCAAGGGGCACCTTGGCACCGCGCTCACCTTTAGCGTGCCGTTCGGGCTGCTGGCGTGGGTAGCGGCTGCGGCTCTGGGACATCCCTGGTGGGGGCTCGGTCTGCTCGGCTTCAGCGTTGCCACACGGCTGGCGTTGGCAATTGCCGTAGGCGTCCTCGTCGTCGAGGACAAAAGCTGGTTTGGGCTGCTGGTGCTTTATCCGCTGCGCGATCTGATGGGATTCGGTTTCTGGGCAGCCAGCTACTTGTCAAGCCAGGTGCTCTGGCGCGGACGTGTGTACGAGCTTCTTCCCGGCGGCAAAATGCGGGACGCTTCCGACAGCAATTCGAAGGGGTAACATGACGAGGCTCCGGAAACGTCACGTTCTTTCTCTCTTGGCGCTCGCCCTTTGTATGTGGTCGCAGTTGTCGGAAGGCCAGCACACGCCTCCAGCAGGGAAGCAAGCATACGCGGGCGTTTGGTGGGCCGCGGCTGATTCGGAAGAACGATCCGGGTTCCTCAATGGGGTGGCGGATTGCATGACTTGGGCTGCCCACAAGTCGGGTTTCAGTGCGACGCCGGGACAGCTGATTGATAAGATCACCCGGTTTTACCGGCCCATCCTAAGTCGGCTGACTTGCCAATAACCGAAGTTTGGCAACGGGTTGAAGGACATTCCAACCCAGTCAGGGACAAGGATGAGGCGGCTGAGACATGGAAGAACCCTCATTGGTATCTGAATGGCGGCTGGTGGATGCAGATCAGCGAACGTCAGCAACTCGGATTTGTAGAAGGATATCTCTGGTGCATCAGATCCCAGGTCAAAGCAGGCGCAGAGAATTATCCTCATTCCGCGACTTCATATCAGCGAAAGATTGATACGTTTGTCAGGGCAAATCCCAAGCTGAGCAATGAAGCCGTTGCTGACACACTCCGCCGATTTCAAGACAGGGTTCAAACTGCTGTGCCAGAGTAAGCTTGCCTGAGTATTCGCCGAGGTCCTACTTCAGCGGGCGATCGGTCCACAGAGCCTTATCCGCGATCGACTGCACCGGATAAAGCCTCCCAGTCAGCAGTTGCTCGGCCTTCGACTGATTTACGTCCTGCGCAAAAAGCCACTTGCGCTCCCCGGTTCCCCACTCCTTTGAGAGTTGATCGTCGCTGAGGAAAATGTCTGGCGCGTCGGGGTAGCAGGAACCCCACAGCAGCGTCGAGCCTTCTCCGTGCTGGCCGCAGCGGGGAATGACCATCAGCGCGGGCTTGCCGTGGAAGAAGCTGTGCGTGTAAAAGATGACCGACGAGGCATCCGATTGTTCGCCAAAGATGACCAGGGAGTCGGCGGAAGTGCCGTCTTTGATGATGGTGTCTGCAAACTGCTTCGAGCTGAGCATGGGCTGGAAGCG
>PLPU01000209.1:0-14171 GCA_003159975.1 Acidobacteriaceae bacterium
GGGTTGTCGAGCACGCTGCTGGGATTGATGTTCTTTCTGTTTGTCTGCATTCTTTTTCTGCCGTCTGCGCTCAGGCATCCGGGAAGCCGATTCGCGTGGACCTACGCGCTGAGGGATCTCTCTTTCTGCGCCGGCGCATGGGCTATTGCCGGACTAGAGAGCCGCACCTCATCGCCGAGACTAGCTAAAGGCTTGATTTTATTCAGCCGATTTGTGCTGGCAGTCGCTGCCGCCTTTTATGCCGTACAGCACTTCCTTCATCCTGGGTTTGTGCTCGGGGTTCCTTTGGAAATGAAGTTGCCAACATGGGTTCCGCTTGCGAACGCATGTTCTTACGTGACGGGAGCGATCCTGCTGGTTAGCGGAATCTGCCTGGCATTGAACCAGAAATCTCGAATTGCCGCGGCATCGATCGGCGCGCTGATGACCGCGCTCGTTCTATTCCTGTATCTGCCTATGATGGTGGTTGCCTACCACGGGGCGGCTGGGGATTTCAATGAGGCGTTGAATTATGTCGCCGACACATTGCTCTACGCTGGTGCGGCACTTGGGCTGGCATCGGCTTTGCCGACGGATGGAGCGGAGAAGGCGTAACGGCGACGGGTGAAGAGTCGCAAACTACCCCTTCCCCCGGATTAGACCAAGCTGTTCCGGCAAGACTTAACGGTGGGGGCTAAAGCCCCTTTTTCCCTCATTTAGAAAGACTTATGGCACGACTCAAGCCACCCCAGCGACGAAGACCTTTCGCTGGGGACCCCGGCAAGTCGTGCCCCTTCGCACATCGCATTCAAGGGAGGGTTTCTCGGCAGCCAAAACGGCCTCCCGGGCGGGAGGCCGTTTTGCTTGCTGAACAAGTAGCCTTAGTTCACGGTGGTCTTGGCGCAGAACTCTTCGAAGGCGCGAACCAGCTCGCCGGCGATCTGCTGGGCGGTGGACTGCTCGATGATGTAGCGCTGCATCAGATAGACCAGCTTGCCGTCACGCATAATGGCGATGGCGGGTGAACTGGGCGGGTTGCCCTCGAAGTAGCTGCGGGCGCGCTCGGTGGCTTCGCGGTCCTGGCCGGCGAAGACGGTGATCTTGTGGTCAGGTTGATTGGTGGAGTTGCCGAGGGCCAAGCGAACGCCGGGACGCATTTTGCCCGCCGCGCAGCCGCAGATAGAATTGACCACCAAAAGGGTTGTGCCCGGTTGGGCAAGCGCCGCGTCGACGTCCTCGGCGGTCCGGGTTTCTGCGATACCGGCGCGGACAAGCTCCTCGCGCATCGGGATTACCATCAGTTCTGGATACATGTTTGCCTCCGGCAAGGGAATCAGCCTGTAGACATTCTATCGTGAAACCGGTGGTGTAGGCTGAAGCCGATGCGCATTGAAGAAAACAAGCCGCTTGCGCCGTTTACGACCTTCGGGATCGGCGGGCCGGCGCGCTGGTTTGTGGAAGCAACCAGCGAAGACGAGCTTGTGGAGGCGACGGGGTGGGCGCGGGAGCGGGGGGTGCCGTTGTTCGTGCTGGGCGGGGGGAGCAACCTGCTGGTGGCGGACCGGGGCTTTGATGGGCTGGTGCTGCGGGTGGGGTTGCGGGGCATAGTGGCGACAAAAGCGCGCGACGGGAGCGGCCAGATGGTCTACGAAGCAGGCGCCGGCGCGGATTGGGACGCCTTTGTGGAACGGACTGTGCAGGATAGGTGCGCTGGAGTTGAATGTCTCGCGGGAATTCCAGGATCGGTGGGCGGGACTCCGGTTCAGAATGTTGGCGCCTATGGGCAGGAGGTCGCCTCGGTCATCTTGACGGTGCGGGCCTTTGATCTGGAACAGCGAGTTTTTGCTCAGTTCACAAACGCCGAGTGCGGATTCTCCTATCGCCGCAGCCGCTTCAACTCGTTGGATCGAGGGCGGTTTATCGTTACGCGTGTGGATACCATGCTCAAGCCCGGCGGCGCTCCGACTCTGGGCTATCCGGACCTGCGGCGGGCGATTAAGGAGACCGTAGCGGAGGGCCGGCAGCCGACGCTGGCAGAGGTGGCCACCGTGGTCAGGCAGGTTCGGCAATCGAAAGGCATGCTGCTGGTGGAGGGTGACCCCGACTGCCGCAGCGCGGGGAGCTTCTTCAAAAACCCGGTGGTGAGCAAGGAGCAGTTGCGGCGAATCGCCGAAGCTGGAGGGAAAGAGCCGCCGACATTTCCGGCTGGAACGGAAGGGAAGGGTTGGGTGAAGGTTCCGGCGGCGTGGCTGATTGAGCAGGCAGGGTTTACGAAGGGGTATGTGCTGGGAGCCGCGGGGGTGTCTTCGCGGCATACCCTGGCGCTGATTAACCGGGGCGGGGCGACGGCTGCGGAGATTTTGACGCTTGCCGGGCGAATTTCCGGGGCGGTCGAGGCCCGATTTGGGATCGCGCTCGAAATGGAACCGGTGATGCTGGGATTTTGAGCTGGCGGTCGCAGGATATCGAAGACCACAGGCAGGAATTCGATTGCGGGACTAGAATACCCGGTTGATTGAAATCGCGATTAGACAGTGTGATCCTGTGAACGTCGGCCATCCATCGCTGGTTCGCTTCTTGCGGCAGCAAAGCGTTTATATCGCTCTCTCGGCAATCGTCGGCGCTATTTTCTGGGCCATTGGCCAGCGCATCAACCCGCTGACGGTGATGGTGTACTCGCTCTCGATCGGCAATCTGATCACGCCTGCAATCAGCAGATTACACCATCTTTACGCGGATCGGAGATTTCCATTCAACTGGTTGATCTTCCTTCCGATTCTGGTTCTGCTGCTGCCTCCGGTTTATGTTATTTCGAGCGCAATTGTCTGGCTGGTTGCTCCGCCGACTCCGCAGACTTATGAGCATCTGATTCGAACGGGCTGGAAGCTGCCGTTCCTGGTCACGTTCGTCTTCGGCATGCTCGCCTTTGTCTACAGCACCACAAAAGACCGGCTGGAGCGACGAAACTCCGAACTGCAGAAGTCGGTGGAGCTGGGGACCGCACAACTTGCAAAGCAGGAGCAGGAATTNNTGGCAGCCGGCCAGCACGGTGAGCGGGGACTATTACGATGTGCTTCGGCTGAGCGATCAAAGGCTGGGAATCTGCATTGCGGATGTGGTGGGAAAGGGTGTCTCGGCTGCGTTGCTGATGGCGAACGTGCAGGCTGCGGTTCGCGCGTTTGCAAGCGACTCGGAGAGCCCGGCCGGCGTTTGCACGAAAGTCAACACGTTGCTGCATGAGAATATTGCGACCGGGAAATTCGTGACGTTCTTATACGGAATTCTCGATGGCGAGACGCATACGTTTGAGTTCAGCAACGCCGGGCATCTCTACCCAATTCTGGTTTCGAGCGGTTCCGCGAGGAGCCTGGAACAAGGAGGCGCTGTGCTGGGCGTCTTTCCGGTGTGGAAGTATGAAAACTCAACGATTGCCTTGAAAACCGGGGACCGGTTGCTTCTTTTCACCGATGGAATTACGGAGGCTTCGAACGCCGACGAGCAGGATTTCGAAGAGACCAGGGTCGCGGCCTTTGCCACCGAGCACGCGGATCTTTCGGCAAAAGAGTTGAATAGCCGGCTGCTGGCGGAGGTCACTCGCTTTTGCGACGCTCGGTTCCGGGATGACGCAACGCTGTTGGTCATCGCTGCAAACTAAACCGCGGGGATGGCGGAGAGGGGCTCACTCCCTTACAAAAGCAAAAACCGGCGTACGCTGGTAGGCTAAAGCCAGATATGAACGACAATTTGCACCAGTTGCGCTGTTTCGGATGCGGGGCCCGGGTTACGCGCGGGGAGGCGAGGCCGGATTTCCGCTGCTCGGAGTGCGGGGACCTGTTTGAAGTGGAGTATCCGGGTTGGAGTCAGCCCAAGGGCAACGACCGGCCCAATGCGGGCGCTCTCAAGTGGCTTTGGAGGGAGCGGCGCTGCTCGTCAGAGGCGCTGGACCACTCCGGCGTGTGGCGATTCCGCGAGATGCTTCCCATTCTGGACAGCTTTGGCAACGCAGTGACGCTGAGCGAGGGCAATACGCCGCTCTACCATCTGACGCGCGCTTCTAAAGCGCTGGGAATCGACCAGCTTTACGCCAAACACCAGGGGATGAATCCGACCGGATCATTCAAAGATACGGGAATGACGGCGGCGATGAGCGTGGCTAAGGAGCGGGGCTTCGAGTGGGTGGCGTGCGCGTCGACGGGGAATACGTCGGCGGCGATGGCGGCTTATGCCGCGCGGGCCGGGCTGCGCAGCCTGGTGGTGATCCCCGACGGCAAGATTGCCTGGGGCAAGCTGTCGCAGGCAATGGACTACGGCGCCGTCACCTGCACGGTGAAAACCGACTTTGACGGCTGCCTCAAGTTGTTGATTCAAGTAGTGAAGGAAGCGCGCATCTACCTGCTCAACTCGGTCAATCCTTACCGGTTGGAGGGGCAAAAGACGCCGGCCTTCGAGATTGCCGAGGCGTTCGACTGGAACGTGCCCGACCACCTGATTGTTCCCGGCGGGAACCTGGCGAACAGTTCGGCGCTCGGCAAGGGCTTCCGCGAGCTGCATCAGTTGGGTCTTGTGGCCAGGATGCCGCGCATTTCGGTGATTCAGGCCGAGGGGGCTAACCCGCTGGTGCGGAGCTTTGCCAAGGATCACGGCGCCACGCTGGAGCCGGTCGAAGCGCATACGCGGGCTACCGCAATCCGCATCGGCAACCCGGCTTCGTGGCGCAAGGCGGCAAGGGTGATCCAGGAGACCGGCGGATGGTGCCTGGACGTGAACGAGGCGGAGATCGCCATTGCCAAGGCCGAACTGGGCGCGGAAGGCCTGGGTTGCGAGCCGGCCTCCGCTGTGACCCTGGCCGGGCTGAAGAAGCTGCGCGCTCAGGGAGCGGTCGAGCCGGGGGAAACAGTGGTGTTGCTGCTGACCGGGCACACCCTGAAGGATGCCGATTACACCATTGACTTTCACCGGGGAACCCTGCTGAAAAACGAAGAAACGGCGGGACGGGAAGCGGAACTGGCCGGCATGCAGCGCAATGCGCAAGCTATTGATGCTACAACCCATGCTGTGCTGGCGGCGATGAAGGACAAGGTGGGATGAACGACGCCTTGAACGCGATTCCCGGGCGCCTCAAGCTGCGCTTGCCCGCTACTTCCGCCAACCTCGGGCCGGGATTTGACGCCGCCGCCGTAGCGCTGGATTTTTACCTGGAAATCGAAGCCCAACCTGCGGCTGAGTTCTCGATTGCCGCGACCGGACGCGACGCTGAGCGCTGCGGGCGGATTGAGGACAACCTCATCCTGGAGATTTACAAGGGGCTGCTTGAAAGCCATGGACGGCCGATTGTGCCGCTGGCGATTCGGATGGAAAACGGGATTCCGCTGGGGATGGGCTGCGGTTCTTCGGCGGCCGGGAGGCTGGCGGCGATTGCGCTGGCGAACCACTTTGGCAAGCTTGGATGGAGTTCCGAACGCATTCTGGAGGAGGCATGTGCGCTGGAAGGCCATCCGGACAACGCCGCAGCCTGCTGGCTGGGCGGGTTTGTGACTGCTGTGTGCGAGGGCAGTGAGGTGCACGCGGCCAGCGTCGTTCCTCCGGCTGAGTGGCGGGCCATTGTCGTTTTTCCAGCTAAGCCCTTATCGACCAACGAGGCGCGGGCGGTGTTGCCGGCGAGTTACGCGCGGTCCGACGTGGTGGCCAACATTCAATCGGCTGCGCTGTTAGGACTCGCCTTCGCCCAGGCACGAGGCGACCTGCTGCGGCTGGCCATGAAAGATCGCATTCACCAGCCGTATCGGTCGTCGATCTGCCCCTTGCTGCCGCACCTGCTGCCGCTTGCCGGACAGCATGGCATTCTGGGGGTGGCATTGAGTGGCGCCGGTCCGGCGGTGCTGCTGGTTGTGGCCGGCGAGACGCATCTGGCAGAGGCTAAGCAGGCCATCCACAGCGCGCTCGAGGGCATTCTGGAGCCGGAACTGACGGCCTGCCGCTTCGTTTCCACCGGGGCAAGCCAGTTTGCTTGAGATATCCGGGGCTACAGTGAAACCAGAGTGACCGTATCCCGAAGCCAACTCACTCAAGCCGACGCGACCAGCAGGGAGCGGCGACCCAGAACAGTATCCAACCGGGCACACCAACTCTGCTTTCGCTCTAAACGCTGAGAGGCGCGTTCAGCGCGAGGAATGAAGACGTTATCATCGCGGTAAACTTTTGTTTTGGATCGCGTTGCATTTTTGATAATCCCCCATTGGTGCCTGAGTGTTGGATTACCTAAGATTGCTTGCTATTCACGCGCGGAACACATAAATTCGCTGCGTGGGCAGTTCTGGGGGAGGGCTGCTCTAGCGCCCGTGATCCTTCTCAGGATCCGGGCGCTTTTGATTGCGGCCACAACGGGTTGTTGACTGGTCAGGGGCGGATTGCGACTTTCACACACGCTATGGCATCTCATGGAAAGGCCGGTTGCCGGTATACTGAAGTCGAGTGTTGGCGCCGCGAGGAGGATCATGATTGGTTCGGGTGTTTTGGAAGTAAACGATGCAACGTTCGATCGGGAAGTGCTCGAGAGTGAGCAGCCGGTTCTGGTGGATTTCTGGGCTGTCTGGTGTGGTCCGTGCAAGCTGATTGGGCCGATCGTGGATCAGGTGGCCGCCAGCTTTGCCGGCAAGCTGAAGGTTGTCAAGGTCAATGTCGACGAGAATAGCGCAACTCCGTCCCGCTACGGCATTCGCGGTATTCCCGCACTGCTGTTTTTCAAGGGCGGCAAGGTTGCGGATCAGATTGTGGGCTACGTGCCCCAGGATGTGATCGAAGAGAAGGTCAAGCGCCTGCTGGCGTAAACGGCTCAGGCAGGATTTGAAGCGTGAAGGCCTGGCCATGAAGCCGGGCCTTTGGTTTGTTTGGATTAGCAGGCTTGGGGCGGCGCCGCGGGAACAGTGCTTGAAAGGGCTTCGAGACCGAGCCGTCTCCGGCAATCTTCCAACATGGTCTCAGTACGGGTTGCGCCCACGCGGCTCACTCCGAGCGCACGGACGGCCAGAAGCGTATCCAGATCGCGAATGCCGCCGGCGGCCTTCACCTGGACACCTGGCGGAGAGTGTTTGCGCATGAGCTCAAGATCGGACAGCGTGGCGCCGCTTGAGGCGTAGCCGGTTGAGGTCTTGACCCAATCCACTCCAATTTCTCCGCAAATCTCGCACAGGCGTATCTTCGAAACATCGTCGAGGTAGGCGTTCTCAAAGATCACCTTGATCTTTGCCCCTCCAGAATGAACGGTTTGCGTCAAAGCGGACAATTCATCCCGGACGTAATGCCAATCTCCGCTGCGGGCCTTGCTGATATTGATCACCGCATCCAATTCCTGCCCACCGTCTCTCAATGCCAAACGGGCCTCGGCCAATTTGGTAGCCGTCGAGTGCCCGCCGTGGGGAAAGCCTATGGTGGTGCTGGCGTTCACGGCCGTTCCGGCAAGCAGCTCGGCACACCGTGCAAGGTAATAGGGCAGAATGCAGACACTGGCCACGCGGTATCGAATCGCCAAACGACAACCGTCTTCAAGATCCGTTGTCGTCAGGGAGGGGTTGAGCAGTGAGTGATCGATCATCCCGGCGATGGATGCGTAGTCAAAAGAATCCGTCATCATGCCCCTCCTGACGCCGGCGCGCTGTTGCCTTGATTTGAACACCGGTCCCGCATGTGCGCTCGCGCATCGCAGGCACGGCTTAATAATCTGCTTAGAGTCAATAGTATACGCGCCTTATCTAAAAGAACGCTTCAACAAAAGAAAGAACCTACAATTAAAGATAAATCACCTTGCAATGTTTCATGCGTTTGAAATCCAACCTGAAGTTCCAGGGGATGGAACAGGTGAGCCGTGCGGCACGGGGCCGGGCGCAGACTCTTCGGTACCGTGGAAGATCCCACGTTTGTGGGATTCACTCTCCACCTTTGTTGTATTTGATTCCGCGAAAGAGTAATTCAATCTGATTACGAGAATTACTTCAGTTACTCAGCAATAGGTACCTAGGCATAGAAAAGTAACCGTTCCGTTAAGAATTTGGGTTCTCGCAAGAGGCAAAGGAGAATCGAATGGCGACGACAGCTTACCCGCACAGCACCGTCTTAGCTGCCAACTTGAATTTCAGCCAACCCAACGTCGACCGGCCTTCTGAAGCGGAGAAGCTTCAAGGCCTGCTTTATGCCGTGATCGGCACGGCGCTTGGGCTTCTGGCAGGAACGGCGGCTGTCGTCGGCTCCTGGGGCACGAATACGGCGGTCATGGCGCGGGAATCGGCGGAGGTCAGGATCAGTGCGCCTGGATCGGGTAGCTCTGTGCCCCAAAATGCCTGGCGATCCGATACGATCCAGCAGCAGGTCGGCGGACCTGTGTCCGAAAACAGCGCCCCGGTTCTGGTTCAGGCGACTCCGGAAATGTCCGCCACCCATCATACGGCGGTTTCGACGATGCATCATGCTGTCTCTAACTCATTTACAAAGAGAGGGTTAGCGTCGGCGCACAAGGTTGCGTTCACAGGCGGCGCGCGGAGCTTATCCATCGCACCCGCAGCCTTCGAAACGGCCGAGGCCAGCGAGCCGGCAGCCTCCGATAGCGCCTCAAACCCTGCGCAGACGAGGATTGAGGGAGATCTGACGGTAGCTGATTTCGACGCCTCGACAGGGACGTTGGAAACCCGCGAGGGAAGAAGCTTCTCCGTCAGCCCGGCGAGCAGCGTCGGGAACTCAAACGACTGGCAGGATTATGCGGGAAACGTCCACTACCAGTGCACCCAGGCGGGAAGTTGCAGCTTGACGGGCTCAGGGGTAGCTTCCAGCGCGACGCTGATCTGAGAGAAAGGACGTTGCGAGCTTGGTTCCCATTCTCGCTTCAGGTCTCGCTTCAGGCGCTTACAGCCTGTGGTGAAAGTCAAAACGTCGGGAAAACCATCCATCAGGGGCTAAAGCCCCGTTGATTCCTAGGACTTTACGGCACGACTAAAGTCGTGCCCTTTCAAAACCGGACTTCTACCACCGGCTGCTAAACGATTCATTCGACAGGTCTAGTGGTACTTGCGCAGCACTCCAAGCACGCGGCCCTGAATGGCAACCTGAGCAGCCGGAACGTAGATGGGGTCCATCTCGATATTGGCCGGCTGCAGGCGCACAACACTCCCTTCGGCGTAGAAACGCTTCAATGTGGTTTCGGCGCCATGGACCAGGGCGACTACGATCTCGCCCTGACGGGCAGTCCGGGTGCGCTCCACCAGCACATAATCGCCGCTGATGATGTGCTCGTCGCGCATGGAGTCGCCACGCACTTCGAGAGCGAAGACGTCGCGGTTGCCTACCACATCATGGAGCGAGATGCTTTCCGGATTCTCCATGGCCTCCACGGGAAGCCCGGCGGCGATACGCCCGGCCAGGGGCAGACGGTCGGTGGAGCGGGTGCGCGTGCCAGGCGGCAGAATATCGATCGACCGGCTGCGGTTGTGGACGCGGTCGAGCAGCCCCTTCTTTTCGAGGTTGGTGATGTGCTTGTGCACGGTTGCCAGGCTCTTCAGCCCCATCCCGCGCGCAATCTCCTCAAACGACGGGGAATAGCCGTTGCGGGTCACGAACGACTCGAGAAAGTCGAGAACCTCTTTTTGCCTTCGAGTAACAGCCATGGGCGCATTATAGCGAATAAAAAGCGAATTGCAACGGTTATTTTTTGCGATCCGCGGTTTTCCTTCGAGAGTATCGGTTGCAGCGGGAAGGTGGATTCTGCGAATTGGAAGATCAGACCCCTCATTTCGAGCGGATTTCCGCCGATAGAGAGCTTGGATCGCCTGAGTGGTTTGGTTGCGACGGGTCGGTCTTCCGAGAGGGTCGATGATCTCGCTGAAACGGTATCTTGAATCGGAACCGGCTGGCTCGGACCTTCACAGCCAGCCGGCTAAATGGGACATACTCACCGTTACCATGGCGGCCTACCGCTCCGCCCTGAACGAGATGGGGAGTTGTGGCGTCGAGGCTTGTCCCTCCTTGGGCGGCGGGTTGAAGCGGAGTCTCGGGATGGTGGGCGAATGCCTGTCGAGCAAGATCAGTCCCGAAACAGTCCGAGCGGCGGAGGCGGAAGTTCGAACTCAGTTGCGGGAGTGGGGCAAGCAGACCGCAATCCATTACCGTCAAAAAACAGGTGAAGTGAAGGATCTGTTGCTGGTTCTGGCGCGGACCGCGGAGTCGGTTGGCGAGAGAGACCAGCGGTGCGCCGGGCAGATCAGCGAGGTTACAAACAGCCTTGAGGGGATTGCAAGCCTGGACGACCTGGCGGAGATCCGCGCTTCGATCGAGAAGAGCGCCGCAGACCTGAAAACATCGGTCGAGAGAATGACCGCGGAGAGCAAAACCGCCATCGACCAGCTCCAGGCGGAGGTTGCGGTGTACCAGGCCAGGCTGGAGGAGGCCGAGGAAGCTGCTTCGCGCGACCTGTTGACCGGCGTGCGCAGCCGCCTCTACGCCGAGAGCCAGATTGAGCGCAGGATTGCCGCTGGAACTCCGTATTGCCTCGCGATCATCGATATCAACGGGTTCAAACGGGTGAACGACGAGCATGGGCACCTGGTCGGCGACGGGTTGCTGAAACAATTCGCCTCCGAACTCCGGTCGGCCTGCCGTTCTACGGATGTGATCGCGCGCTGGGGCGGGGACGAGTTCATCCTGGTGCTGGATTGCGGCCTGCGCGAGGCCGGCGCGCAGATGGACCGGCTGCGGAAATGGGTATTCGGCAGCTACACGGTGCAGGGAAGCTCCGGCGCAAAGAAGCTGAAAGTGGATGCATCCATTGGTCTTGCCGAACAGTTGCCGGGCGAGGCGATGAAGGCTGTGCTGGACCGAGCGGATGCGGAGATGTACAGGGACAAGGCTGCTTCCCGCGCAACGGGAACCGTTTCGGAGCGGTGAAGCGGCGAGCCACGAATGAAACCCGATTGAAAGCATTGGCGAAGAAGCGCGTGCGGGATTTACGCGGCATGTTCGCCGAATCTTCGCATCGCCGATTTTTGCTGTGAGCGCCATCACAAGCTGACGTTCAGCCGCCCATCTTAGGACGCCGCTCGAAATCGATTCCGCCCGTGAAGTCCGACCGCAATCTTTCTTCTTTCCAATCTTGAGTTCCTCTCCTTTCCGAGTGAAGGTGGAAGAGGGCAATTGATTAGTTCCCGTTAAGCCGGGCCGTTGAATCGGCGCCGGAATGAGGGATGGGCGGGGCGGGCGGATGCCGCTGCCGGAAAGGCTGCCATGAGGTTGTTGATCGCAGAAGACGACAAGGCACTGGGACTGTTTCTTAGCCGCGGGCTGGAGGCTGACGGGCATCGGGTTCGGCTGGCCTGCGACGGCGGGGCCGCGGTGGAGGCATTTCGGCAGGACATGCCGGACCTGACCATTCTTGACCTGAACATGCCGGTGAAGGACGGCGAACAGGTACTGACGGAGGTTCGCGCCTTCAACGCCGATCTGCCCGTACTGGTGCTGACCGCGCGCCAAGAGGTGGATACGCGGGTCAGGTGCCTCGACCGAGGAGCCGACGACCTGATGATTAAACCGTTCAGTCTGCACGAGTTGCGGGCCCGCTGCCGGGCGCTGTTGCGGCGCAGGCGGGAAGCGCGGCTGCAGTTGCGCGCCGGTGACCTCGAGCTGGACCGGCTGGACCATTCGGCGCACCGGGCGGGCGAGGCGATCGTGCTGACGAACAAGGAATTCGCCCTGCTGGAACACCTGATGCTCAACCGTGGCCAATGCGTCTCGCGGGTGGAACTGCTGGAGTCGGTCTGGAACATGGAGCCGGCGCAGACCACCAACATCGTGGATGTTTACGTGAACTACCTGCGGCGCAAACTCAAGGATCCACCGCCCGGCATGCTGATTCGAACGGTGCGGGGACAGGGTTACGTGGTGCCCGCGGAGGCCGATCTGAACCTGGCCGCGGCGGCGGCGTTATCCGAATTCAGTCAGACAAAGATCGCTCTGGCTTCTGCAACGAATTAGCTTTCATCACCCAGTTTGAAGATCAGGAGAATGCTCATGCACACCGTCGCCGTACCCGCCCTCACTGCCGCACCCCGTTTTCGCACGCGCACTGCGCTGGTGGCAAGCGCGGACCGCAACTTTCGCCAGCGCATCTCTGAAATCCTCACCGGCCTGCGCTGGAAGGTGCGCGAGGTGGAAAGTGGCGCCGAGGCCTGGGCTGAGGCCGAAGGCTCCGCTCCCGAAGCCATCATCGTCGATTCCTGGTTTCCCGATCTCGATCTGGGCGAGTTTCTCACGGATTTTCGTGTGAGTTTTCCCCAAGTGGACCTGGTTACCACGGGAAGTTTCCCGGTCCAGGAGAGCCCGCGCGGGCCCTATCGCCAGGAATTGCTCTACGCGCTGCGGCGCAGCCAGGATACGGATACGGCGGCGTGGAATACGGCGCCGTCCCTGGACACGCCGAATTCGGGGCCTGAAGAGGCCGAGCCGAAGACTCACTCGATCGCGGCTCGCGTCGATGGAGTTCCGGTATCCGCCTCGCAACAGAAGGTTGCGATTCCGCCGATCCAAATTCCGCCAATCATGGTCCGGTTGGCGCCGCCCCAGGCATCACCGGTGCGATTGGAGTCGCCCATCGCCGGAAGCGCTCAGGCCGGAAACGCACAGGCCGTCAGCAGCCGGTTACCCGAACTGATCGGCAATGCGCCCTGCATGCTGGAGGTGAGCCGCCGCATCCGGCTGGTGGCGCCGCGCTCGACGGCAGTGCTGATCGAAGGGCCGACCGGATCGGGCAAGGAACTGGTGGCAGAGGCCCTGCACCGGCTGTCGCCGCGAAGCCGCAAGCCTTTTGTTGCGATCAACTGCGCGGCCATTCCGGAGGCGCTGCTGGAGGCGGAGCTTTTTGGCCACACCCGAGGCGCGTTTACCGGAGCGGTGCAGGGACGAACGGGACGCATCGAGGCCGCCGACGGAGGAACGCTTTTTCTGGACGAGATTGGGGAGATGCCGCTGGCGCTGCAGTCCAAGCTGCTGCGGTTTGTCGAGTGCGGCGAACTGCAGCGCGTGGGCGATAACGAGACGGTGCGAGTGGATGTTCGCATCGTGGCCGCGACGCACCAGGCGCTGGCTCAGCAGACGCAGTCCGGGAGTTTCCGCTCCGACCTTTATTACCGGCTGGCGGTCTTCCTCATCCGGACTCCCGCGCTGGGGGAGCATGGAGAGGACCTGCCGCTGCTGGTGGAGCATTTTATGCAGCGCATGGGCCGCGATGAGCCGGTCAAGCGCGTTGATGCGGGTGCGCTGGCCAAGCTCGGGCGTCACGACTGGCCGGGAAATGTGCGCGAGTTGGAGCATGTTCTGGAGCGGGCGGCGATTCTGGCCGGCGCGGCCTCGGTGTTGACCGCCAGCGAGATCGATTTCGGGTCGACGGTGAATTGATCCGCTCTGCTGCCGGGCGATCTTGAAGAGTCGGGGAGGGTTTGCGATGAGCATGAACATTGAGACGCCTTTGGGCGACCAGTTGGCGCGGTATCTNNTTTGAGGCGGAGATGAAAGAGGCCATGGACGGCGTGAATCAGGGACGTGCGCCGCGGCAGGTGCGGGTCAAAGCCGTGGATGGGCTGATTGCGCGCCCCGACGGCAACAATGTGTCGATGGACCGCGAGAGCCTGAATCTTGCCGAGGCGCAACTGAAGTTCAAGGTTGGGGTGGCTCTGCTGCGAAGCGAGAACCAGAGGGTGATGGACGCGATTCATGCGGACGGCAAGTGAGAAGGCAGCTATTCAAGGAGTATTCACGATGAACATGTTTGGGGTGATGGAGACTTCGGGCAGCGCCATGCAGGCCGAGCGCATGCGCGCCGAGGTGGTGGCGGCCAACATGGCGAATGCGGAGACCACGCGAACCGCTTCGGGCGGACCCTACCACCGGCAGGAGGTGGTCTTTGCGGCAAATCAGGGCGATCCCGGGTTCCTCGATTCGCTGGCAACGGCTTCCGGGGCAACGGGGAGCGCGGCCTCAGGCGTTGTTCCGGCTCCTGCTCTTGATCTGACGGGGAGCGGGCCAGTGGCGCCGGGTGTGCGCATCGCGGCAGTGGTGGAGGACCCTTCGCCGCCGCTGAAGCGTTACGACCCAGGT
This sequence comes from Acidobacteriaceae bacterium, assembly GCA_003159975.1. Lineage (GTDB taxonomy): Bacteria > Acidobacteriota > Terriglobia > Terriglobales > Acidobacteriaceae > Telmatobacter. Next base: position 14,107 of record PLPU01000209.1, read on the forward strand.
CATCCCGACGCGGGGCCTGACGGGTATGTCTCCTATCCGGACATTAATCCCCTCACAGAGATGGT
>PLPU01000157.1:0-4890 GCA_003159975.1 Acidobacteriaceae bacterium
GTATGTTTATGCCTCTGTAACTTATTGATTTTATGGAGCGGGAGACCGGGATCGAACCGGCGACATTCAGCTTGTGAAGCTGACGTTCTGCCACTGAACTACTCCCGCCCTTTAAAATCAATAACTTACACGATTGACTCGGGTTTACTATCCAACTTACTATCCATCCGGTTACAATACTTGCAGAAAAACCATGAAAAGTTGGCCATTCCGTGCCAGCCCCATTTTCCGCCAGCATCCCGAGCCGTACAACTTCAGAAGGCGTGGATAGTAAATGGATAGTAAATCGGCAGGCCGTAAGGCGAACCTAAAACAGTATCGCTCAGTGAATGGCAAATGGCAATTTGTCCCGGTGGTGAAGGTCGACGCCAAACCTCGGCCGCAACTAGTCCTAATTGATGGAAAACCGGAGTCCTCGAAGGGCGGCGGCAAATTCTATCTCGAGTGGTATGAAGACGGGAAGCGAAAGACAAAGATTGCCGGCACATCCCCTCGTGAAGCGTTGGACGCCTGGCAACTCCAGACTGGCATTTTGGCTGGGAACATTGAGGCACCAGAAGAGCCGAGCGAGGACATGATCGTTACGGTCGATGCTGCCATCGAGAAGTACTTGCGGGAAGTCAAAGCCACGAAAGGCAACGCGACCTTAAGCGCCTACGCTCGCGATCTCCGCTGGTTTCGGAAGCACTGCAGCAAACACTACGTCACCCGGTTGACTCGGGACGATATCATCACGATGTTCGGTAACGGCCGCGATGAGGGGCTTAACCAGAAGACAATCAATAGACGAGTACTCTCCGCGCTGATGGCGATGCGTGGAGCCGGCGCGCGACTGGAGCTTAAAAAGGGTGACTGGCCGAAGACAACAGAGGTGCCAGTCGAGGCCTACGAACAAGAAGAACTGAAGCGGTTCTTCGCCGCATGTGATCCTCATGAGCGCCTGCTGTTCCAGGTTTTTCTATGCACCGGCTTTCGCTCGCAGGAAGTGGCGACCCTCACTTGGGACGATGTGAATTGGAAGGCTGGGACCTTGGCGGTTCGGGCCAAGCCTGAACTCGGATTCATGCCAAAGAACTACGAAAAGCGATCCGTCCTCGTGCCTCGAACTCTGGTGATCTCACTCAAGGAACATCAGAAGGCTAATCCAAGGTCAGTCCTGATATTTCCAACCCCACCACACCCGACACGGCCGGATTACGGCGGAGACAAGCCGGATGCTCACGCGCTTGAAGCTTGCAAGGAGATTGCTCATCGTGCAGGTCTGAACTGCGGAAAATGCAAGTCTATCGGACGGAAGACCAAAGGGAGCCAAGCCAAGGGAGACAAGAGCGTAGTCAATCAGTGTGACACTGGGCCGCACTGTAAAAAATGGTACCTTCACAAATGGCGCAACACGTTCGCCACGAATATGCTGCAATCTAACCTCGACATTCGTACCCTGCAGATTTTGCTCGGACACAAAAACATCGCAACAACAGAGAAGTATCTTAAGTCTCTTCGGCTAGGCGACCTGCGCGACAAGGTGGAACAGTCGTCCTTGGCCGCACTCCCTTGAAGTCATCGTCCACCCGCAAACGAAAAGGGCCGATATGAACCCGGCCCCCCAAGTTTGTTGAACAGTTTTAATGGTCAAGCTGCTTGTTGAACCATTCGTGCAGCCACGGCTAATTGTGGCTCTTTCTTTGTGAGCCACAGGATCAGTGTTGATGGATCAAACATGCGCGAACCACCAATCATCAAGCTCGGGATCTGCCGCTTCTGCGCCATTCGATAGATGGTCGCCGGCGACTTCCCAAACAGGTCAGCTACTTCGCCAACCGAAAGCAGGCCGCGGACTGCCTGCAATGCATTGAGAATGTTGAAAGGCGTCAGATTCATATCGACGCCTCCACCCGTCGGATCAGCTCAAGCAGTTCTCTTTCGTGATCCTGGAAACCGGCAATCTGAGAGCGGGTCACGGCAAGTTCGACCTGAAGCGTCAGCAGCGTCTTAGCGTTGCCGATTGCGGCAATGGCTTCATCAACTGTGGATCTCAGGAATGTCATGCTGCCACCGCCGATTCGCGACAGCGGGGGCAGGGACAACTGATGAGACCAAGTCGGACCGCTTCGAGTGTCGCAGAGGCTCGATCAAACACGCCCAACTTTCTCATGAGGTTATCGCGGTGAGTTTCAACTGTCTTCTTGGATATCTCGAGAATGACAGCAATTTCGGCTAGGGTCTTTCCATGCGCCAGCCAGCGTAAGACCTGCTGCTCGCGGTCTGTGAGCTCGTTGCGCGAACTAGGGGGTGTCCTGAATCGAATTGTCCGGCGTACTGCTTTGGTGGCCTCAACGGGCGCACCATTGCCTTGGTTGTTCATTTCGTGCCTTTTTGAATTTGGATTGCTGATTGACCGCAGCTCACGGCGTTCCAAGTTTTCAGGTCAATAGACCTGAACTGAAACCTGCCCCCGAGGGGGTCATCTGCCGGGTGGACGTGAGCCGGTCATATCGATTAGGAAGATGCCCTGTTGGCGGCGCCGTCGATGGCCTAGTGGGAGCCCCAGATGGGCTCAAATCAGCCGCCTATTCAGTAGAAGAATGGTACCCCACTAATCCGACGCGCGCAATATAAATCCGCATCAGTAAGGATAAGTGATCCAGATCACACAGCGCTAATCACCCCTGTTCATAGGGTGAACGCCCTATTCTCATCGCCGACTGAAACCCGCAATCTTGAATCAGCTTGTCAGAGTTGGGACGAGCAAGCAGATCACAGAAACCGACCCGAAGTGTGAATCATGGTTCGTTTTCAACAATCTGCATTGACCACTCTTTACAGAGCGGTCAGAAAGGCTGGGGGAGAGAATCGCTTTGAATAATCTGTGCATTGCAGTTGTTGGAGGAAGTGGTGAAGGTAATAGGCACGATGAAATCCAGGAATCATGCGATTTCACCGAGGATGAACTCGCGACACTGAATTCGTTCCAAGACGAGGCTGTTGAGAACAAGCCATCCATTGCAGGCATCCAACTCGACGAGCCCGAAGAGGAGTTCAGCGAGACAGGGGCAACAGTGGAAAACTTTTCCACTCTGTCTGAACGGCTTGAGAAGATTGAGGCCGAGCATATCGGACTTGTCAATGTGGACATCCTGGGAGCGCGTCACACCCTAGTGGCGGCCCTGGGGCAGTACCGGACGAGTAGGTTCCTTCTCGGCGAAGCACTGGCCGCGTACAAGAGACAATTCGCTGCGAAGAATGACCAGTCCGCTGGAGATCGCGGCTGGATGGCCGCGGCAAAATCCGTTGCCGAAGCAATGGGATGCCATGAACGAACTGTCAGGAACATCATCGCCGATTACGAGCGGACAGCTAGCCTGCCAGGCACCGTGATTCAAGCGGCACAGGCGAGGGGCATAGACCTTGCCCAGCGGAGGTACCGCCCGGCAGTGACCGCCATTGAGTCGATCAGCGAGAACGACAGCCACGACGAAGATGTGATCGACGCGGAGGAGGCCGACCGGATCGTTTCGAATGTCTTAGTCATGCCGCCTACAGATCAACGAGAACACAATCAGGATGACCCATTCGTTCCATTGACCCGCGAGGAGAAGCAACGATTCGCGGTCCGAATGAAAATCAGGACGGCGCTCACCAACGTTGAGCCAGATCAAAAGCTGTCAACACTCATTTCAGCTCTTGAAGAGGAGATGTTTGCAATCTGGGGGCAAAGTGATCCGGTAACGGTGACAATCACGCCTCGCACGTCGGGATTGACTCTTGACGGGCGAAAGAGGCGGGAGGATCTGGCTTGATCGACACCAAGATCTCCTGGGCACACGCGACGTGGAATCCCTGGACAGGCTGCAAACGTATGAGTGCGGAATGCGTCGGCTGTTACGCCGACGCGCTCCTGCGTCGAGGCGGCCGTAAGTTCAGCATCCTGGTTCCCACCCAGACGTGGCGTACACCTTACCAACTTGACGCGAGAGCAAAGGGCGCAAACCGTCAGGCAATTTGCTTCGTGTGCTCACTCAGCGACTTTTTCCATGCTGATGCCGACCGGTGGCGACCCGATGCGTGGCGAGTGATTCGCGACTGCCAGAATGTCAACTTCATGCTGCTCACCAAGCGGCCGGAACGAATATCTGACTGCCTCCCGAGCGATTGGGGAGACGGAAAGCGGTATCCGAATGCATGGATGGGCACGACCTGCGGCGTTCGCAGCTCGTACCACCGGGTAGACGCGCTGCGGTCGATCCCGTGTGCTCTGCGATTCCTCAGCATCGAGCCGCTCATGGAAAGCGTTGCCGACATTGACCTGAACGGGGTGGGATGGGTCGCCGCCGGCGGGATGAGCGGGCCGCTTCACGCCAAGCACAAGATGGAGATGGCATGGGCGGCCGAAGTCCACGATCTTTGCAGGGCTCTGGAGATTCCCTTCTTATTTAAGCAGTCGAGCGACATCTACACCGAACGTGGGATCAACGGCCTGAGCTTGTACCTTGCCAGGCGCGCCGGCCAGGAGGTGGACCCGGCTACTGTGCCCCTGATTCGAGAGTACCCAAAAACTGCCCTGCCATTGCTTCCATTCGTGGAACACGGCACAAGACTCAACGCGGCCGGGTTCAGTCAGTACGCACAAGATTGCAAAGCCAGAATGGAGAACTGACAATTATTGGACGCGCCTCAGGACCGATCTTGAAATGGACGAAAACCCTTATGAACAGCGAACATTAGCGATTCTTGGAGTTTCTCCCATACTAGAAATGAGTGTGCAGTGAAATAGACACAATTCTCGATGACCAAGAAGCCTTCTTTGAGCCTTTGGACAATGCAGGCCGAATGAGATCCTGAAAGCCAGCCAAGGCCGCCAAAAAGGCGGCGGAACCTTGAAAGCAACGAAGC
>PLPU01000440.1:0-7962 GCA_003159975.1 Acidobacteriaceae bacterium
AATGAGAATGCGACCCGTTGCATGCTTGGGGATGATTCAGGCCGTCCCAACAGGACGGTAGGGCAATTTTGGGTATGGCTTCCACGGGTTTCACCCGTGGCTATTTTCAGCGTGCCCCTCCAGGGCAGGGGAACCCGGCGGACGGTTCTATTCAGGCGGCAGGAGCGGGAGGGTCAGGTTTTCGGCGGCGGCTGGGCGGCTGCGGGGGGGATTTCACGCCGTTTGTGCCGCGCGCACGAGATTTCAGGTTTTTTGGGTCAGTTTCCGGTGGTTGAAATCCCCGGCTCCCTCTGATGCGCGACCTTGAATGCATGCTTTCCCAGGTTCCCAAGTGCAAAGGACCTGGGGCACCGACAATTCCTGGATTTCCGGGTAGGGGTAAGATGTAGGTATTAAATCGTTTGCTTTTGAGTCCGATGATGAATCTGCGGCAAGGAGGATCTTATTCCAATGGCTTCTGTTTCGTACCCAACCCGGTTAAGCGAGCGAGGTCCATGGTTTCTTGAAAACGGAAACCTAAGTGAATTAGATGAAGTGGTCGCATCGTGTATTGAAAGCATGAAGATCAGGCGGGAAGAATCAATAAAGCTTGCTATCGCAAGGGAGAGAGAATATTGGGGGGAGAGGGCGGATAGTACTATCAGAAGCCGAATGAGCTTGAGGAGGCTGTTGTGAAACGTCATCCGTTCCCCGTGGAGTCAAGGATGGTTACTGTCTACCTCAGCGGCGGAAGAACAGCCTTTGGTGAGACATTCAAAGAATTGGCTACGCTGCCAAGGATGCACGAGGAGGTACCGCGTGGGTTTGCGTTGAAGGCCCAAGTAGGGGGGAATCGGCTGGAGGTTGTCTTAAAGTCTTGGGGTAGCCAGGAACTGGTGGTTGAGGTCTCCTCCGACGATAACGCGTTTGAGCAGGAACTCCTCGGAAAACTTCAGAATTGGCTATCAGACATTCAGCCCAAACCTTGGTTGCAGTGGTGGCTCGCAAACGCATCGTTCTTTTCATTTTTGGCATTTGCCTGGTGCATGCTCTGTCTATTTGCATTGGCCGTAATCTCTAAACCCGAAAATGCCCCAAGTCTTATCCGTCAGGAAGCCTACGAAATGGCAAAAAGTGGGGTAAATTCCTCAAATGAAACAAGGGCGGTCCAACTCATACTTTCAATCGAATCTGGGTACGAACCCAAGCCTTCACAAATGGTTCACCATTATCCTGGCGTGCGGTTCCGGGTCTTTTTCTTGGTCGGACTTTCGGTTCTCGTCGCTCTGAGAGTGGCCCCGACAGGCGGCGTCGGTCTTTGGGGTGGTAAGCGTAGCATTGAGAAGCAGAGATTATGGCTTAAAACAGTTTCCATCTCAGTTCCAGGTGTCGTCGGGAGCTCATTCATCCTCCCTTGGCTTGCAGGCCTTCTGGGCTGGGCTAAATGAATAGTGTCGCAGCGTCCGGTCGTTGCTAAGCTGGTCAGCATTTTGAAATCCGAATTCGGCGGCTGGCTGTGCGACAATTCGTACGGTTCGTGGAGCGGGGATTCAGGCGCGTTGTGCGCTGCCCGCCTTAGAGTCTGGAGATGACTATGAAAAGCCCCTGGTTCGATGCAAGTTCGCGTTCCTCATTGACGCGCCGCGATTTTCTCAAGGTTGGCGGAGCGGCGGCCATTCTGCCCAAGGCCGCATGGGGTTGGGGGCGTCCTTCGCCTTCGAACCGGATCACCATCGGGGTGATTGGATGGGGGATGATGGGGCCGGGGAACACCAAGGCATTCCTGGCGGAGGATGATTGCCAGGTGGTGGCGGCCTGCGATTTGCACAGCGGTCACCTGCAGGCCGCGGTGGACACGGTCAACAACAAATACGGCAACAAGGATTGCAAGGCGTATCACGACTATCGCGAGATGATTGCGCGCGACGATATCGACGCCATCATGATCGCGATTCCCGATCATTGGCATGCCATTGTGGCCACGGAAACCGCGCGGCGGAAGAAGGACATCTATGGCGAGAAGCCGCTGGCGCGCACCGTGGCCGAGCAGCAGGCAATCGTTAGAGCCGTGCAACAAAATAACATCATCTGGCAGACGGGGAGTTGGCAAAGATCACTGCCCACGTTTCACAAGGCGGCGGAGATTGTGCGCAATGGCCTGATCGGTACCGTTACACACGTCGAGGTAGGCCTGCCGGGCGCGCCGCACGACTTCCCGAATACGGTTCCCGCGCTCATGCAAAGACTGGCTTCGTTGCCGCAAAAGATCGACAACCCGGCGCAGATTGTGCCTGGGACCGCGGCGTGGGACCTGGCAGTGACCCAGCCGCCGCCGGAGCTGGACTTCGATATGTGGCTGGGCCCGTCGAAGTTGGAGCCGTATATCGATGCGCGCGTTTATCAGAATTGGCGGTGGAATTACAACACAGGCGGCGGGCAACTGCTGGATTGGATCGGGCACCACGGTGATATTGCGCACTGGGGGCTGGGATTCGATACGACCGGGCCGTCCGAGGTGGAGGGGCACGGCGAGTTTCCGGCGGCGAATGCGGTGTGGAACGCGGCAACCGCGTATGTGGTGGAATGCAGGTATCGCAAGGAAGTGACGGGTTACCCGAACGACGTTTCGATGACCATTGCCGGCGGCCATCCGGAATTCGCGATGGGAACCAAGTGGATTGGGAGCGAAGGATGGGTGTGGGTGGACCGGAGCGGGATTGATGCGTCGAATCCCGAATGGCTTAAGGGCGATTCGTTGCCCGAGGGACTGCGCAGGATCAAGCTCTATGAATCGCATGGGCACCAGCGGAATTTTCTGGACTGCGTGAAGTCGCGCAAGCCGACGATTGCTCCGGTGGAAACGGCGCACCACTCCACGCTGCCGGGGCATCTGGGGCTGATCTCGATGCTGGTGGGGCGGAAGGTGCAGTGGGATCCAGTGAAGGAGACGATTGCGGGGGATGCGGAGGCGAGCGCGCTGCTGACGCGGCCTTATCGGGCGCCCTGGAAGCTGGTGTAGCCACCTGCGGTGGGGCTGAAAGCTCGCGGGAGGCTCGCACGGGCATGGTTGCGGCCTTGCGCCCGACCACCCCAGCGACGAAGACCTGTCGCTGGGGACCCCGGTAAGGCGCAAGGCAGGTTCACCGCGTCCCTCCAGGACGCGAGTCTTTCACTTGGTTGGGCACCCCGGGTTGCGCTTCGCTTACCCGGGGCTATTCTCATCCTGTCCCTCCGGGACGGCCACCTGCGGTGGGGCTAAAAGCTCGCGGGAGGCTCGCACGGGCATGGTTGCTTCCCACCCTTGCGCCAGAAAAAAGCGCAAGGATGGGGCACCCACGGTATCTGCTGCTCGAATCGGACGTTCCGAGTGACGGGCTACGCCGGATAGGCGCCTGCGATGTAGCCTTCGAGGGCCTGGATGGTGTGGGCCTGGCCGGAGATGACCCATTTGACCAGGTCGCCGATGGAGATGACGCCCAGCACCGTCTCGCCGCGGAGCACCGGAAGGTGGCGGATGCGGTTTCCGGTCATCATGGCCATGCACTCGTCCACGGTGTGCTCCGGCGTCACGGTGACCACCGGGCTGGTCATGATTTCGTGGACCAGGGTTTCTTTGGAGGCATGGCCCATGAGGGCGCATTTTCGGGAGTAGTCGCGCTCCGACAGGATGCCGACCACGCGATGGTTGGAAAGCACCAGCAGGGCGCCGATATCGTGCTCGGCCATCTTCCCGATGGCTTCGTAGACGGTCTGTTCAGGCGCGATGGAAAGAACTTTGAGTTCGCCTTTGTTTCTCAGCACCGTTCCAATCGTGTCGGAAATCTTCATCGGACCCTCCTGGCATTTCAAGTACCAACCCGGTACGCGACCGCATCCGCTGCGACTTTGCCTTCGCGGAACCGCAGTGTATCTCAGGCAAGGTACAGTGCGGAAGAGCAATTTTCCGGGAATCGAATCCCGCGGTGGCAAGGCAACACTATAGCCCAAATGGAATGGAAAGGGACAGTCTAGAATTGACCACGGCAAAACGGCAACAAAGTGCAACCGCAGGTCCCCTTCGACTTCGCTCAGGGCAGGCTTTCGACTGGCTGCGCTTGCTCAGGATGACAGCTCATTTGTAATGCGAGCTTTAGATTTGTGACGCTAGCTGGAAGAAGGCGGGGCGGTCGATCCGCGCAGCACCAGGCTCGTCGAGACCAGGAATTCACGCTGCATGGAGGGATTGTGGGGGTCCTCAGCCTGCTGCCTCAGGGCCTCAAACGCCGCTCGCGCGAGGTCGATTCGCGAGAGCCGGATGGTGGTCAGCGGCGGCAGGGTGAACTCCGCGAAGTCGATGTCGTCGAGGCCGATGACCGACAGGTCCTGGGGCACGCGCATGCCGACCATGTAGGCGGCGCGCAGGACGCCGATGGCGGTCATGTCGTTGGAGCAGAGGATGGCGGTGGGCCGGGAGGCGAGCGCCTGCAGCTTGGCAAAGCCGGCTACGCCGCCTTTCAGCGTGTGGTCGCACTCGATGACCCACTTGTTCTGCGTCGCGAGGCCCGCGGTTTCCATTGCGGAACGGTAGTCGTTTTCGCGGGTGATGGCCGAGTGCAGCTTGCGGGGACCGGCGAGAAACGCTATTTTGCTGTGGCCGAGCTCCGCCAGGTGGTTCACCGCAGCCTGAATGCCGGTTGTGTAGTCGAGGAGAATGGTGCTCACTTTTGGGTCGTCGGGGTGGAACTCGGCAAGCACCATGGGGATGTCGCGATGCACCAGCTGGTCGAGCACCGGCTCTTCCTGGCCGAAGGTGAGCACGGCCACGCCTTCGACCTTGCGCTCAAGCATGCGGCGCACACAGGTGGTGAGCACGGCCGGGTCGCTGTTCGACGAGCTGACGAGAATCTCGTATCCGTGCGCCACGGCGATCTCTTCAAAGCTCTGAATCAGCTCAGGGAAAAAGGGGTTGGTAATGTTCTCGACAATGATGCCCAGGATGCGGCTGCGGCCCGAGACCAGGCTGCGCGCATGGGTGTTGGGGAAGTAATTCAACTGCTCGATGGCCTGCCAGACACGCTTGGTCAGGCGGTCGCTTACGACCGGAGAACCATTGATGGTGCGCGACACCGTGGCGATGGAAACCTTCGCCAGAGCGGCAACAGTGCGAATATCGGGAGTCTTCCCGGCAGCCTTCTGTTTTGCTTTTCGAACCACGAAGCGATCCTCGCCGAAGCTCTTCTAATGTGAGAGCAATGTTATCACCTGGGGTGGGGCCAAACGGCACCTGCGGTGCGGCCAAACGGCTCGCGTGAGGCTCGCACTGGCTTGGTCGATTCCCACCCATGCGGTAGAAAAAAGCCGCAAGGATGGGGCACCCGCCATTCTTGTCTCCAGGACAGGGGATTAGTCGAGTTCAGCTATCAGGAGGCGGAGGTCGCGGAGATTCTGGCCGGTGCGGCCGGTGACGACCGAATCGCCCAGCGCGGTGAACATGGGACAGGCGTTGAAGGCCGCCAGGGATGCTTTCAGATGAAATCCGAAGGCATGGGCGCGGGTGACGGTGGTGGGGTCGGCGATGGCGCCGGCCGCATTGGTGTTTCCGTCGATGCCATCGGAACCGGCGCTCAGCACGGTCAGGCGCTCGCCCGGATGCTGCTCCAATTCAAGAGCGCAGTCCATCGCGAATTGCTGGTTGCGGCCACCGGCGCCGGGGGTGCGGTCGAGCTTCACCGTGACCTCACCAACGGAAATCAGGCACAGGCGGGGATGGAAGGCGCGGAGGGAGTGGAAGCGCTGGAGCAGGTAGCGGGCGGCAGCCGCGTAATCCCAGTCGTCGCAACTGTTGTCGACCTCGACGTGGAAGCCGGCCTTTTGGGCAAGGGCGCGGGCATTTTCCACCAGGTCGTGGCTTGAGAGCAGAATCTCGAAGACCGAATCGCGGAAGGCTTCATCCTCTCCCGACATGGCGGCGGCCGCTGTCGCGCGCCGCGGGGGAACTGCGCCGGTCCAGGGCATGCGGGGAAAAAACGGCGGACGCCACACCTTGTTTCCCGGCGACTCGGGCAGATCTTCGCGCTCGAAAAAGGCGCGGACGGAAGGCGGCAACTTTGGAGCGAGCCGATAGCGGGCGAGCAGCTCGCGCACATCGGCCACCGTGGAGTGATCGGGCGAAGTGGGGCCGGATGAGAGTGCGTCGAGCGACCGCAGGGGCACGTCGGGAACCAGCAGGCTTACTTTCGCGGCCTCCGGTGCGGCCATCGCCAGGCGCCCGCCTTTGACGGCGGAGAAGTGCTTGCGCAGAGTATTGACTTCGCCGATCGGCGCGCCCGAGGCCAGCAGCAACTGGTGGAAGGCGATGGTGTCTTCGAGCGTGATCTGCGGGTCAAGGGGAAGGTCGAACATGGCNNAGCGCCGCGCGGGCGGCGGCAAAGGAGTCCTCGTTGGGAAGGGGATGGCCGCCCTCAAAGTAGCGAAAGCGCCAGTTTCGTGTCTTGGGCAACTGGTTGGAGCAGCAGATGCCGCGCAGGCCCTTGCGGCGGGTCATACGTTCCAGCAGAGTGTCGAGCATGGGTCCGGCGGCCTTGCCCAAGGCGACGACGAAGATGCGTTTGTAGCAGTTGAGGTTGATGGTCGCGGGGCCGCTGCCGTCGGGGATCAGGCGATGGAGGGTGTTGCCCTCAAAGCGAATGCGCCGATCGAAGGCCGAGGGGATGTTGCAGGCATCGATGGCGCCGGTAAAGATTCCCGTTGCCGTTGCATGCAGGGATTCGAGAGCGAGTTCGCCGACCGGTGTCACAGTAGTTGCTCCTTAAGCCAACCCGCGAGCGCTTGCTGCATCGGTTGGAGCAGGCCGCTAAAAAAATGATCGGCGCTGGGAATGAAGAGGAGGTGTTTGGGTTCGGCGGCGTGGGCGACAACCTGCTCAAGTTGGGCGGCGGGCGCAAACTGGTCGTGGTCGCCACTGAGAAAGAGCTTGGGAATCTCGCACTCGCTCAGGCAGGGGTAGCGGTATTTCTGGCAATCGGCCTGGGTAGGCAGGCCCAGCGCGGCGAGGGCACGGACGGATTCGCGAGCGCTGCCGCGGCCGCAACAGGCGCGGAGCGTGATTGCCGCGCCGAAGCTGAATCCGACGGCCACGACAGGGCGATTGTATTCGTTTTCAAGCCAGTCCAGCGCGGCCAGCACGTCGCCTGTTTCGGCCTTGCCGTCGTGGGTGCCGTGGCTGAGGCCCGTGCCGCGAAAGTTGAACCGCAGAACCGGCCAGGCAAGCCCCCATGCAGGCTCGTTGAGAGTCTTCATCGCGGAGTAAACCACTTTGTTGTGCATGGAGCCGCCGAAGAGGGGGTGGGGATGGCAGACCAGCGCGGCAAACGGTGCGTCGGGATTGCCTTCATTCAGAAGGGCTTCGAGGCGGCCCGCGGGACCTTTCAGGTCGACGTTCCGCAGCCTTGAGGCCGCCGGAATCGGGATCTCTGAATTCGGGGCTCCCGAAATCTCGTGTGGCTGAGCGGATGCGATCGTGGCCATCATTCCACTGATCATTCTACGCCTAAAGCGGCGAGTTTTTCATCTGGATGGGGATGGTTTTTGGAATACTGGACCGCAAAGTGCACAGAGGGGCAAATCGATTCACTCGCCTGGTTTCGATAAACCGGCGGCTGGGATTCAGCCGCTGCGGTATCCTTGCAGCATCATGAACGACATTTCTTCGGCCATTCCTCTTGACCCTGTTCGGTTTACGCGCGCGTTGTGCGAGATCGAGTCCACCACCTACAACGAAGGAGCGTTGGGGGATTTTCTCGCCGGCTTTCTCGCCGGTCGCGGTTGGGCGGTGGAGAAGACGCCCGTGCCGCAGCCGCCGGAAAGCGCAAACGCCGGGGAGCGCTGGAACGTCTACGGCGGCCGAACGGATGAGACGCCCGATCTGGTGTTTTCCACGCACATGGACACCGTTCCGCCTTACATCCCGTTTAGCGAGGATGCGGAGTTCATGTACGGGCGCGG
>PLPU01000330.1:0-9432 GCA_003159975.1 Acidobacteriaceae bacterium
AAGAAGCGCAACGAAATAGAACGGCTCTTTCGCAGACTGAAAGGCTTCCGTCGCATCTTCTCCAGATTTGAGAAGCTCGACATCATCTTCCTCGGCTTTATCAATTTCGTCCTTATCGTCGAAGCCCTTAGATAGTGTTAACACGCCCTAGTAAGGCTTCGAGACTTCACCGAGCAGTGTCAGAAGAAAGGGCTAGGTGTTCGCGCCTATGAAGGCTTCGGCGTCGTAGCGATAAACCCTGCATGGTTAAAGCTTGAGCGAAATGCAGACCGGAATCTTCATTGCGAGTTTAGGCATGAAACCGAAGCCCCGATCAGGCAGAAGCACCCGTCGGTGTGGCATGAGTTGACCGGGTTGAACGTTGAAATACTGGATGCACTCATTGACTCTGCAAGGAACTCTGCGAAGACGCTTTCGTCGAAGTCGGGGAAAATTCGCGACAGATCGCAGGAGGTACGTGAATGGATGACGTGGGTCGCGCGCAATGGGGTGACCGACCATGAAAAGCTGCCTGGCCGTAAGGATTTTGATTCAGTCCAGGCGCAACGCGCCATTAGTGCAGAGCATCGGCAGGCAGCGCAATTGTTCTTTCTTACGGTTCTGGAGAGTGAACTGAAGAAGGCAGCGAAGACCGATCCGTCTGGAGAATATTCAACGGTCGGAAGAGGTATGGAATGATGGGCCAAATTGAGCAGGAGAACAGCTACGGCCCATTCCGGCTGGAAGTGACCGGCAAGCTCGTGCCGAAGTCCGGATTCCGGATCGGCTCTGCAGACAGTCTGAGCCTTTATACAGACCTGCCCGTGCTGCGTTGGGAGGCGGGAAGGAACGGGCGGCCCTATATTCCGGGTTCCTCGTTGCGCGGAGTCTTGCGCGCCCATCTTGAGCGAGAGAATTGGCTGCTTGGGTTTGCAGACAAGCAGGTCCTTTTGTCCCTCTTTGGATACGCACCGAAAGATGCACACGCCAAAACGCCATCGTCCCGGGGCCGGCTTCGGGTTATGGATTCCCTCCTTGAGTCCGCGTCTCCCTCGTCCACTGAGATTCGTGATCACGTAAGAATCGACCCTGATACAGGAGCCGCAAGTGAACTGGCCAAGTTCGACGCTGAACATGTGGTCAAAGCTCAGAATCAGAGCTTTCCCTTGCATTTGATCTATGAAGGGGAATCGAAGGATGACGCAGAACTTGTCTTGCTTGGAGAAGCTGTGCGTGCGTTGGTGGATGAGGAATTGGCGATCGGGAGCAGGGCGTCGATCGGCTTCGGGCGCTTCAAGCTCGACAGCGTGCAGTTCAAAGTGTTCAATCGCGTCACGCCCGAGGGCCTGCGGAGTTTTCTCGCTGATCGCCTTGATTCGCAGTCACGGCTAGCTGAACACGCAGACAGTTTTGTGTTTCCGAAGTCCACCGACGCGCCAATCCACAGCGCGAATCGAGACAATCTCCATCCACTGCATCGTCTGATGTTTGAGCTTTCCATTCCGTGCAACGGCCCGATGCTCGTGAAGGAAGGGGCGCCACCCCAAGCGATTGCCAAGGATCTGGTGGCAACCGGCACCCCCGGTGCGACATTCTTGACGACCTTGGACGCGCCTGATCATGGTCAAGTTGGCGCGTACCCTCTCATTCCGGGCGCGAGTATTCGTGGAGTGTTGCGCCATAGGGCAGAAAAGATCTGCACAGCTCAGCGGCTTGGCTCTGGCCCGGCCTTGTGGCTCTTCGGCAGCAAGAAAGACGAAGGTGTGGATACAGAACGCCGCGGGTTGGTGCAGTTTGACGATTGTATCCTTTCCGGAATGGCCGAAGCTGTCAGCTCCGACCACGTAGCCGTGGATCGCATTACACACGCTGCCGCGGACGGAGCAAAGTTCGACGATCGCGCACTGAATGGTCCACTACTCACAGTCATCATCCGCACACAGTTTACCGATGATTCCGAGGACCGTGTGGCCATCGCACTGTTGCTCTTTCTCATCAAGGATCTTTTAGCTGACGGATCGGGCATTGCTTTCGGTTCGCAGACCAGCCGGGGATATGGTTCCTTGTATAGGGCCAAACTGACACGGTTGAGCGGAAGTCTTCATGGGGTGCGACCAAAGGCGAAGAACGACAAGGAAATTTGTCCTGGCAGGTGGGTGTTTGAGTTTTGCGAGAAAGCTACTGAGACTCCTTGGAAACAGCTCTGTGCAAACTTCGATTCGGATTGGAAATCGGCGCCAAGGGCGGTGCGGCATGACTAATCTCTATGTTCGCCATCAGCAGGTAAGACGTGACGAACTGGCCAAGACTGTCAGTGCGGCAACCGCCAAGGTGGGTTCCGGGTGGTACTTCATCAACTTCACATTAGAACGGGCAGACATCCTCAAGGCTCCTGAGCCTAACGACATTTTAGATTGGGAAATCGCAACCACAGGAGGGCGCATATTTGGACCAAACTCCGAGGTGAAGTGGCAGCTGAGTGGGAAGGACTGCTTTGACTTGTGGACCCTGCAGGAAAGCGATCCTGGGGGCCGATGCGAAGGATGGACGCCCTTCGAGAATCTGACAACACCCGACGAGCCCGTAAAGTTCTACTGCATGGGCGCGTGGGACGGTGGTTGTTTCCGGGAAGGAAGACTCCCGAACTCTTTCGGGTACCCCCTTTCTGGAAATATGAAAGAAGACCGTGTCTTCTTTGAGGCTGTGGAGTATTCTCCGTCACCTCCGCGACGCAGCGCGGGCCAGCAGCTAGCTTCGAAACATGTGCCGGAGATCATGAACGCGTTGAATCGACCGCGTGTGCTTGCCTATCGGCTCACAGGGATGGGATTTGATCACGGCGAAGAGCCACCACACTTTGTGGATGAGGGGGATTCAGATGGCTCGTAGCAAGAACAGGAATCGGAATCATCAGGGACCGCATGAAAATGGGCAGAACTTCCAGCGTCCGCGAGGCGGTGTTCCCCTCCAGGTTGCCTATCCACCTCGGCAGTCTGCGACGGCAGATCCGGGAGTCGATAGGCAGCCCCCCGTGGGTCAAGCAGTGGGCGCTCCTACTCTCCCTTCGAACCTTCATCCGCAGGCCCCGGCGGCGGAGCAGCATCTTACCGTGCAGAGGTTTAATGCAACGAACGTCACCTTCACCACGCCTGTGACGGTAAGAGAAAGGAACAGAACATACCAGACGCCAAGTATCCAGATCGAAAAGTTGAAGTTGTCCGATCCAGTTCTTGGGCTCAAAGAGGGTGCGGTCTTCTCCACCAAGGATGGCAAGACATTCAAGCTCGAATCCTTTCCCGATGCGCCACCTGGATGCACCAAAACACCTGACATCAACCGCAATCCGTACAACTTTGTCGGCCTGCCCAAGGGCGGTCCGTGGCTGGATAAGCCCGAAGAGGGCGCGGGCAAACATCCCGGCCACCAATGCTGGATGCCCGGTTTGAGCCATGGATATATCGACCTGAAGATTACCTCTCGCACGCCCATCTTTCTGCCGGAGTGGGTTAAGAGAGATACCGCACGAGACGCGGTACGGAAGTTCTACACCATGAAAAGATGGATCGACGGCAAACATGTCAATTCATACGCCATTCCCGGCTCGTCTCTGAAGGGCGCGTTGCGCTGCATGGTGGAGGCTCTGGCTAACGATCGCTTCGGAGTCATGGACGACAGGGAATACTATGAGATGCCTATCCCCTATCGGCGCAGATCGTTTAGGGCTGGACAAGCCACCCTAGTTCGAGGGGTATGGCAGGTTCAGCCGATGAATTTCGATCTTGAAGGCCCCAATAACGATTACGCTTCAAACCTGCTAGCGCAACCTGGACGGCATAGGCCACGCGCCATGACACCCAGGGTACCTCCGGTACCCGTGCTGACAATACCGAGTCACGTTCTCAAAAAGTATGAAGAGAATTTGGCGCATCAACATTACGCTCTCCACTATAAAAACTGGCAGAACCAGTGGAAGGAGAATCAGTCGACTCCACCGTCGGCGACTGATAGAGAAAAGTGCAAACCAAACTATGCCCCTGCGCTCGCCGCGAAGAATCTCGATGCAGTTCTCTCGGAATTGCACATGCCGACTGTGAACAGAGCGACGGTAAATATCTTTTACACAGTAACAGTACGAGCAGGCACAACCGAGATCGATAGCTTTGGCAAGAACGTCAATTACCTCTGGCCTGCGGAGAAGAGCATCAAGGACCTTGCTGGGAATCCGAACCTTGCCGGCGACTGGTTTTCGCCGGAGACATCGGAAAAGAAGATGGGCCTTACCGAACCGCTCGGCCTGGCCGAGCGCATGTTCGGCTTTGTCTCCGACCACGACGATGCAAAGGAAAGCCACCCTTTCCGCGGCAAGCTGCGGTTTGAACCGCTCTGGGGTCCACCGACAGATTCAGTAACACCTCTCGGTGGGGCCGCCGGGATTAAACTCGCCCCGCTCACCGCTCCGAAATCTCGCGCCAAGTCGCGCCCGCTTTACATGCAAGGGCAGAAGAGCGGAGACAAGCTGCTTTCTGCCAGCTACTCCGACTCCATGCTTGGGGCGGAACCGCTACCCGACCCGGTCTTGCGGGGCCGGAAGTTCTACTGGAAGCAGCGCTATGACGAAACGATTCAAGGGGCCCACCCGCTATTGGAGTTCCACAAGAAGCAGGAAGCCCATGCGCAGAATCAGTGTCCGCCTCCAATTCTTCCCCTGCCCAAAGGCTCGGACTTCACAACGCGCATTCATTTTGAAAACCTCAGCGCCTGCGAAATGGGTGCGCTGCTGTTCGCTCTGCTCGGAAACGATCCAGTATCGCCTGAGCCAGGTACCACCAGCGTCACCTGGAACTCTGGAAAACATAGCATCCACCTCGGCAAAGGAAAGCCGCGAGGGCTTGGAGTCTGCGAAGTAGAAGTCTCTATTCGGTGGTTTAACCCAGGGTCAGTATATGCCAGCCTGATTGACAGCCAGGAACGAACACCCGCCACGCGTGAAGAGATCGGCAACCTCCGCAATGCCTTTACCAAGTGGTGCGAGAAAATGGCAAGCCCGGACAAACCAGCGGCGGAGCACACGCCCCTCAACCAGTTGGATCACATTAAGGATTTCATCCAACTGCACACTTGGCCAGAGAATAATTCGGTTCGCTATTACCCTGTTCAATTTGACCAGTACAGCTGGCCGCCAGTTCCAAACAATAATCCCGGCAATCTGCCTCTTACCGAACGCCCGCCCGCGATGAAGACCGCACATGGGCTGGCACCCTAACCGGAGATTTGCGCATGAAGATCGAGTTCGACGAAGCAACCCCGCCGCCCGATAATCAATTTCTCCTCACGGGGATTGGGGCAAGCGGCCTTGCTCTGGAAGCCACTCCAGCGATCTCCCCGGCCCTAGCTGTCTGGTCGAAGTGGCGAGACCTGATGCCGGAGACCGCAGCCAAAGTTACGATTCAAGGCCCTGCAGGCTTCTGTTCTTCGTTCCACTACCAGATCGCGGCTTTCATCGCCTACGTGCTCATCGTTCTTCAAGAGAAACATGACTCGAAGAGCAAGATCGGTCATTCCCCCAAGCCACTTGACGCGCACCAGGGGATCATTCGCAAAGCGGGCGTCCCTGACTTCAATGTTTTCGGTTACGGTCTGGCGCAACTGGCCAGCTACGCGCAAGCGGAGTGGACCGCCACCTTTATTCCATGCCCTCTGGAGCAGCGCCTCCGCTCTCTATTCGTTGCCATTCACCGAATCTCCAACAATGAGCCGGCACGTCAAGCGATGGTTACGGCGCTCTTCGAGTGCGCCCTTTGCGTTGCGTCTCACCCCAGCATCGACAGTCAAATGTTGAGTGCGCTGAATGTGTGCAGCAACCGCACGCCTGCTCAACACCCCAGTTCCCCGAGGCTGGAAGGCATTTTTGACAACTGGGACTTCACTAACGATTATTGGCTCGAGTCATTAGTCGAGCACCTCAAGGTTGACAGAGACGCCTACAAGCGCGATGCAGCGCGGGCCACCAAGGACTACTCCGTTCTCGTCGGCGTCACTGACCCAATTGTCCCCATTGAGACCATACGCATTGAGTCGCCTGAGTCACTGCTGTTCGATCTGTGGGCCTGGCAGGACTGTGAATCATCGAAGGAGCATCGCGGGTTTCCTCTCGTCTGGATCGATAGCGGTTGGATGAATTCAGGATTTGAGCTGCACCTTGATCCATCAAAGCGAGAGTCGCTCAAGCCGCTTGCGCAGCAGGTTGCCGGCCTTGGCCTGCCTGACTCCGGGCGAATCGGCGAAGCTGGTTGGTGTCTGACCTACCCTGCTGATTCCAAGGTCAAATCCGATGTCAGATATGGCCTCAAGAAGAAGCTGTTTCCTGAAGGCGCCGACTTCAAGGCCGAGTATCTTCCAGTCTTGTGCGCAAGCGATCAGTCTCATCCACCGAGGATTCCGGTGAATTGGAAGAACAGCATGCCGCCCATCGAACAGGCCATCCGCGACAGCGAGCTTGAATGCCCCAAGAAGCAAACCCTCGAGATTGTGAAATCGTGCAGGCCTACAAGTGATGCCTATCTTTGGGCCGAGGTCGAGTTTGCAGAAATCAACATATACAAAACGTGGGCTGGGGACGAAATCGCAACCATCCTATACTCCCTGCTCCGTCCTGCTCCTGAAATGACCCTGCCAAACGACTTTCTTGCCCACCATGTGCATCGCTGCCCCGGCATGGTGTGCACATGGGCAAGAGAAGGCATCGTGGTCGCGCATTATGGGGATAGGGAGTCGAGGAATACCGTTGAGGCGCTGAAAAAAAAGATCCTTGTAGCTGCCAAGTTGGAAGGCGAATTGGAATATCTAATGGCCTCCACGCAGGAACCAAAATCCCGTTCCCAAACGGAAAGTCGAAAGGGCCGAGTCAAAGACGTCGTCAAAGAACACCTCTGTCTCCGCCAGAGCCTCGCTGAGCCGGAACTCCGCCCTCTGCGCGGTTTCCTAGAACGTCGTCATGCCCAAGAGATCTATGACGCATTTCGTCAGTTCGAGGCCGATGCGAATCAACTGAAGACAATGGAATCCATGGAACGCTCAAGCGGCCGGCTGGACTGGCTGGAAGCTGTTCTCTTTGCCTTTGCCATCACCGAGGCCGGTCATATTCTGGGCGAGGCCCTTCTCCCTGGCATTTGGGTCGCCATCACTGTTGGCACTTCCATTGCTGGTGTCTTCGCGGCGGTGCTCTTTCTCCTGCTTCCCAACTGGGAATGGTTTCGCAAGTGCCACTCAGAAAGCATTGGCAAGACAATTCTTATCGTTGTCTTCGCATTCATCTACATCGGCGCGCTGATTCTAAGTTGGTTTCATCCGGGAGGCATGAAGGACCCATCTCCCCTTCCCGCGAATTCGCCCATTCCAGTCTGCATGCTGCCGCACAATCCCATGGCTCCATCCCAACCCATTCCCGCCTCCGTGCCAACTGCTGCCAACCCAGCCAAATTGAAGGCTGCCACCCCGCATCCCCCGATTGCAACCAAGCCATGACCGACGCAGAAACTGTGCAGCGACCGTCCGCGTCGCCGCCCGCGAAGCCGTTCTATTCAACTCCGCCGCTGCGCATTGCGCGCCTGCTCTTCGAACTATTGCCCACTGCGTCCCTGCATCTGCCGCTTGAAACCCGCGGGAACGTCCTGCGCGGCGCTTTCGGCACGGTCTTTCAGCGTACTGTCTGCAACCCCGGCTGCCCCGGTACGGCCACCTGCCCCAATCGCGCCACCTGCGCGTATGCCATGCTCTTCGAGCCGGGATGGCGCGTTCAGTCGGGTGAAACCAACGGCACAGACGCGCCCCGCGGCTTCCTCTTTCGCCCCACCCAGCATCCCGATCCAGATTTCGGCCCAGACCAGCCGTTTCACTTCGAGCTGCGCCTCTTTGGCCAGGCCATCGAGGTCGTCCCTTTCTTCATCCGTGCCTTCCAGGCGCTCGCGCGCCAGGGTCTACACGGCACGCCTGTTCACCTCTCCGCCGTCCAAACACTGGATTGGGCCGACGCCTCGCGCGGCGAGCTCGTATCCGCAGGCAAGGTCACCCGCAACCAGCCCCTCGTGCTGAGACTTGGCGATCTGCGCCTTCCGCCGCTGCCTAAAGGCCCCATTCGCATCGACTTCCTCACCCCCACATGGCTTCGCCACGACGACAAGGACCAACGAATTCCCACCCTGGAGGCGCTTGTCTGCCGACTACGCGACAGAATCTCTTCTCTTTCGCTACTCTATGAGGACCGGGAGTGGCAGGCCGACTACGGAGCGATGGGCCAGCTAGCCTCTAAGGCCGAGATCGACTTCTGCCATGGCGGCTGGCGGCAGGACAAACGCCGTTCCTCGCGCACTGGTCAGGTCATGCCACTGGCCGGCTTTCTTGGCACCATATTGTATGACAAGGTTCACCCCGCTCTCTGGCGCCTGCTCAATATGGGTCAGGAGTTGCATGTTGGGCGGCATACCGTTTGGGGAAATGGCGCATATCGACTGGTTTTGGACGAATGAGCCACGACTCTACCAATTGCCTTGGAATCAATGGCTTATAGACTCGAGCTGTTAACTGACTGGTAAATGAGGTCTGCAAGGGACAGGCAACTCTATGATAGAAAACAGGTTATTGGCAAAGCGGCCGGAGTCGATTGCACCGCAAATGGTGCTGCCCTCAAGACTTTTTGCACGGTCTGCCAAAATAGCCCTGGAAATATCTGAAAACAAGGGGCTAGAATTAGGTGCTGTCCCGAACACCTCGCCGCGTAAAGGCGACTGAAACGGTTCGATCTGCGCATCGCGCAGGTGCGCAGCCAGGTGTCCCGAACACCTCGCCGCGTAAAGGCGACTGAAACGCATGCCGCCGTTCGCGCTGGAGCCGCCGCTGGCCGAGGTCCCGAACACCTCGCCGCGTAAAGGCGACTGAAACTAAGACACCTTGGCACTCGTGGTCCCGTCGCTGTAGTGCGTCCCGAACACCTCGCCGCGTAAAGGCGACTGAAACGATCCCACCGCGCCGATTTCAAAGGGATAGTTCTCGCCGTCCCGAACACCTCGCCGCGTAAAGGCGACTGAAACGCGTCAAACTCTGCCGAGGACACACTAGGCAGTCCAAGTCCCGAACACCTCGCCGCGTAAAGGCGACTGAAACTTCAGCCTTACCTGAACCTTGGACGGCGTTGCGCCGACTGCGGTCCCGAACACCTCGCCGCGTAAAGGCGACTGAAACCAGTGTGCCACTCGTAGGACAGTGAACGGAGTGTCGATAGTCCCGAACACCTCGCCGCGTAAAGGCGACTGAAACAGAAGAGCACGCAGGCGACGGCGAATGCGGCCACGTCCCGAACACCTCGCCGCGTAAAGGCGACTGAAACGATAGGGATCGGGATAGCCGAGGGCCACCAGGATGGTCCCGAACACCTCGCCGCGTAAAGGCGACTGAAAC
>PLPU01000330.1:9503-9654 GCA_003159975.1 Acidobacteriaceae bacterium
CGCGTAAAGGCGACTGAAACTACATACTGCTCGTTGAGAAAGATTGATGCAGTGAAGGTCCCGAACACCTCGCCGCGTAAAGGCGACTGAAACGTCTCCTTCATTCCGCGCTTCAGTTCGACTAGGGCTTGTCCCGAACACCTCGCCGCGT
>PLPU01000283.1:0-9201 GCA_003159975.1 Acidobacteriaceae bacterium
AATCTCACTGGCCGCCTTTCAAAATAGAGAACCGCCTTCTTCACACGCAGCGACTGCCCCACCGCAGGGTTTTGCCTATAAATTCCCTCCGAAGGCGCACAAAAGAAAATGAGAGAACCCGCACCTGCCCCGCACCCGCCGACGAGCTTCAACCAGCAGTGCAAGGATGCTCCCGCCGCCCGCCACCCCTGCGAGCGAATAGCGAGCGTCCGCCCCAACGCAGGTGGTTTGGCAAGCGCCATCAACTTTCCTGTCTGATGGCGGCAGCCTTGGCGGAACTCTCCACCGCTGGGCGCAGCCCTCTGCCACGAAGTCGAATGCGCAGCGCGATGGCGAAAAAACAGACTAGAGCCAGGATTTCGACGAAGATTTTGCCTCCATCGAGCAGATCGGGATGCCCGTCCTTCAGGTCCGGATCGGTAAAGATGCTATGCACGAAGACAAGCGCCACTGCGGGAAAAACAAGGTAGTGTAGACGCCTCCAAAGCGGCCGCCCGACACGGGATCGGAGCAGCGAAGTTACAAAGACGATGAGCAGAAGATACATTGCGCCGGCGCCGGCGAGGTTGATGAGCGGCTGCAGCGGCGATTGAATGGGCAGCAGGATATCGAAAACGCGAAAAGGCGGCTTGTCGAGAAACAGCAGCACCAAAGGGTGGGTGAGCACAAGCAGGATCGTTCCATAGGCGGTCCACCGATGGAAAGCAAAGAGATTGAGCCGCAGATGCGGCCAGTAACGCACCGGGCTATATCGCAGGGAGATCAGCAATCCGAGCAGGAGATTGAGTGCGGCGCCTCCTGCCGCCGCGAGGCCGAGATAGGAACAAAGATCCAGTAGAGTCATGGTTGCCTTTGAATTGCATGGGAGTCGCGGAGTTCGGCGCAACGCCGGCGGAGTATAGAAGTTCTCGTTGGCCGACGAGCTTGTGCTGACCAGTATATCGAGGCCCCGCCTGAAAAGGCCCCAGGGACTGAGTTTCTGCTTTCCTGGCGGGCCAGGGGATGACTCCGCCCTCAAGGCCGCAATTGAAGCCCACAGAACCGGCTGAGGAATGTATTGTATTTCCTAAGACCATTTGCCCGACCCGAGCGTCCTGCTCGAAAACTCCGTTCCTCCGGAAAACAACGACCATGCGTAGTCCTTTCTGTCCGATCTTTGCCAACCCCACACCTTGCCAAAAGGGAGCCTATCCTCGTGCCTAGTTCTTTTGTGTCCAGCCTATTTCGCCATGCCACCTTCGCCTGCACCTTCTCAGCCCTCGCCCTTGCCGCAGCCGCGCAGCAGCCGACGCCGCCTAAGTCGGATGGTCCATTCGACGGCCTCTCCGCGCTGAAGCTGCGCCAGATCGGTCCCTTCCGCGGTGGCCGGGTCGGCGCTGTTGCCGGTGTTGCCGGACAGCCGTTCGTCTATTACTTCGGGGGCACCGGCGGCGGCGTCTTCAAGACCGTGAACGGCGGCCACACCTGGCAGCCGGTGACGGACGGGCAGATCAACTTTGGCTCCATCGGCTCCATCGCCGTCGCCCCCTCTGACCCCAATGTGGTCTACGTCGGAACCGGCGAAAGCACCATCCGTGGCAACGCCTCCCGTGGCGACGGCGTCTACAAGTCCACCGATGCCGGAAAGACGTGGACCCACGTCGGCCTCGAAGAGACGCAGCAGATCGGCCAGATTTGCATCGACCCGAAAAACCCCGATCTCGTCTATGTCGCCGCCATGGGTCACATGGCCGGCCCCAATCCCGATCGCGGCGTTTTCCGCTCCAAAGACGGCGGCAAGACCTGGCAAAAGGTTCTCTTCAAAAGCGACAATGCCGGCGCGGTCGATCTGGCCATGGACCCCGGTAACCCGCGCGTCCTCTATGCCGCAATCTGGCAGGTGGTGCGCAAGCCATGGACTTTCGAAAGCGGCGGCCCGGACGGGGGCATCTGGAAGTCGACCGATGGCGGCGACACATGGAAGGAGCTGACCCACAACCCAGGGCTGCCCAAGGGCGTTCTCGGCCGCATCGGCGTCACCGTATCACCCGCCAATCCTGATCGCGTCTGGGCGCTTATCGAGGCCCAGGAGGGCGGGGTATTCCGTTCCGATGACGCTGGAGCCACCTGGACCAAGCTCAACGGCGACAACTCCATCAAGCAGCGCGCATGGTACTATTCGCAGATCTTCGCCGATCCCAAGAGCGAGAACACTGTCTACGCGGTGAACACCAGCTTCTTCCGCTCCACGGATGGCGGCAAGACCTTTACCAGGATTCGCAACCAGCACGGCGACAATCACGATCTATGGATAGCGCCGGAAGATCCCAACCGCTTTATTGAATCCAGCGACGGCGGCGCGCAAATCACCTTCGACGGCGGCAAGAGCTGGAGCACTGAAGACAATCAGCCCACCGGCCAGTTCTACCGCGTCGCCGTGGACAACGACTTTCCCTACCACATCTACGGTGCGCAGCAGGACAATTCAACGGTCGCCATTCTCAGCCGCAGCAACGACGGCGCCATCTCCGAGCGTGACTGGCACGACGTAGGCGGTGGCGAAAGCGGTTGGATCGCTCCCGACCCGCTCGATTCGAACTTCGTTTACGCCGGCTCTTACGACGGCCTGCTCACCCGCCTCGACACAAAGAACGGCACCATGCGCGACGTCAACGCCTGGCCCGACAATCCCATGGGTTCCGGTGTTGAAGCCATGAAGTACCGCTTTCAGTGGAGCTTCCCGCTGCTCTTCTCGCCGAACAATCCAAAGCGCCTCTATGCGGGCGCCAACGTCCTTATGGCCACTACAGATGAAGGCCAGCATTGGACGGTGATGAGTCCCGATCTCACCCGCAACGATAAATCGAAGCAAGGTCCCAGCGGCGGGCCCATCACCAAAGACAACACCGCGGTCGAGTATTACGACACCATCTTCACCGTGGACGAATCGCCTCTGAAAGCCGGACTCATCTGGGTCGGTTCAGATGACGGTCTCATCAACCTCACCACGGACGACGGCAAAACCTGGCAGAACGTCACGCCCAAGGACGCGCCCGAGTGGATTCGCATCAACGGCATTGCCGCGTCTCCCTTCGATCCCGGCACTGCCTACGTCGCGGCTACCATGTATCTCACTGACGACTTCCATCCCTTCCTCTGGAAGACGACCGACTACGGCAAGAGCTGGAAGAAAATCGTCGACGGCATTTCTCCCAACGACTTCACCCGCGCCATCCGACCTGATCCGAATCAGAAAGGCCTTCTCTTCGCCGGCACCGAGTCGCACCTCTACATCTCTTACAACGACGGTGAAAAGTGGCTGCCCTTCCAACTCAACCTCCCTGAAACGCCAGTCACCGATATCACCTTTCAGAAGCGCGACGACGACATGATTCTCTCNNGAATATGGCGGCAGAAACCCAATCGCGGGACAGAATCCCGCCGATGGCGTCTTCTATTACTTCTTCAAGGAGAAGCCCAAGGACGAAGTCAAGCTGCGCATCCTCACTGCCTCCGGCAAACTGGTGCGCGAAATCTCTTCGAAGCCCCCCGCGCATCCCGATGAACCGGGCGATGACGACGAGGGCCCGCACAACTCGCTTCTTCCCGCCAAGGAAGGCTTGAACCGCTACGTCTGGGATCTTCGCTATGAAAAAGCAACCGGCTTTCCGGGGCTGCTGATGTGGGGCGGCTCCCTCGACGGTCCGTTCGCCATCCCCGGCGACTACAAAGTTGAGCTGGTTGTCGACGGCAAAACGCAGTCAGAGAACTTTGCGATTGTGAAGGATCCCCGCGCACCCACCACTCCGGAACAGTTTGAGCAGGAACTGGCTCTTGGTCTCAAGATTCGCGATCGAGTCACGGACGCCAACAGCGCAGTCATCCACATCCGCTCCGCCAAGGATCAGCTCAAGCCCTATCTCGCCAGCGCCAATGAGAAGGTGAAATCCAGCGCCAAGCAGCTCACCGATCAGTTGACCGCCATCGAAGAGAACATCTACCAGACCAAGCTCCACGCCGATGAGGATGCGCTCAACTTCCCCATCCGCCTCAACAACAAAATCGCGGCTGTGGGTGGAGTGGTCGAGATGACCGACATCTCTCCAACCTCCCAGGCCGTTGAAGTCTTTGACGAGCTATCGAGCAAGCTCCAGGTCGAGCTCGACCATCTGCACCAGGTTGATACGACCGGCATCCAGGATTTCAACAAGCTCATTCAAGAACAGAACATCCCAGCAATCAACCTGACCGCAACTAACCCGGAGCCGGCGAAGAAGTAAGGCATCCATCGCGTCCCGTGTGCCCCATCCATCGAACGTTTTTGTTCTTGTTCGATGGGTGGGAGACCTCAAAGCCCAACCCTCCGCAATCGGGACTCCCGCGCCCCTTGCCGCGAACCAGCGTCCGCCCCACCGCAGGGGTTTTGCCGATAATTAACTGCTTTCGGCGCATAATGAATTCATGACATCCTTTAGCAGGGACCCTCGGGCCATTGGCCGTTCAATTCCGGAGACAAAGCGCCCGTAACCCCTTTGCTGTCACATATCTGCAAATAACTTCAATGGAATCATCCGGTTGGAGCGAAGCCCGTCCTCTATCCCGATGAAGAACAAGGTACTTCCTTGCAGAGATGGGGGGGGCACCCCCCGGCCGAATCCAACCCAGGCCTGGCCCGTCATCCCGAGAGCCCCAGTCCAGTTGTCAAGAGCTACCTCACCGGGGCACTGCAATCTGTCACCTGTAATCTGTCATCTGCCCTTCCGGCAAATCGTCCAGCCATCGCGCCAGCGAATCCGCAAAATCCCTCTTGTCCGATCCCGCTTTCAGCCAGACCAGCATCTTCGCCGCTGCGACTTGCCTGAAAGCCTCCGGCTCCCCGCTGTGTTCGCCCCCAGCCCGCACAAACCACAGCGACGGAACCTTGAGCGCCGTAGCCGGCCCATCCGAATCGAACCGGTCCCGCACCAGCCCGTGTGCCGGAACCATCCGAGCCCGCGCATCGCCGAAAATCAACTGAACGGGCTCATCCATCGGCGATTCGAGCACAACACCCGCCAGTTCCGGATGCGCCGCCGCAATCTCCAGCGCCAGGTTCGCGCCCAGTTCCTTCCCAACCACCACAATCGCGCCCGCCGCAACATGCCGCGTTCCAGTCAGATACGCGAGCGCCGACTCCGCATCCTCCCGCCAGCGCGCCTCGCTCGGCCGCTGAAACTCGCTCTGCCCATACCCGCGATAATCGAACGCCAGCACATTCATCCCCAAATCGTGCAGCGCCGCCAACTCGTCCACCGTATCTCCCAGATTCCCCTTCTGCCCATGCAGATAGAGCACCGTGTCGCGCCCATACCGCGCATCCGCCGCAGCCGGAATCCACCATCCCTTCAGCCGCGGCTCGCCCGCCTCGGTAGTAGCAAATCCAACCGAGTCGAAGGCCAGCCCCAAACTCGCCGGCGTGCTCGTCACAGCCGAGACCGGGTGATACAGCAGTTGCCAGCTCCCCTGCCAGAACAGCAGGCATAGCGCGCCCCAGGCACAAGCCCCCGCCCCCAAAATCGCCAGACTCGCCGCTGTCAGCAGCCATCTCCCCGACACCGTAGGCCCCGGCGTAGTCCGCGCCCGCATGGCCTGCACAAAGACGGACCCCGCGATCACCTCACCCTTTTTCGATTGGCCCTTCTTGTGCGGCATTCGATCGCTCTCCCCGTCTTCGCACCAGGCGAAGCCCATCCTTTATGCTAATTGCGCGAGCCGGTATGCTAATTGCGCAGGCCGGCTTAACCGGCCCAAGGCATTTAGCCCCACGGAGCAACCATCATGTCTGAGTTTGTGCGTATCTGTTCGCAGTCTGAATTGCCCGCCGAAGGCGAGGCTGCTGAATTCACCGCGGCTGGCCGCACCCTGTGCGTCGCTCGCGTCAATGGCTCCATCTCCGTGCTTGACGGCGTCTGTCCCCATGAAGGTGGTCCTTTGGGCGAGGGAATCATCGAAGGGGACCGCGTCGTCTGCCCGTGGCACGCCTACTCCTTCGACCTGCACACCGGTGTCACAGAAAACGACCCCGACCTGAAGGCCGAGGTCATTGAATCCACTATCGAGAACGGCGAGCTCCGCGCCAAGCTCTAAATTCGGGCGCTCTGCA
Organism: Acidobacteriaceae bacterium; assembly: GCA_003159975.1. Lineage (GTDB taxonomy): Bacteria > Acidobacteriota > Terriglobia > Terriglobales > Acidobacteriaceae > Telmatobacter. The sequence goes on from PLPU01000283.1 coordinate 6,122, forward strand.
TCTCGCTGTTGAGATGCGGGAGACGAGGAAGCGAGAGCGAGCGAATAGCGAGCGTCTGCCCCATCCCAGGTGGCTAATACTTTACGATCGCCGTAAACGAGTCCGGCTTCAAACTCGCTCCGCCGACCAGCGCTCCGTCAATCTCTTCCTGGCCAATCAGCGAGGTCGCGTTGTCCGGCTTCACGCTGCCGCCGTAGAGAATCCGGATCGCCGCAGCCACGTCCGCGCCCAGCAACTTCGCCACTTCCGCACGAATGATTTTGTGTGCATCGACGGCAATCTCCGGCGTCGCGGTCTTTCCCGTTCCGATAGCCCACACCGGCTCATAGGCAATCACGATCGGCCCCGCGGCTTCGGCTGTAATACCCGCGAATGCTCCGGTAATCTGCGTCTGGAGCACACTTGCGGTCAGGCCCGCTTCGCGCTCCGCCAGCACTTCGCCCACGCAAACAATGGGAATCAAGCCGTGCTTCAGCGCCGTGTGCAGCTTCTTGTTCACAATCTCGTTGGTCTCCGCAAAGTACTGCCGCCGCTCCGAGTGGCCGATCAGTGTATGCGTCCCGCCCACCGCCAGCAGCTGCCCCACCGAAGTCTCGCCGGTAAACGCGCCCTCCTCGGCGAAATGAATATTCTGCGCGCCCACGGCCACATTCGAGCCATTGCATGCAGCGATGACCGTTGGCAGCAATACCGGGGAAGGGAACAGCGCGATTTCGTCGCGATCGTGGCCGGCAACAAGCGGCAAAAAGGCATCCACAAACGCCTTCGCTTCGGCGGGTGTCTTGTACATCTTCCAATTGGCGGCAATCAGTGCTTTACGTGACATTTTTCAAAGTTCCTCAACTTGATTTTAGTGGATGGTATTCCGTCGCCGGAGTGACAGCGGGCACACGGAACGCTGCCGACCCGGAAAGCAGAAGATTCGAGGGTATTCAGAACCGACACCGCTCAGTTCAGTAGCCCACCCCCGGATGAAATCTTTGTAACCTTCCAGCCGGTTCCGAGTATCTATGCTGAGAACACATGATGCTGACATTCCACGACATCTACACCGAACACTCAGCGCATGTGCACAGGTTTGCCCTGTTTTTGACCCATGACAGCGCGCTCGCCGACGACCTGACGTCGGAAACATTCGTGCGCGCCTGGTCAGCAGCCGAACGAATGGAACAGGCAACCATGCGCAGTTATCTGTTGACGATTACGCGCAACTTGCATCGCGACCACTTGCGACGCGATGCGCGTAATACGCTGCTGGACGAAGCCGTGCCCGCAAACAACTGCAGAATCGAGGAAGAAATCGATGCGCGGGCCGAATTGGCGCGTGTCCTCAATGCGGCTGCGCGCTTACCCCCAATTGATAGAGCCGTGTTCTTCGAGCGCGTTTTGGAAGAACGGTCGTATCAGGAAATCGCGCGCCGCAACGGCCTGAGTGTGGCCGCGGTCAAGGTGAAAGTGTATAGGGCCCGCTTGAAACTCATGCTGGCGAGATAAGGTCCAACAATGAAAAGAATTCAATCCAAGGAGGAAAACACAATGGAGATGCAACTGACTGAAGACGTCATTCTTGACCTGATGCCGCTGTACCTGGGAAATGCAGCGAGCGCGCAGACGCGTAAACTCGTGGAGCAGTACCTGGTGGAGCATCCTGCAGTGGCCGCACTGGCAGCTCGCCAGGCACATCAGCAAGGAAGGGAGTCCGTGCGCAATGAACTCTCCGCGTTGCGCCTCACACGCAATGCGCTGCGGCAGAGGGACTTCAACCTTGCCTTTGCCATTGCATGCACCGCCGCCCCGTTCAGCTTCTGGTACGACGGCGTGCACGGAGGCTCCAAAGGCTGGCTGATGTTGCGCGATCTGCCTTCCCTTGGCATCGCATTCTGGGCTGCGGCCGTGGGGTTCTGGATCGGGTACGCCATATGGGAGCGCAGGACGCGGGCAACCGGGTTGTGAGGTTCAGCGGAGACCAACCATCTGAGCGGATGCAAGGCGGCAGGTTGGGCCTATGCCAGCCTGCCGGTTAGTCCTTCGGCTCAGACGCCCGGATCACCGTCAAATCTTCCGGCACCTCACCGGCGAGAAACGCAGCGCGATGGTCGGGATCGCCGAGGTCCATTTTGAAATGGTGCCATGTGCCGTCCTGCAGCACGCCCATGTTCCAGGGCCCTGAAACCAAGTCGGAAAACTGCCAGACGATATGGAAACCTTCCTCGTTGGTGAACCCCTCGAGGTCGGCCTGGATGATCGCATCACCGCGTTCCCACAGGTGCGATCGCAGTGCATGCAGCGCATTACTTCCAGCTTCAGTGTCGCCGCCTTGCAGATGCTGAAAGGCATAGACCGTTTTGACCTGCTCAAGGAAATCATGGAGCCATTGAACGCCGCTTTCTGGTTTGCATTCGGCGGTCTCTTCGATGAATTCAGCGATCTCGTCCTGGCCGAGTGAGCCGTCGGCGACGGGGTTGCGCTCGATGACCGCGACTTCAACCTCGTCATTACCGGAGAGCAGCAGCGACTCCCACTCATCTTCTTCGCCGCTTTCAACGGTCAGCTTGAAATCCGGGTGCGTGTCGCGAACGAATGCTGCGAGTTCCACGAAGGATGGGAACTCTTCATCCATTGACAAGACTCGCGTGTAGTAACCCATGTTCTTCTCCCGCTGGAGCGTGGGATTGCCCCAGTATCCAAGTTTAATTCCCGCTGTCGGGTATCTTCGCCTACCTGGAGATGGTGAGGGAGCCAGGATCGAGGGCAACCTCGTAATAGCCTGCATCGTTCCACGGGAGAACCTTGCCTCCCTGCCTGAGCGTACCTCCGGTCACAGTCACGCGGACGGATTTCCCGGGCGGGAAGTGATCTGGCAACGTCCAGGAGACCACGGTGTTCTTCCCCCTTTGAGTGATTGTTGCGTGTGTAAGTGCTTTCTGACCCACCCAGTAAGCGCCGACGTTGACCATGCTGTCGATCCACACATCCCCAAACGACTTGGCATGATCGATGCTTTCAATCACATCGGCGACGTTGACAGGCGCATAACCGCCATCGCCGCCAAGAGAGTGGAACAGAAGAATCTGCCAGTT
>PLPU01000532.1:0-3247 GCA_003159975.1 Acidobacteriaceae bacterium
CGCCGGGGGTGGGCAAGACCTACCACATGCTCAACGACGCCCACCTGATGAAGCATCAGCAGAACGTGGATGTCGTGATTGGGCTGGTGGAGACGCACGGGCGCAAGGATACCGAGATGCGCATCCGCGACCTGGAGGTGGTCCCGCAGCGCGTGATCCCCTACCGCGGGGTGAACCTGAAAGAGATGGACGTGGATGCCATTCTGGCGCGGCATCCAAATACCGTGGTGGTGGACGAGCTGGCGCACACCAACGTGCCCGGAAGCAAGAACCGCAAGCGCTACGAGGATGTGCTGGAGCTGCTGGAAGCCGGCATCGACGTGATGACGGCGGTGAATATTCAGCACCTGGAGACGCTGAACGACGCGGTGAGCCGGTCGGCCAACACGACGATTCGCGAGACGATTCCCGACAACTTTTTGAAGCGTGCCGACGAGGTGGTCAACATCGACATCACGGTGGACGAGTTGCGCTCGCGGCTGCGGCAGGGGAAGATTTACGCGCCGGAAAAGGTGGAGCAGTCGCTGGCGAACTTTTTCCGCAAGGGCAACCTGAACATGCTGCGCGAGCTGGCGCTGCGGACGACGGCCGAACAGGTGGGCAGCCGGGCGTCAGAGTACCGGCGCAACCAGGGGCTGGAGCAGGCGCCGATTCCCGAGAAGGTGATGGTGTGCCTGAGCACGCGGCCGGGCACCGAGCGGCTGCTGCGCGTGGGCGCGCGCGTGGCCGGGCGGCTGGCGAGCAACTGGTACGCGGTCTACGTGACTCCGCCGGACGATAAAGGGCATGGCGACGCCGAAGCTTTTCACCGGCTGGAGGAGTACCAGAAGATGGCGCGCGACCTGGGAGCGCAGGTGGTGTCGTTGACCGATCGGAACGTGTCGGACGCGCTGATTCGGTTTGCGCAGCAGGAGAATATTTCGCACGTGGTCTTCGGGCAATCGGCGCGCTCGCGGTTCGATATTCTGTTTCGCGGGTCGGTGCTGAACCGGTTTCTGTCAGAGGTGAGGGATGTGACGGTGCAGGTGGTGCCGATGCAGAAGCCGGTTCGACGCGGGTAGAGTCCTGCCTCCAAGGCACGCAATGCGATATAGTGGCCGCCAGCAAAAACAGATTGCATGCCGGCGGGCTGCGGAGTAGGCTCTTTCAATCCGAAATTCAGAGTCGGCTTCCCTTGCCGCCAAGTCACCCTTAGAGGAAATCTACTATGCGCTATGCCGGGAATTGTGTTCGCTTGAGTCTCTGTGCTGTACTCGCCATCACTGCGACGGCGATCGATGTCCAGGCCCAAGCCACGTCAGGAGACACGGCTGCCACGATTGCCGCGCTCGAGAAGGGAGCCGATGCACTGGATCTTCAAAAACCGCCAAATTATCCAGCAGCTTACGCGTTGTACCTCCAAGCCGCCAATCTCGGGAGCGCTTACAGCCAATGGCAGGTCGGTTGGATGAATGAACGGGGTCACGGGGTGCCGCAGAGCTACAGCCAGGCGATCGTTTGGTACAAGAAGGCAGCAATTCAAGCGCGGGGCCATGTTTATACCGTTGATAAGACAATGGGGTGCGTCTGTTCCGCAGCGGCTCGTCTTGGCATGATTTACTGGCTCGGTTGGGGTGTGCCAAGAGATTTAGCGCAGGCGCGCGAGTGGGCACAATTGGCGGTGAGCGAGGGCGACAGTGGAACCGTGCTCGCGCAGATCAATAACTTCGCTGCAGCCCATCCCGCAGCACAGCCCGCACCCGCGCAACCCGCGCCCGCGCCTCAACAAGACGCTCCACAGCAAGGCCAAGGCATTTGCGCCGCGGTCTACATAGTGTTTGGCATGGACGCCACCTACGGCACCCATGTCTTTTACGGTGCAGCCTGGTCCCGCATCTCCTATGCTGATGCTCTGGCGGGCGCAAAAACCGAGCTGATGAAGGTAGTTACCGGGGACGAAGTGGATCCGCGGCAGTTGCCGGGCGCCGGCGGCCAATACGCCGCAAAGCCTGAACAGGGCAGCGGCTGCACCTATGCCCACGGCGCAGTAGCCGGCGCACTCAAGATCCGGCCGTCCGGCGGAAGCATGTGGAACCCTGGCGGCGCCGCTGGCACAAGCATCCTGGGTCCAGGCATCTACGACATAATAGACGCCAGCTTCGGTGACTCAACCGATGGCTCCGCCTCCGCGGCGTTATCGAAATGCCAGACCCGCCCCCACGTAAGCGGCGGCGGAGACAGCGACCACGAAACCTGCACCGTTCTCCAGCAGTGGTGAACCCGAGCGTGCGGTCAACCCGGTTCCTCAGGAATCAAACCGGTCACGACATGGGTGCCACACGATCCCGATCCTGCCTCTTCGAGCGATCCCTCGAATTCATGCGCGTCCGCTTCTGAGCCTGCGGGCCGCGTACGGTGCGAGATTGAAGCCACGCTATTCGCAGAAGACGCGGACCTTGGTGTTGTCCTGCTTGGCGTCGACGTCGACGGTCAGCTCTTCGAGATGGTCTATCAGCTCGGTGAGATTTTCCGGCTTGATTTGCGAGAGGGTCAGCGGAACGCCGTGCTTGCTGAGAGCCTCGTCGAGCTGCGCGTGGGCCTGTGAGGGAATAAGGCTGGCGAGACGGACGCCGGCGTAGAGAAGCTGCATGGGCACGCGGACGTTGACGGTGGTGGGCTCGTTCCTGTCCTCCGTTTCGACAAGCACGCGCAGGAACTTGGCCTTGGTCTTGAGCCTGGGCGTGCCGTCGACGCGGGTTCCGTTGGTTGCGGGCGGGCCTTCGAGCGCGGAGATGAGACGCTCGGCTTCTTCGGCGTTGATTTTGCCGGCGGCGAGCATTTCAAGGATTTGACGGCGGTTCTCGTTCATAGGATTCCTCCAAAAAGATGAGTGAAGAGCGGCTGAAATTGATGCAGGGCAATAAGAGTCCCCGGCAGCAGAGAGTGGGCGATGTGCGCCAGTGAAGCGAACCAAGGCATCGGGTCAAATCTGGCACAAAGGACCATGAAAGTTGCGGCGAGGCAGGCGGCAGGGACCCAGAGGCCTTCGCGGCCGGCGTTCAAGGCGAGTAGCAGGCGCTCGGCTTCGGCCGCGGTGATGCGGCCGAGAGCGACGAGAGTGAGAATGGCGCGGCGATCGGTTTGCATATTGGTGTCCTGAGTCAAAAGTTCGTTGATCATTTCCGAAATGCAACCGCAGGTCCCCTTCGACTACGCTCAGGGCAGGCTTTCGACTGCGTTTGGCCCAAAAGCCAGCCAAACTTCGCTC
>PLPU01000488.1:0-134 GCA_003159975.1 Acidobacteriaceae bacterium
GTCGTTGGCGCAACATGACTTGAAATGCCGCCAGGAAACGAGAATTGTTTGAACAACTTCTTCAAACCGGCTTCATCCTGGGTGACATTCGGATACACCTCGCTCCAGGTCCCCTCCAGGTACACGTTGCCCAC
>PLPU01000488.1:148-13074 GCA_003159975.1 Acidobacteriaceae bacterium
TCGAGCTTCAGCGGTTCCTTCAGAAGAGGATTTTCATAGAGATAAATCTGACCGACCGACACGTAATTTGCCGCGCGCCAGTAAGCGTTCATGCGGCGAAGGAGGTCCGGAGTGAGCGTCGTATCTCCGTGCACCGACTCCTCTTGGGCGATTGCTTCGGGCGTTTCGTGGAGTAAATCCTCGGTCGTGAGTGTTTCGGTCGACATTTCTGAATCTCCTTTTCGAGCTGGTAACACGGCTAGGTGCGGATGACGAACCAATCGATTGTTTTAGGAACCACGGAGGAATCCTTCGATCTCAGCGAACCGTTGAAGTGAACTCTGATGATCGAAGGCCAAATTCATGGTGAGAGCGTGGCTGAGCGGGCGCCAAGCGACCTCTTGAAGGTCGTCCGAAGCTTTAGCCGGAAGTTGGGATGGGATTCGGGTCGACCAGACGGTGTCGATAATTTGGCCGCGCGGGTCGCGCTTCGGGTCTGATTGGACGGTGACGAGCTTCATGGAATCGGGTGGAACTTCAAGTCCGGTCTCTTCTTTGAGTTCACGTGCGGCGCATTGTTCAAGTGATTCCGCGCCAGGGTCGAGGAATCCTCCGACGAGGCCCCAAGCATTCGCGAAGGCCTTCGACGTCTTTCCTCTCTGACCAAGGAGAACGAAAACGATGCCGTTCTTGACACAGAAGGGGATTACTGAACTTGTGATGCCGTCGATGGTCTTATAGGGCATGAAAGGCTCCCGTGATTGGCCTGGCAGTCTGTGCGAGCCACTCGATGAGAGCGTCAGGAGTGGCTTCGCCGATGTCGGTCATCGTGTGTCGCCGCGGATAGAGAGGAGCAGCCCTCATGGATTTTTGAACTGCTTTCAGACGGCCGAGAGTTCGTCGACCCAATATCCTTCGCGATTGTAGTGCCCATACAAGCCTGTTTCGTAATCCCGTGTGAGCAAAGACTCGTCGGTGTATTCCGGTGCGGACTTGATGGTCTCGCGAGTCAGTTCGATCGCAACTTCCCTGGCGTCCCAACTCACGCTCTCGATCCACTTTGGTGAAATGAGAACCTTTTTCCCAGGCCACCAGTTCTTTGTCGCCACAACAAGGTAGCGAATCGCCCAGGTCTCGTCATCGATGATGAAGTCATCGACATGGCCAATCTCGCCATCAAGCGCAAGAAGATGGTAGCCCGTTACCTCCTGCGTGCTGCGAAGATGGCGATCCCAGTTCTTCGCTTCCGAGGCGGACAGACCCCACCTGCTGCGATCCCGCATAATGTACGGATAGCCTCCCCACATGTATGAACCACCCCAATACTCCGGATAGCCGTAATATCCGTTGTAGACGCCCTCGAATTGATTGGAAACTGGTTCGTCGGTATTGATGGAAGGACTATCTTCGATCTCCTTCTTTGTTAATTGAACGGAGACCCTCTCATCGGAGCTATTGACACCGCTCAGAGAGTACGGCGAGATCAGCACCTTCCTGTCGCTTAGCCAGCTTGCTGTATTTGCGACGAGGTACCGAACCGCCCAATACTGGTCGTCGAAGAAGAACTCGCGGGCCGACCCGATGTCCCCATCGAGGCTTTTGAGTGAATAACCTTTCAGTGCCTTCGCTTTGATTAACATGACTTCTCCTCTGCTGTTGTACTTTGATTGAGTCGTTACTTGCAGGCCGCCAGAGGCACGCCGCAACAGGATAAGCTCCAGCGTTCCTTCCCAGTCCACCGTAACCCTTCGAGCCCAGATCCAATCCGGGCCACCAGCAGCCGTGCTACAGGCATCTTCCTGGACCCGGTGTGAGAAAGTGTCCCGATCAAGCCTGCCATCCCCTAAGTGCGTGATTGCAGTTCGATAAGCTGATCAGTTCGTGCTAACGTGTGTGCGCAGCACCTCCACGCTCGACGGGAAGGTCGCGCTGTCGCTTTGCTCCGCGGTAATGAACACATCGAAATCCTTTGACACTGTCTCCACTTTCAATTCGCCGCTTAGATTCTTGTCGACGCCGATCGCACCCTGTTTCAATGCTTCTCCACCGTTGGGCCGAATCCAGACGAGATAAACTTCGGCAGAAGGAGTCAGACTCGCGGGCCGGGCAAGGTGATCTACTTTTATATCCACCTTTGTGTCTCCGTTGTCCTTATCTTTTTGAATTTTCACTGTCCCGGCCGCCGCTGGAACATCGACCCCGGGTGTCATTTGGTAATCCTTTGCGGAAGAAAACGGCCATACAGCGAGCATTGCTACCATCGCTATTGCAAGTTTCATATCGTCTCCAGTCATTAGTTAAGAGCGCGCGTTTTTCTGATTTGCAATCTCGATTCACTGCGGCCAGCATAAACAGCCGCTGACGCGGTAGAGGTATCTCTTAAGTGTGAAACATGCCCCTTGTCGAGTGCTGGTCCCAATTGCTCTTCGATGAATCCTTCGCCCGGTGAGCTGATATATATGCCCATACCCATGAGAGCAACAGCAAATCCCAGCCCGTCGCCGAAGGCCGCGTTGCATTTCGTTCCAACTGCGCGCCCTCATGCAGCAGTAAGCGACTCGCTCTTTGACGCGATGCAATCCAGTAAATCCTTCCAGGACTTGGCGAACGAATTGACCCCTTCTTCGAGGAGTTGGGTCGCCACGGCGTCTGTGTCAATACCGGCCTTGGCGAATTCTGCCAATTTCTCGCCTGGTTTTGAAGGTAAAGCTTCGCCGAATTCTTCATGGGCTGCGAGGGCCTTCAGCGTGGCTTCGGGCATCGTGTTGATGGTGGAGGGCAAGGCAAGGGCCTCGACGTACAAGATGTCGGACGCATTGGGATCCTTGGTGCCTGTGCTGGCCCAGAGAAGGCGTTGGGGCCGAGCTCCTTCATTCAAGATTCGCTGCCACCGCGGGGAATCAAGTAGGGTGCGATACCTTATATAGGCATCTCTGGCGATCGCGATCCCAAGCTGGTTGCGCAAGGCCTCCGGTGCTTTGTCCGCAACCGCGACGTCCCAGCGACTGACGAACAGCGAAGCCACGGAGCCAACATCGGGATTTAACCCGGCGGAGATTCGCCGTTCGATGCCGCGCATATATGCCTCAGCAGCCGCGACATATTGCTCCGCAGAGAAAAGCAGGGTTACGTTGACAGGCACGCCTGCAAAGATTGCTTCTTCAATTGCTGGGAGGCCCTCGCTGGTTCCAGGAATCTTGATGAAGAGATTGGGCCGTCCCGCGCGGGAGTGAAGAGTCTTGGCTGCGGCCAGAGTGGCCGCCGTATCGCGGGCCAGCAGTGGCGAGACCTCCAAAGAGACCCAGCCGTCCACGCCATCTGTTCGATCGTGAATCCGGAGGAAGAGATCGGCAGCCTGCTGCAAGTCCTCAATTGCCAATTCAAAGAAGAGAGTTTCGCCCGATTTGCCCTCTTTCATTCCCTGGCTGATGGCGTCGTCATAATCGTGACTGTTCTTGATTGCGTGATCGAAGATCGTCGGATTCGAAGTAAGACCCGAGATCGACAGCTCATGAATGTAGCGTTCAAGTGTGCCGCTGGCCAGCAGACCGCGGGTGATGTTATCGAGCCAGAGGCTCTGGCCGATTTCGTGCAGTTTCTGCGTGGTTACATTCATTTCATTCCTCTTCCGACACTTTTCATTTCAAGGCTATTTGCGTCCTTCGGAACTCAAATGGCGGCCACGATCCAGGCGTGCGCCTGCGCAGCCTCCGAAGGCGGAAACAACTTCACTGGGCAGGGAATGAGAAAGCTGAATATCCCCATCATTTTTACGATCCAGTCCACGTCAGTGACCACCGCGACGCGCTCCCAGCGCGTGGGGTGTTCAACACCGATCTTGAAGTCTTCCCACATAGCACCTGGATCGTAGCCAGTGAAATTTGCCGAGGTCTTATATAAGAGTCGGATCTTGTCGTGCCGCTTGAGCGCTTTGAGGATTGCCGGAACAAGAATCCGTTCGTAATCCTCTTTTGTGACCTGTCCCTCGCAGGAAAGCGCTATAACATTGTCGGGAAAGTCTTTCAGAATCTCGATCAAAGTATGTCCTCCATAACGCTTAGTAAGTACCAATTCCCGGCCTATACCGAACACAACTGACCCTCGCCTTCGCGGCCTGGGGAAATTCGATCCCCGCAAACCGCAGCAGCCGTCCGCTCCTCATTCGCGCCAGGATGCGGTCAGCTCAATGAATGCATTCAAAACGCAACCGCATGCATTTCCAGCGCTTTCACTTTGTCGACTCTGCGTTGGTGGCGCTCCGCGCCGCTGAAGCGAGCTTTCAGAAACGTCTCGATCAGTTCCCACGCGAGTGCGGACCCGATCACCTTTCCACCCAGAGAACAGACATTCATGTCGTCGTCTTCAACTCCCTGATGGGCGGAGAATATGTCGTGAATAAGTCCGGCTCGTACACCGGTAACCTTATTGGCGCAGATGGATGCGCCCACTCCACTGCCGCAGAGTACTACTCCGCGATCCACCTTGCCAGTGGCCACGGCGTTGGCCAGAGGGATCACGTAATCGGGGTAATCGTCTCCGGGACTCAGTTGATGAGCGCCAAAGTCTACGACCTCGTGGCCCGCGCCTCGCATCAACTCCGCGATCTGCTCTTTCAGAATGAAGCCTCCATGGTCCGACGCAATTCCTACACGCACGGTGCTTTCTCCTTGAGCCGGTCGAGCACATGATGAGCTTGCTTGCAAACGTTCGCCAAGAGTGTCGCAGAAGATGACATGAGGTGCTCTTTGCCTTTGACTGTTGAAGTGGGACACTATTCCGCACGGAAAAAACAAAATCCGCGCGTGCAAACGGGGCTTAAAGTCTAGACTTTAAGCGCTTTCCCATGGCATCCTGGATGCTGGCATTGGCAGGTCAGTTCGGGAGTCTTCTTCTTATCGGCACAGGCTTCGCTGCAGTATTTCTTCTCCTTCGGTACCACACAGTTGCAAGCCGGATGTTCGCATTTGTTCGTCGTGGTCATGAATACTCCTTTTACTTGAACATGCCTTCGCTCCTCTGAAGGCTCTGTTGAGCGGAGAATGTGCACTCCCTCTGGAGCGCTCTTGCACCCTCAGATACGCCCAGCATTCCACGAGTTGGCCCGTCTATCTGTTCAGTTTTGGTCACTATCGCCGTATGCCTATGAGTCGAATTGAAGATTCTTCCCTGATCCCGTCGTGTTGCGCATCAGAACATGATCCGCTTTCTTATGCCCAGCAGTGCAGTTGTATAGGTTTTGTTTGCGAATGGCTGGATCCAAGCGAGTTGCATTCACCTTACACAACCTTTCTCAAAGCAGCGGTAGCGTCTGATCAGAGCGTTGGTCGAGCTATCGTGCGCGAGCTTCGGCTCCGTTTCGCACTCGAGTTCAGGGATGATTCGCTGGGCAAGGACCTTTCCCAGTTCGACTCCCCATTGGTCGAAGGAATCAATCTGCCAGATGGCGCCCTGGGTAAAAACGCTGTGCTCGTACAATGCAACGAGCTTCCCCAGCGCCGCCGGAGTTAACCGCTCCAGCAGGATCGTGTTGGATGGCCGATTGCCGTCGAAGGTGCGATGAGGCGCAAGCCAAGGTGGCGTGCCGTCCGCCTCGACTTCCTGCGTAGTCTTGCCAAAAGCCAATGCCTCAGTCTGTGCGAAGACGTTGGCCACGAGGATGTCGTGATGCCGGCCGATCGGGTTCAGCGGCTGACCGAACGCAATGAAGTCGCAGGGGATGAGCCGGGTCCCCTGGTGAATCAGTTGATAAAAGGAATGTTGGCCGTTAGTGCCTGGCTCTCCCCAATAGATCGGCCCGGTCTGATATTCAACTCCCGTCCCATCCAGGGTTACGTGCTTGCCATTGCTCTCCATCGTCAGCTGCTGCAGATAGGCCGGGAAGCGCTTCAGGTATTGTTCATAGGGCAGGACCGCGACGCTTTGCGCGCCGAGAAAGTTGTTGTTGTAAAGTGCCAGGAGACCCAAGAGAACCGGAAGATTGCGCTCAAAGGGAGCGGTGCGAAAATGAATGTCCATCTCATGGAAGCCATTAAGCAGGTGACGGAAATTGTCCGGGCCGATTGCTATCATGGTTGAGAGCCCGATCGCCGAGTCCATCGAATAGCGTCCACCCACCCAATCCCAAAAAACGAACATGTTGGCCGTGTCGATACCGAACTTTTCGACCTCTTCGGCATTGGTCGAAACGGCAACGAAATGTCTGGCGATGGCGGTACTATGTTTCAACGTTTCCAAGGCCCACACGCGCGCCGAGTGTGCGTTGGTCATTGTCTCCAGGGTCGTAAAGGTCTTGGAAGAGATGATGAACAGCGTCTCTTCTGCGTCGAGATCGCGTGTTGCCTCGGCAAAGTCGGTACCATCAACATTGGAAACAAACCGGAAATTCAGATCGCGCTGGGAATAATGGCGCAGAGCTTCGTACGCCATGACAGGCCCCAGATCGGACCCGCCAATGCCGATGTTGATGACATTGCGGATCGGCTTGCCGGTATATCCTTTCCACTCTCCGCTACGTATGCTGTTGGAGAAGACGGCCATCTTGTCCAAAACGGCGTGCACCAAGGGCACAACGTCCACTCCATCGACAAGAATCTCTTCTCCAATTGGAGCGCGCAAGGCCACATGCAGAACCGCTCGCTTCTCCGTGACGTTGATCTTTTTTCCTCGAAACATTGCGTCGATGCGAGGCCGCAGTCCGGACTCCTCGGCAAGCTGCAACAAGAGCTGAATCGTCTGGTCTGTAATGCGATTCTTGGAGTAATCGAAGTAGATCCCGGCAGCCTCGACGGTCAGCCGTTCCCCTCGTTTAGGATCCTGAGCGAAAAGATCTCTAAGATGGATAGTGCGGTTCGTCGCGGCATGGGCCTCAAGGGCTTTCCATGCACCGCTTCCAATGAGGGATGTAATACCTTCTGTCATCTTTAATCCACCTTTCGATCCATCGTTATCCTGAGGCCCCCAGTCGTATCCCGCATCTGTTTTGGCCTGATTGGCGGATAAGACGCTTTCGCACAAACTCACCAAGATGCGGAGAATGGGGAGTCGAATCCATCGTCAGCATCGGACTCAGAGCGTTCACGGGGTCTTTGAATATCCAAGTCGCGTGGAGGGCCAGCATTTCATCTCCGCACTTTCATATCTGCCCCTTATTGCTCATGTATCTTGCGTGTCTGCGCCGGGGCGTTCTTTAGTCGCTGACCGGTGAGCGAACGACAACCACGGAGCATCCTGCTCGACGGGCGACCGACTCCGCCACGCTGCCCAGAAAGAAGTCGCGGATGCTTCTTTGCTTGTGATAACCGACCGCTATCAGATCGGCACGCCATTCGGCAGCTCTCTCGAGAATGGTCTCTGTTACGTCTCCAATCAGGACTTCGGTTTGTGCCGTAAACCCCGCTCTGCGCAGCTCCCCCGCAATCCGCTCGACCAATGTACGAGCTGGCTGCTTCTCATCTTCCAACTCAGGAGCGTAATCTTGGGCCATCTCGGGCGGGGGCACGGGCTCAACCGGTTGCAGCACATGTAAGACCAGTACCTCGGTATTCTCATGCCGAATCCAGGTTTCGACAGCACGAATCATATTTTCGGAAAACGATGAATCGTCAACTGCCATCAAGACTCTCATGACTCCTCTTCCTTCGCTCGCAATAGGCTGCGCAACCAGGCGCCGGTACACGTAGAACGAAGCATCTATTGCGGTATCGTCTGCCGACGTGATGCCATTTCAAGTCCAGCCAAGTGCTCTGGCATTGCGCCGCCAGTATGGAACAGGCCAGCTCAAGAATGCAGGTCACAATTGCTCATCAGAGAGGCCCGCAATCCCGGTGCCGAGATTCACCATGCCGGCCTGAGAGAACATCGGGCGCATTGGGCCGGAACTGTGCAAGAGAGCACAGTCTTTGTTCTCCCTGGAGAGAACAATGGTCAATTGGCCGCGACTATGATCCTGCGAGGAGACCGTCATGTCCGAACGTCACACTTTGAAGTCCATCCCGACAAAGATCCTGTTGCCTATTGACTTCAGCCCATCGTCCCAAGCGGCTTTAGAGACGGCGGCCGACCTCGCTTTGCACTTCCATGCCGAGCTCTTCCTTGTGAATGTGGTTCCGCTCTTCTCGACGTTCACGTCCGAATATGCTACTCCCCAGGTGCAGTTTCAACAGGAGGAGAAGACGCGTGCCGAGCAGCATCTGGCGAAGGCACGAGCGGTTCTCACTACCAGGGGAGTGAAGGCAGGTTCGAGTGTCGAAGTCGCGAATGACATTCCGGGGTGCATCATCAAAGTGGCGAAGCGGGAGCATGTTGACTTCGTAGTGATCTCCACGCACGGCATCTCCGGCTGGCACCCGCTGGTCTTCGGATCGATTGCCGAAAAGGTTGTCAAACTCGTGCAATGTCCGCTCTTGCTTCTTCGCTCAGCCAAACCCGGTGCGAAGACTGCATCAAGGCGCTCCACTAAATGGTGGTAGCAAAGGCAGCTGCACAGGCCGCCAACGATGAGTGCAACGACCGGTGTCCCCCACGATTCCTCCAGCCAAACCGCAAAGCCTCTGCAGAGGATCGCGGCGCAGTGGTGCTCCACTGGCCACAACGGCGGGTCCCATCTTGCGAAGCCGTTCAAAGGCGGTATCATTTCAATGGTTTAGCACTGCAAGAAGAGATTTCAGATTGAGCTGAGATGCGTAATCATCCCGGTGAGCCTTTTCGACAATTTTCGATATATGAGCAAAATTGTACAGACTATTGTCTTCCCTCCTCCCGACACTTCGAAGTGCGCGATCACAACTGTGCTCGTTCGATGAGCGCTCAATGGCAAAAATGGAATGCAGACCCACTATGCCGCACATTGGGCTCCCGCATCGGCTCACCTCGCCGGGATTCATGTGTCCATCGCGTTAGGTTCTCCAGGAGGGTCTGTTGTTTTCACCCGGACTTCCATTTTGAAGCCGATCCAGGTGCTCTTATGGGGAGTTTCCAGTCTAGGAGGTTGCCATGACTGCCGCCATCAAGCCTGGTTGGAGCAAACCCTCCACCATTCTTTTTGCCTCCGATTTTCCCCCCAGTGAGAAGGTCTTTGCCTTTGCTCTAGCGGAGGCTGCGGAGTTTGGCGCGGATCTCATTATTTTTCATGCATATGACAGTTTGGGCGTGGCCGCATGGGCTGACCCGGCGATCGAGTGCGACGAATACTCCGCCGCCCGCGCCGTGAAGATCCGTCTTGAACCTATCGCCCAACGCGCCAGAAATCTCGGCATCCAGTGCAGGATCGTGGTCCGGCTCGGATGGGCCGCCGACCAGATCCTCAACTTCCTGCGCGAGCGGAAGGTCGATCGCGTCGTCATGGGCGCTCACTCCCCCGGCCCCGTCGGCAAGCTTTTGGTGGGCTCGGTGGCCGAGGCCGTGCTCCGCACCGCCAACGTGCCGGTCTGCATCGTCGGTCCCAACGTGGTCGAGGGCACCTATCGCAACTTTGTCACCCGCAAGATCCTCTGTGACGTCAGCAAGCAGGAAGGCAGCCGCGTGGTGGCGCACTTTGGCGCGGAAATGGCCTGCAGACACAACGCCAGCCTTATCCTGCACCGGGTCATCCCGCCCCAGGAGCGCGCCGAGGCCCTCGGCGACCGCACCATCGACCAGATTGAGGCCGAACTCCCCTCCCTGGTTCCTGTCAAGTTCAAGCATAAGATCCGCGTGCGTACGAAAGTGGCGCTCGGCGATCCCACCGAGGAACTCCTTTACCAGGGCAGAGCCCAGCAAGCCAACCTCATCGTGCTCGGTGCGCAGGGCGCGTCCCACTTTGCCGCCATCTCCCGCGCCGGCACCGTGTACAAGGTGCTGGCCTATGCGCAATGCCCCGTCATCACCATGTCGCCCATCGTGCTGGCTCAGTGTGGCGCCACGGAGGAAAAGCCCCGTACGTCCCAGGTCAACTATTTGGCCGGCGTGTTTTAGAAAGATGGATTTTCATCTTTCGATACTGAGCAAAACAGCACAGTCGATTGCTGTCATTCCATGCGATTGTTCCCCATGTGCGATCGCGAATGTGCTCTCTCCTTGAGTACAGAGTGACAGAAATGGTGAGCAGACCCTCCATGCCGCACATTGGGCCTGGGCAACAGTTCAACCCGCGGAAACTTTCGCAATTCCTGAGGAGGGTCCTCTGGATAGGTTGACTGCTTTCCCCCCGTCTTGTTCCCTGGTCATGCGTTGCCGGGATGCACGTCTGCAAACCTACTGGGGGATTGCAGGCTTGCATTCCGGAAAGCGCCGTCGCCGCAACCGCTTCCCCCTCAGCCGGTGTTCCCCGCACCAGCTCTCCCCACATCCGGTACAAAATTGCCGCTTCTAGCTGCCGCGTACCTTTTGCCGCCGCTTCACCGGGTCCAATTCCATCCCGGCCCCTCGCGTCTCGGCACACCCTCCATGAGAAACTCCCATCTCCCGTCCGTATTGTGGAGTTAGTTGAATAATCGTTTCACAATGTTACAAATTTCTCTCAGTTTTGTTATATGAAAAGATTCTGAAGTATTTTTCGACCCAATGAATTCCGCTCTGACGTTGCTCAAAAGTGTTCAAAATTGCTCATTCGCGGCTGTTTCCTCAATGCTAATCTTCCCCCGTGTAGCCCCTAGAGAGTCCACACGATGGCCCCTCAGAGGCTCATGGGAGCGGCGATTTTGCCGTTCAGCATTTCGGGCCTTCAATTTTGCGTTGAACTCACCGGGAACGTCGCAAACCTCGCGCCGGAGTCTCCGGAAACGTTGGCGGCTTCCCCGTTTTACCCTTCCCCAGTCGTGTGTCCTCCTGGTGCAAGCCTGCGATCCCCCCATATCGCAGGCTTGCATCCCGACCCACTTCCGCATCCATTCCCCCGCATCGAAAATGATCGTCTTTTGCCCCGCTCCCGCTGGGATCGCCCCAACCCAAACCTGGTCTTCCCCCAACTTTCCATCGCGCACCATCCTCCGCGGCGCCCGCCTCACCGTAAACTCCTGCAAAATGAGACAATCGGTGTAGCGTCCGGTTTGTCTTCCGGAGCCACCCGAAACTGGGGAGTTCTTCACCATGCTGCGAGTCCTGTCCACGCACCTGTTCCTCGACCAGCGCCTCCACCCCGGCCTGCTGGAGCTCGCTGACCGGTCCGGTGCCCAGGCAGTCGAAATCTTTGCCGCCCGCCAGCACTTCGACTACACCAGCCGCGAGCACATCGCCGAGCTGGCCGCCTGGTTCCGCTCCAACTCTCTCCAACCCTTTTCCATGCACGCCCCGCTCTTCCCTGACCGCGAGATGGGCCGCGCCGGTGCGCCCGCCGTCAACATCCTGCACCCTGAGAAATCCCGCCGCATCGATGCCGTGGACGAGATCAAGCGCGCCCTCGAAGCCGCCGAGCAGATCCCCTTCCGCAACCTCGTCCTCCACCTCGGCGTGCGCGACGACGGCTGGTCCCAGCGCAGCATCGAGTTCGCCATCAACGCCCTCGAACACCTCGGCGCCTTTGCCCGCCCCCTTGGCGTCCGCCTGCTCGTCGAGAATCTCACCAGCGAGCCCACCACGCCTACCCACCTGCTCATCATCCTCGAGATGGGCCACCTGCCCGACGTCGGCGTCTGTCTTGACCTCGGCCATGCCCACATCACCGTAGGCGTCGCCGAAGCCATCGCTACCCTGGGCAGCCACATCGCCTCCGTCCACGTCCACGACAACCACGGCCTCAAAGACGAGCACCTCTGGCCAGGCGACGGCAACATCGACTGGCCGGCCGCCGTCAAAGCCCTCAAGGCCCTCTCCGTGCCGCCTCCTACCGTCCTCGAAATCAACCACACCCCCGGCAACGATCCCGCCACAATCCCCGCCCGCATCCAGCAGTCCTTCGCACTTTTCGAGTAAAAGGATTCGCCTGAGAACCTGTCCAATAACCTCGCTAACTCCGCCAACCCCGCCCCCGCGATCACCGTCACCGGGGTTCACCCCGTGTTGGAGTGCACCACCGATAGCAAACTCGACCCCGGCCACAGTTGCAACCCCACGCCCGCTCCACCTGTACCGTGATCTGCTTGGTCGCCGTCACCCCGTCGCCGCTTGCCGTCACCGTAATCGCCGCCAACCCCGCCCTGGCCGTTGAAGACGCCGTCAACGTCAGCGTCGATTTCCCGCTCTCCCCGCTCAGCGTCAGCGGATTCCTGCTCCACGCAGCCATTACTCCCGCCGGCAGCCCGCTCACGCCCAGGCTCACTGCGCCACTGTAGGTCCCATTCCCCGTCAGCGTCACCGCGTCCGTCGCGGTCTCGCCCTGCACCACCGCCACCGCACTCGAAGCCGCCGTCAGCGCAATGTTCGGGCTCCCAACCCCGCTCTTTCCCGTGCCCCAGCTGCTCGCCAGCACCGCCCCGTCCACCGACCCCAGCCCGGTCGCCAGGTTATAAGCCCCGCCGTCCGCCGCAAACCCCGTCACCCCCGGTACGCTGTTGTTCCCTGAAGGCGTCGTGTGAAACGGATCTTTCGCCGCGTTCAGCAGCGGATACAGCCCCGCATTCGCATTCCCCACCCCCGTTCCGCCCTTCGTCTCCACCACCAGCGCCATCACCCCGGCAAACGCAGGGGACGCCGCCGATGTCCCGGAAATCACGAAGAACGATCCGTTCTCGCAAATCACGTACCCATCGTGCGCCGCCGCCGTCATCGCCACGTCCGGAACCGCCCGCATTCCATTGGCTGCGCTCGTCCCGCTCACTCCTTTTTGCCAGCTCGGCTGCGCATACACCACGCTCGCCCCGCCGCCCGATGCCCACAGTCCCGACCCCCCATTTGACCCGCTCTCGTTCCAAACCTCCTCCGGAATGTACCCCAGCGCCGATTCGTAGCTCGTCGTATTCGTCGCCGACCAGTACTCCGCCGCATTCGTCCCCTCGTTGAACTCCGTCCCCCCCCACGCAGGTCGAATACGGCGA
>PLPU01000232.1:0-2728 GCA_003159975.1 Acidobacteriaceae bacterium
ACTTCGCGCATGGAGGCGAAATCGTCGACGCCGAGGACGGTCATGACTTTGAATTTGCGGTAGAGCTGCTTGTTCATCTTGCCGTCTTCCCAGACAACTAACGAAGCCACGGTTTCGGCTCCCTGGATGTGGGAGATGTCGAAGCATTCAATGCGGCGGGGCAGCTCGGGGAGCATGAGGGTGTCGGCTAGCGCTTCCTGAATGGCTTTGCGGCTGGGTTCAAGGACGCGGAAGCGCTGGATGTAGGACTGCTTTGCGTTCTGACCGGCGAGGTCGACAAGAGAGCGTTTTTCCCCGCGCTGCGGGACTGCGATTTCAATGCGATGGCCGGTGCGTTCCGAGAGTAGCGCGGTGAGTGATTCGCGGTCGTCGAAATCGACGGGGACGAGGATACTGCGGGGGACGTAGTGCTGGTCGATGTAGAGCTGCTTCAAGAGGGCCGAGAAGACGGGGCCGGCGTGGAATGGTTGTTCGGGCGCGGCCCTCTCGGCGGGATTGCAAGAAGCAGGTCCTTCGACTCTCCACCCCAGCGACGAAGACCTATCGCTGGGGGCCCCGGTTCCCTCCGGTCGGTCAGGATGACAATTTGCTGCAATCAAGTCTTCCGCGGTTTCGAGCGGGTCCGGGAGGTCGTCCCAGAAGAACTCGCGGCGGTCGACGATTTTGCCGGCGCGAACGTGAAAGAGGTTGACGGCGAGGGAACCGGCTTCAAAGTGATAGCCGAAGACGTCGGCGTCGTCGTTTTGCTCGGCGGTGGCGATGCGCTGTTTTTCCTGAAGCTGGTGGACAGTCGAGAGCTGGTCGCGAAGACGGGCGGCGGATTCGAATTGCTCGGACTCGGCGGCGGCGGCCATGCGGGCGGTGAGGCTGCGCTCCAGCTCGGCTGAGCGACCTTCGAGGAAGAGCTGGGCATCGCGGACGGCTTCCTTGTAAAGCTCGGGGGTGGTGAATCCTTCCACGCAGGGGCCGAGGCAGCGGTGAATGTAGTACTGCAGGCAGGCACGGGGGTGGTAGCGCGACAGATCGACCTTGCAACTTGGGATGAGAAAGCTGCGGTGAATGAGTTCGACGATGCGGTAGGCGAGGTTGCCGGGAAAGTAAGGGCCGTAATAGGCCGAGCCGTCTTTGCGCAGGCGGCGGGTGACGAAGACTTTGGGGTAGCGGTCGGCCAGGGTGAGCTTGACGTAGGGGTAGGTTTTGTCGTCACGCAGGAGGATGTTGAAGCGGGGTTTGCGCTGCTTGATCAGGTTGTTTTCCAGAGCCAGCGCTTCGTGCTCGTTGGCGACGAGGATGTAATCGAGGTCGACAGCCTCGCGCATCAGGGAGCCGGTTTTGGCGTTGGCCTGCGAGGCTTCAAGAAGATAGGAACGGACGCGGGAGCGGAGATTTTTGGCCTTGCCGACGTAGATGACCTCGCCCTCGGCGTTCTTGTAGAGATATACGCCGGGCTGGGTGGGAAGCTGGCGGATTTTAGTGTAAAGGTCCATGAGAAAGAGGCCAGTCATTAGGATAGCGGGTGGAGAGGCAGGGAATAGGGAATAGGGAATAGGGATTAGGGATTAGGGGATAGGGACTAAGGGACTGAGGGANNCTGGGATTGCCTGGCGGCGGGCAATCCTTACCGGATTGGGTAAAAAGTACACGGAAACCAGATGCGGGGCAGGGAAATAGTCCTTATGCAATGCGTTTGTTTTCAGCATGTTATGTTTTGGTGTGGATTTGGTCCTGTGGGTGCAGTTCGAAGGATTGCGGGAAATGCCGGTTCAACCGGCGTTGAATCGCCGTGCGCAAGGCAGGGCGGTCAACAAAGAAGGAGCAGAACAATGAATATGTATCGGGTTGGTGCAGTGGCAATGGCGGCGACTTTGGCGGTGGCAGGCGTGACAGGGTGCGCAACCAAGAATTATGTGCGTACGCAAACCGCGCCTTTGGTGCAACACACCGATCAACTGGACGCCCAAACGTCGGCGAACAACCAGCAGCTTCATGACGTGGACAGCCGTGCGCAGGCGGGGATCACCCAGGCGCAGGGCGCGGCCGATACGGCCACCCAGAATGCGCAGACCGCGAGCAAGTCGGCCGGCGACGCGGAGAACGCAGCCAACGACGCGGTGCATCGCGCGGATTCGCTGGACAGCGTGGTGAAGGGGCTGGACAGCTACAAGCAGGCGGCCGATGTGTCAGTGACGTTTGGATTCGACAAGGCGGTGCTGACAAAGGATGACCGCGATCAACTGGACAGCTTTGCAGCGCAGTTGACAGCGGCGAATGGCTACATTCTGGAAGTGACGGGCGGAACAGATTCCACCGGGCCGGCCCAGTACAACTATGACCTGAGCCAGCGGCGCGCGGATGCGGTGGTGCAGTACCTGGCNNGGAAGCAGAATCGGCGGGTGGAAATTCAGTTGCTGACCAACTCGACCTCGACGATGGCTTCAACACCTGGCGGGCAATAAGTCCGGCAATGCGACTTAGTTGGCATTTGTTATTGAGTGAGTTAGTTTGTCGCTTTGGGAGAATGGCGCCGGTCAATCAGCCGGCGCCGCTCCGGAATCGGCTCGGGACAACCATATTGAACCAGACTGCTTCTTAGTTTGTAACTTGGCCAGGATCGGCTCGGTTCATGACTGAGCCGCCATTCAAGGGTGAGCGCATGCTCTGAACCTTTGGGATGGGTCTTGGCTGGCAAGGAAATCAAAGGACCGCCCGGTATTGAATTTCCCGAGCT
>PLPU01000313.1:0-4089 GCA_003159975.1 Acidobacteriaceae bacterium
AGCGATGAGTCTTGATTTGCGCATTCCGATGGGATTGATGTTCACGCTGGTAGGCGTGATCCTGACCGCCTTTGGGCTGCGGACGAATGGCAGTCCCATCTACGCAGGCATCAAGGGCCTTGATATCAACCTGTGGTGGGGCCTGGTGCTGCTTGTCTTTGGCTTGACCATGTTCCTGCTCGGCCGCCGCAGCCAGAAGCGCCTGGCCAAGCTGCCGCCGGAGCAGGCCGAAGATGCGGATGTTAGGCGGGGACATTGAAACGCAGAGATCAGAGATCAGGGGTCAGAGATCAGAATCCTTATCGAAACAGCGATTGATACGCGCTTCATCTCGCTGCCGGTACACTCATAGATAGAGATGGCACGAAGAACGATTGAACATTACGAGATTTCTCGCCGGCTGGGAGCAGGCGGCAGCGGCGTGGTGTACCTGGCCACGGACACGCTGTTGCAGCGCCCGGTGGTGCTGAAGATATTGCGCACGGGATTGCTCTCGGCCGAGCAGTTGCGCACGACGGTGCTGCGCGAGGCGCGGCTGGCTTCGGCGATTGAGCACCCCAACGTCTGCGCGATTTATGAAGTAGGCGAGAGCGGCGACGAAGGCTACATCGTGATGCAGTATGTGCCGGGCCAGTCGCTCGACAGGCTCATTGCGCGCGGTCCCGCGAGTTTGCAGCTTGTTCTTTCCGTCGGCATTCAGATTGCGGACGGCTTGCAGGCGGCGCACACGTTGGGCATCTTTCACCGCGACCTGAAGCCGCAGAACGTGATGCTGACAGACGGCGGCCTGGTGAAGATTCTCGACTTCGGCCTGGCTCGCCGGCTGCGCCCCGAGGACGCAAGCTTCGACCCCTCGAAACCGGGACTCGCCAGGGACGCATCGGTGGCTGCCACCTACACCGCGCGCGGTGGCACTATCCGTTACATGGCGCCGGAGCAGTTTGTTACCGGCCAGTCGAGTGTGCAGTCGGATGTGTGGGCGCTTGGCTTGATTCTGTATGAGCTGGTGAGTGGGCGCCATCCGTTTGCGCGGCCCGAGAACGAGGATTTTCAGGTCATCCGCGCCATCCAGTTTTCCGATCCGCAGGATTTGAGCGACAGTGTTCCAGGAATATCAGACGAGTTAAAGAGTGTGATTGCTGCATGTCTTGAAAAGAATCCAGCGGCCCGGTATACGTCGGCGGCCGAGGTGCGCGAGGCGCTCAAAACCATCATGAAGGCGATGCAGATTGAGACCGGCGTCATTCCTGGTGAAGCTGCCGCCAACCTGCCTACCACGGCCGCGGAGGCGGAGAAGCGTAATACCGGTTTTCTCTCGCTGCTCGCGGAGCGTTTTCGCGAGTCGGCGGTCGACCGGACGCCGCAGAATTCGCTGGTGGTGCTGCCGTTTAGCAATCTCGGCGCCACCGAGGTCGCTCCGCTGTATGGATTTGCGCTGGCCGATGCGATTGCCGCGCGCCTGGCGCGGATTCCAGCGCTCGTGGTGCGGCCATCGAGCACACTGATGACGCTGCCGATCGCGCAGATGGATCCGCTTTCGATTGGGCAGAAACTGCTGGTTTCGTTTGTGCTCGCCGGGAATTTTTTGCGCTCCGAGCAGGGATTCGATTTGAACTGGCAACTGCTCGACGTAAGTTCGCAGAGCGTTCGCTCGGGCGGCGCGATCCGCGTGGCTTCGCTGGATCTGATTGCCGTGCAGACCGAGATTTCCAACGAAGTGTTTGCCGCGCTGCACGGCCTGAGCGCAGGTGACCAGATGGATGCGCCGCGTTCCGGCCCGAGAGAAGCTTCACTGCCCGGCCCGGTGAGCGAAGAGTATCTGCAGGCGCGGGCACTGCTGAGTTCGTTCATGGTGCGCACCGGTTCGCGCGGCGATCTGGACCGCGCCCATGCATTGTTTACCGGCGTCACGACCAAGGATCCGGAGTTTGCGGCGGGCTGGTGCGGTCTCGGCATTGCGGAACTGCAGTACGTGCGGCACGGATTCGGCGGTCAGATTCATGTGATGCATGCGCGCCGCTCGTTTGACGAGGCGCTCAAGCTGGACCCGGCATCGACGGAGGCAAATCTCTATCGCATCTACATGCTGCTGTCGCGCGGCGAAAAAGAGTCGGCGCGGCATGGTGTGGCCAACTTGCTCGCCTCTGCGGCCAACGACTGGAATGTACACATGGTGGCGGGAATGGCGCTGCGGGGCGATGGTATGTATGAGGAGGCGCTGCAACAGTTCAGCCGGGCGCTCAAACTGAATCCCGCCAACGCGCCGCTTCTCTACAACCACCGCGCGCGCGTGTATCACTATGAAAACCAGATTGAGCTGGCGGGCGACGAGTTGGAAAAAGGTCTTGCACTGGAGCCGCGCCATCCGTTGCTCCGGACTTCAGCAGGCTACCAGCAAATGCGCCTCGGCAACCTGGACGAGGCCATTGAGATTTTGGAGGGCGTGATTCGCGACGATGATTCGCTGCGCATCGCTGTGCCTACGCTGGCGCTGTGCTATGTGCAGGCAGGCGAGCGGAAACGTGCGGCGGCATTGTTGAAGGATGATACGCTGGCTGCGGCCGAGGCGGACAGCGAGATGGCATACCGGCTGGCGACGTACTTTGCCGTCGAGGGCGATTCGAGCGAAGCGCTGCACTGGCTGCGCCGCGCAATTTATTTGGGCAATGAAAACTATCCGTGGTTCCAGAAGAATCCCGCATGGAACCGTCTGCGGACGAATGCGGACTTCGAGCGGATTCTCGAGGATATGAAGAAAGGCTTCCGCAAAAATCAGAAGACCTGGAAGCGGCTGCTGGAACAGGTCCCGCCGGATGGTGAATAGACCCCTGCGGTGCGGCAGACGCTCGCGGGAGGTTCGCACGGACTTGGCTGGAAAAGGAGACAGACATGAAATGGTTCATGATCTATGCGGCTGGATTTGCGCTGAGCTGCGGGATGGCGGCGGCCCCAGCCAGCGGCACAAATCCGCTGGCGACTTCGCGCGCGTTTCTGTATGAACAGATGCCTGTCACAGCGAATCCCAATGGATCTGAGGGGCGAAGAGTGGCGACCGGCACGCTGGCGACAGGCGAAGCGGTCGGGATTCACGAATCGATGCAGCCGGTGGGCATGACGCCGAACCCGGCGCATGCGATTCAGCACACTGAGTTGATTGTGGTCCAGCAGGGTACGCTCGAGTTTCTCCACGACGGGAAGACGGAACGCGTTGGTCCGGGCGGAATCATCTATGTGGCGTTCGGGACTACGCATGCGGTGAAGAACGTGGGAGATGTTCCGGCGAAGTACGTGGTGATTCAGATTGGCGGCGATACAAAGGAATAACGAAAAACCCGCTTGGCTGTGGATCGAATGTTTACACTTTCGTGCGAATTCGACCCAAAGCCATGCGGGCGTTCGTTGCAGGGATTACTTGAGACTGACAGTGGCTTTCAGTGGCAGATCCTGCGACGAGCCCCCGACCAGGATGGTGTAGTCGCCGGGAACAAGCTTCCAGGCTTGCGTGCTTTCGTCGAAGATCGAAAGATACTTCGGATCGATATCGACATTAACTGTTTGCTGGCCGCCCGCATCGATCTTCACCTTGCTCCAACCCACCAGGCGCTTGGGCGGTTCCTGTGCGCTGGCTGGGAGCGATGCGTAAACTTCCGCGATCTCCGCGCCGCTGCGCGCACCGGTGTTGGCCACGGTGAAGGTTACGTTGATGGTTTTGGCAGGGGTGACAGACAGGCCCGAGTAGCGATAGCTGGTGTAGGACAGTCCATAACCGAAGGGGAACAGGACAGGTTTCTTCTCCGCGTCATACCACTTGTATCCAACCTTGACGCCCTCGTTGTAATCGCGGTCGAAGGGCGGCAGGCCAGCTGCCCGCTCCACCGGCGAAACCGGACCGGAGAAGTGGCGCGACCCCGGAGGCGGCTGCACGATGGTTGGATGGGGCAGATCGGCGTCGCTCCTGGGGAAGGTGTTGGGGAGCTTGCCGCTGGGGTTGACGGAGCCGAAGAGTACATTGCCAAGCGCGTTGGCGCCGTCGCTGCCGGCGTACCACGCTTCCAGAATGGCGGCGGGCGCTGCTACCCAGGGCATGGT
>PLPU01000268.1:0-7038 GCA_003159975.1 Acidobacteriaceae bacterium
GGCATTTACTTCCGCCCCGACAACGAAGGCCTGTTGCAGGGGGCCCGGTTGGGGAAAATGCCGCTTGGCCTCAAGCTTTCCATAAAGAGCAGAATCGAATCCGCTGTAGCTTGCGCATCACGGAGTGACCCCAGAGAGATCGTTTCCCTTGTGCTCGCGTACTGGCGGACACCCAATCATCAGAGGCAGGAAACTCAGTTTCGTTCTTCCAATTCTTCAGCATCTCTGAGAGGCGCAAACCCATTTGTACCGGCTTGGCCAAAGAATCTGTCTTGCATCTGCTAATGACGCCGTAGACCACGGATGCCACAGCATCGCGATCCTTTCATCGAGTTCTGAGGTACTCAATCAGATCGTTGAGTTCATCCTTTGTCAGGTCACTTGTTCGACCGTGCTTGTCGTCCGGGTTGTAGACGGTCCATATCTCTTCCAGCGTCCGCGCCGAACCGTCATGCAGATAAGGCGCCGTCAGCGCAATGTTGGTCAAGGGCGCCGATTTCAGAAGGCTTGCATTGTCGGTGGGCTTGCGTGTCCCCACGTCGAAGGTCTTCTGGTTCGTCCCTTTCGGTCCGCTGTGGCAATACGAACAGCGGTTGACCTCTGGAATCGGCTTTTGGAACTTGTCTACCGTGCGCTCGAAGATGGCTTTGCCGAGCTCCTGAGCCGGTGTGAGCTCGTAGCCGGGCAGCTTCCACCGGTTGGGCCGCGGTTGCAAACTGCGGATGTAGACGGTCAGGTCCGCGAGCGTCAGGTCGTCGTAATTCTCCGAGCGCCAGAAGTATTTTTCCGTGCGTGTTCCGCACTCGGTCGGAATGTTGGCATTCGTGCCTGTCCACTTGTAGGGCTCGGTGTTCCTGACGCCTTCGAGCAGCTTGTTGTCCACAATGTTGCGACCGAAGCCGTCGGGTTCCAGGTTCCATTCAAGACCGTCGAAAGTGGAATCGATATGGCAGTTCGCGCAGCCGATCTCCCCTTGAAACGAGTAGCGAGAGGTATAGAAGGTCTGCTCGCCGTGACGCAGCGCGGAGACGAGCTTCGGGCCAGCCAGCTTGATTGTCGAAGCCACGCGGTTTGTGCGCGTGTCGATTACGCTCACTGTATCATCGAGCCGATTGGCCACAAACAGCCTGCGCCCGTCGCGTGTCAGCGTCAGCCCGCGCGGATTGTGCCCCACCGGAATGCGCGTAACCACATAGTTGGCGCTGGCCGAAAGATCCTGCACAAAAGGTGCAGGATGCATATGGATGAAGCGCATCAGGTGTGTGACATCCACCACCGTCACAATCTCCGAGCCGCCGCTTGTCACGTAGATCCGCGACTTGTCCGGCGCAATCGCCACGCCGAACGGCTGCGAGGCATAGCGCTCCAACTCGTCGAGCGGCACCTCCACAGCCTTCCCCACGTCCGCGCCAAATACCGTGATCGTATCTTCGAATGCCCCGCCGTGTTCCAGGTGCGCCAACGGCACAAGATTCTTGGGGTGGTACTCGGCTACCACGCCCAGGCGGCCATCTGCCGAGAGCGCTACATGAAAGACGCCCGCGATCCGATGCAGCGGCATGCGATCCACCACTACCGCGCGTGCTGCATCGATCACCGTAATCTCCGACTCCGGCGCTGTGCGGTTCTCCAATCCCGTCCGCAGCGGAGACGGATTCGGATATACGTGGGTCGCGTAAACACGGCTTCCATCGGGAGAAAGCGCGAGATAGCTCGATCCGCGCCCAGCCAACAGGCGCTTCTCCTCCACGCCCGTCTGCTCATTCAGGACAGCGACATCGTTTGAGATGCGATTGGCCACAAAGAGCCGCGTGCCGTGGCGATCTGAAACAACGCTCGACGGCTCCATGCCCACCGGCCATGTCGCCACCACCGCGAGCGTGTTCGTATCGATCACCGAGAGCGTGTCGTCCCACGAGTTGGTCACAAAGAGCCGCGCGCCGTCAGGCGAAAACGACATCCCGCGCGGTACGCGGCCCACGGCGATGTTCTTGATCACTGCATAGCTGGCCGCATCCAGCACCCGCACCTCCTCGCTCTGCTGGCACAGCACGTAAAGCCGCGCGCCATCAGCCGACAACAGAATCTCGAGCGGCGAAGCGTAATCCACATCCTCCACCGCGTCTCTGCGCTCGAGCGAAAGTAGATTTACGCCGGAGGGCGCAGGGCCTTGGGTCACTGGCCGTCCATCATCAGAGGAGGCGACGAACGGGTCGGGCCCGACACGGCCACGATGACATGTGCCGCATGTTACCGGTGCGCCGGAGCTGTCAATCCTGGCAATATACTTTTGGTTAATCTCCTCGGTCATGGTGTACATCAACCGCGCGGTAGTCTTCTCCGGTTTCGAATCGTCGGGAAAGTCGAGGAGCGGACGGCCATTCTGGTTGACTCTCTCCTTATCCTCGGCATGGCACGCACTGCAGCTCATTCCCAGCCCGACCTTCCACTGTTCCATCAAGTCATGAACTTGCTGTCCGGTCAGGTCTTTCGGCAGTACCTTGAGGTTGATCGGCGCTGGAAATGAGGCGGGTTGAGGCGTAGCGGTGGCGGCTCCGGTTTGAAGAGCCTGAGCCGCCATGGGAATCAAGCAGGCTACCGCGACCAAGAGAGCCGCGAGAGTCGCAGGGGCTCCAGCGGCGTTCTTCATGGCTGGCCGCTGCCTTGCGCAAGCTGCAGATCGAGCCCGGCCCGCTCCCCGTTGATCAGCACGATTCCGTCATTGATGAGTTGCTGGCCAGTGCAATCGTAGGACTGATAGCGGCGAAGATCTTCCAGAGAGAAGAAGAATTCAACGGACAGAGCTTTCGCAGCGGCCGCGCCCGGTTTTGTGCGGGGACGTACCGTGGTGCTGAAGCTGATGCCGTCAAAGTTCTGGTCCCCTGGAAAGTAAGTGAGCACGCGGCGGATGAGCGGCGAGATGTGCTCGTCAAAGGCCAAAGCAGCAAGCTTGTAACGCGAGGTTGCCGGCGATTCCGCCAACTGCGTGGTCATGGAGAGTTCGAGATACACCTGATGATGAAAAGGAATGAATGCGGGCGGGGCGTATGTCACGAAGTGCGCCTCGGGTTCCAATTCCTTCAGCATGTGGTTGCTGGCGCCCTGAATTGATGACTGGAGTGTGGCTAACGCCTGCGGAGAAGAATCGCGCACTGGAGATGGCGGGGGCAAAGGTGCAGGAGGCACAAGCGCCGATGTGGGTTTCGGGTCGGGCTGCACAGGGACATCGGCTTCCGCGTGCCGTCGTGCGACGTTGGCAGCATTCGTCACGGTTGGGATGGCGACTGGCGCGGTTGTTTTGGCTACCTCCGCAGGAGCCTCGGATTCCTTCGCAGGCGCCTGCTCGTCGTCCGTCATCCATATATCAAGCTGCTTCGCATTGAGCAGCACATCGGCATCAAGCAGAGCGCCTTGCATTGCGAGGTTGTTCTGTGCCGCGACGAGCTTGACCGCCGCAGCCTGCGGAAGGTAGACCATGAGGTTTTCAGGTCGCTCAATTGGCATGCCCATTGTCTTGCTGACTACATGGTGCGACACTTCAACGGCGTATCCCTGAACGGCGGTGTTGCCCTCGAATGTCGGAACCACGGCCTTCAGGATGGGCACGACAACATCCTGGAAGGTCTGACGCGCGCGCTGCTCTTCGTTGAATTTTTCGGATGAGTAGGCTCCGTAGTAATTGCCGGAGATGGCGATCACGGTTGCGCCGTTGTAGTGTTCAAAGCGGATGGAGTGCTGGTCGGTTCGCTTCTGTATCCGTTCGTCGATATCGAGCTTTCGGCTGAGATAGAAAGGAAAGTTGAATTGATGGCCGACGATGTTCTGACCAACGGTCTTGAGGCTACCGAAGGATTGCTCCTGGAGTGCGCGCAGCGAGGGATCAGTCAATTCGCCCGGGGCCACAACCTGCGCGCGAACAAGCCGGGCGCCGATGAACAATATAACGAGGAATGCAAATTTACTTGCGCGCATAGACCGTCCCTGCGGGCTCGTACGGAGGATCAGCCACCGCGCGAGTGTAAGCGATAAGGGCCCGCACATCCGCAGGGCTCAATGTATTTCCGTAGGGAGGCATGAGTGCTGAGCGATTCAGCGCCGGGCCGCCGTGAAGAATGATCGATGTGAGATCGGCATCGCTCATTTTGTTCAACGTGGAGCCGTCTGTGAATGCATGCGGTTTCACTTCGAGATTGTCGTAGTTGGAGAC
This sequence comes from Acidobacteriaceae bacterium, assembly GCA_003159975.1. Lineage (GTDB taxonomy): Bacteria > Acidobacteriota > Terriglobia > Terriglobales > Acidobacteriaceae > Telmatobacter. Next base: position 4,208 of record PLPU01000268.1, read on the forward strand.
GCGTTCGGGAGAAGACTCCGAGTCGTGACAGCGGTTGCAGTATTTATCCGCGAGAATGGAGCCCACTCGCTGTTGGTAGCCAAGTGCCGTTTCGACAATATCGAGGCTCACGGGCTTCGACTTGCCCGGTGTGACTGCGCTGAGCTGGTATCTTCCCGCGATGGTACCCAGAGTGACCAACGTGGTTGCCTGCCCGCTGGAATCGGTGAGCATCACTGCTGAGTCAAAGCTGACGCCGGCGGAACCATGAAACTCAACCAGTGCGCCGGGAACCGCAGTCCCCTGATCGTCATTCACCTGCACCACAAGTGGATCTTTCAACACCGTGCCGGTAACGCCAACCTGGTGGCCGCCGCTCGACTCGACGATTGCCGATCCAGCAGCCGTGGCTTTCAATCCAGCAGCCGGTGGAGCGGAATGCTTGCAGCCTGCCACGGCGGCGAGAGCGAAAAGCGCCAGAGCGGATATTCGGATTGTCCTGCGCGCAGTGCTTCGCATCATCATTGCTTCGCCCCCCGCCCGGCCGGGCCTTTCAGCGACATCAAGAATGCTGTGAGAGCGCGGGCGTCGTCATCGTTCAGGTTCTGGTTCGGTTCAGTGGTGCCAGGCCGCAGCGCCTGTGGATTTCTGAGCCACGCGTAGACCCAGGCGGAAGTCAACCTCGAGCCAACCTGTGTGAGTGTCGGCCCAATATATCCCTTGTCGGTTTTGGAATCGACGATGTGGCACGCCTGGCAGGCGTATTTGGAATAGAACAGTTGCCTGCCGTGCTCGACGGTTCCCGCGTCAATCCCAGGCGTTAATGTGAAGTCCGCGTCGATCGACGGCGACTGGTAGACGGTTAGTATGTAGTCCGTCAATTCCTTGTTATCGCTGTCGCTCAGGTTGAAGCGCGGCATGCGCCGGATGAGCGATGGGCGCAGCGTGTTGGGGTTGTGGAGGAAGTCGGTGAGCCATTGCCGCTGCACCGCGCTTCCTTCCCAGGAAAGGTCGGGCGCCATATCGCCGCCCCTGCCGTTGAAGCGGTGGCAACTGAAACAGGCGAGTTCGTTGATCAGCTTGCCCGCGTGCCCGGCAGGCTGGTAGTTGGTCTCCGGAGTTGCCGCGACACGTAAATTGTCGGGCATGGTGCGGCTGCGATTCGTGAGCGCAAGCAGGGCCGTGGTCAAAGCATCTGTCTGCGAAGCCGTCAGAGCAAACTGCGGCATCTTCACGCTGGGGCCGAAGGCGCGCGGCTCACGGATCTTGGCGACGATGTAACTGGACATCGTGTGTTCCATGCCGGGCAAAAAGACAATCTGCGTGAGAGGCTTGCTTCCAATAGTGCTGAGGTCAGGCGCAAAGTTTTCCGGCTTCTGCACGCCGTTGATCTCATGGCAGGCCGCGCATCCCAGCTCGACGATCAGTTTCCGTCCGTGGGCAATCTGCGGCGGACTGGCCGCATCCAGATGAACGCTCGAACCGTAGTCGGAGTCCGTTTTTGCCTGGAGAAAAGCAACCAGAATCGTGATCTGCTGCGGGGTGAAGCGGTATTGCGGCATGGGTGTCGTTGCATCGTAGATGCGAGGATTCTGGAGCCACGCCGTCAGCCACTCGGGCTTCACCTTGTTGCCAAGGCGCGTGAGTTCGGGACCTAAATCGCCGCCCACCAGGTTACCCGCTGCATTCTGAACTGCGTGGCATGAGGAGCAGAAAGATTCGCCATACAGGCTCGGCCCCGCGGAGGGATCGGCGTTTGCTGCCGGCTTCGTTCCGAGCGCGGCAGTATCGCCGGCATGAGTGGTGCTGGTGCTCACCAGATACGCTGAAATGTCGCTTGCGTCTACATCGCTGAGCTTGTAGTTGGGCATCGTAGTTGATGCCGCGTATGCCTGGGGATCTTTCAACCAACTATAAATCCACTCTCGCGTCGTCTTGTCCGCGATGTGGACGAGCGACGGAGGATGGTCCGTCGCTGCTACTTTGGTGCCGTCTGGCCNNGTGGCCGGACCTTGGCCGCCATGACAAATAACGCAGCCGAATCCGTCCAGCGAGTGTGGAACGACCGGGTGTTTGCGGAAGGGCTGCTCTTTCACGTCGCCAAGACTTGCCTCATTCAATCCCAGATGGCACGTGGTGCAGCGGTCGACGACGCCTAGCTCGGGCAACCAAATCTGATGAATGCCCGGCTGGAATCGGCGACGCAGGCTGACTGCATCGCCGCGATCGTGAATGAGCGCCAGGTAGTGCCGCTGATAACTGTGCCACTGGCTGAAGTGTTCTTTGGCCGGTGCAATCGCAAGCGCCAACAGCAAACCAAGGCTGACAACGCCGAATGCCCGCACCGGATCGCCGAAGAGCGCCTGCCACGCGGAGGAAAGGATCTTTCTAATGGATTGCACTTAACTCCTCCATGGCAAAACCCAGGACCAGCCCGGGCCGCGGAACCATGTGCCCACAGCGGTGAGCACAATGAGTTCGAAGAGAAACCATGTCATGATCCAGTAAGCCAGTGGCTTCCGGGCCAGATAGCGACGGAACCGTGAAGGCGAATCGGGCGTGCTGTTGGCGGCGACGATCATCGCCAACGCGACAATCACGGTGGGTCCCAAGGCGACGTAAACATGGAAAGCCAGAAGAAAGACCAGCATCCCGAGAGCGGCCAGATAGAACAGGCGCAATCGTTTTGTCCGGTCTTTCAGAAAGAGGCCATTGGCTTCAATGTTGATGTTGAAATAGGGAATGACAACCAGCGCGATGATGAGCAGCGAAGGCACCAACACTCCGGCCACGACAGGCGGAAAGTAGTGCAGCAGTTCCTGCAGGCCGAGAAAGTACCATGGCGCTTTGGC
>PLPU01000268.1:7063-22019 GCA_003159975.1 Acidobacteriaceae bacterium
GAGGTGCGGCGCGTGACGAAGACAACGCGCGTGGGTGAGCGCCGCTGGTCTGAGTCGATGCCTGCGACGAAGTCCTTCGGATCGCTCATTTCGCCTCCTTCGCGGCGGGTTCGTTCTCAGCGGCTGCTTGCGCTTTCGGGTCCGACTGCTGCACGTAGAGGCCGCCGTCCTTGCGAATACGCCAGAAATGGATTGCGATGAAGAGAATGGCGGCGAGCGGCAGAATCACACAGTGCAGCACGTAGAAACGCAACAGCGCATTCGCGTTGACCTGGTTGCCGCCCAGAAGCAGGAAGTGGATCTTGCTGCCTATCAGCGGTACGGCAGAAGAAAGATTGGAGCCGACGGTGATCGCCCAGTAGGCGAGTTGATCCCAAGGGAGCAGGTAGCCTGTGTAGCTGAGCAGCAGCGTGATGAGCAACAGCACAATTCCAATGACCCAGTTGAATTCGCGCGGGGTGCGATACGCGCCACGATAGAAGACCTTGAACATGTGCGCAAAAACCAGGAAGACCATAAGCTGCGCCGACCAGCGGTGGAGATTCCTGAGAAAGAGCCCAGACGATACGACAAACTGCAGGTCCTTCATGTCCGCGTATGCCTGCGGCACGGACGGGTGGTAGTAGAGCATGAGCAAAACCCCGGTGATGACCAGGATCAGGAATGTTCCCAACGTCAGCGTGCCCAGGTACCACGTAGCGCTGAAGCGCACCATGCGCTTGCGAACTTTGGTCGCGAATAAATGAAGAAAGATATTCTGCTGGATAGCCAGTGCGCGATGGAGCGTGCTGTTACCCGTGCCGCTGCGAAAGACCGATCGCCACACCCGGCTCGCGCGCACTTGTTCGATGATCTGGTCGGCCTTGGTGGGCATGCTCATATCCTCAAATACTGCAATGGCGGAATGTCGGTGGAACGGTCGACCATGAGGTCGCCTTCGTCGCTGACCCAGGTCTTGAGCCAGGGCAGAGGCTTGGGCGCGGGGCCTTCAATCTTTTGACCGGTGCGCGTGAATTCGCTGCCGTGGCAGGGGCACTTGATGATTCCCAGGTCCTGGTTCCATGCAGTCAGGCAGCCCAGGTGCGTGCATACCATGCTGAGCGCAAAGTAACCCTCATCGGCGCGCACCAGATAGATTGCCGAATTGACGTCCATGGTCACCGAATTCAATGCGAAGTCCTGGGGCTTGCCGATGTTGACGATGGGCGATGGTTCATAAAGGACGTTGGGCGAAAGATACTCGTAAGAGAAGACGATTGTGCCCGCGGCTGCGATGCCCAGCGATCCGAGCCCGATCTTTGTGAAGAAGGCTCTTCGATCGAATTCCGCCGGAGGTGCTTGCCGCGTATTGAGTGCGTGGTCGGACATGTATTACCTCTTCAGCGCGCCTGCAATTGCAGGTTTCGCACGCAATGGACGATCGATGGATTCAATGGAAATCAATCCGGTTGGATCCGCGGAAAGAAGGTTGTATGACTCCATGGTGATGGTGCCTGCGGGACAACGCGCCGCGCACAGTCCGCAGCGAATGCAGCGCGACTCATCCTTCAGCATGGCCGAGCCGGCGATCACCCCGAGCTCGTCTGCCTTGATGTCATCCAGTTCAACGCCTAGCAGATCGCGAACCTCTGCGAGTTGCCCCGTGGTCACTTCGTCGAAGGAAATTCGATCGAGCGAGACAAGCTCCAGGCAGTTTTCCGGGCAAACGTCGACGCACCCGCCGCAGAGGATGCATTGAGTGGCGTCCGCGGCGTTGCCCTCAAAGACGGTATTGACCCAGCAATGCAGGCAGCGCTGCGCTTCGGCTACCGCGGCTTCCTCGTCGAATCCGATCTCGACTTCAGTGACTCCGGTGCGGCGATTGAGCGGCAGCATCGGAATCGGTGGCCGCACCAGATCGAGAAGATTCAGCGGCATTCGGTGGCGCTCAAGCACCTCAACTTCCACAATCGGGGCAGGGTGTTCTTTTCCGCGCAGGAACTCGTCAATTCCCACCGCCGCGCGCTTCCCGTCGGCAACACTGTCGATGATGAGGCGCGGTCCGAAGACGCAGTCGCCACCTGCAAAGACACCTGCAGCGGAAGTCATCAGCGTTTGAGGGTTCACTGCGATCAGCCCGCGCGGTGAAACTTCCACTCCATCTTCCGCACTAAGGAATTGCAGATTGGGCGCCTGGCCAATGGCCATGATGATCGTGTCGCAAGCAAGCAGCGTTTCGCTGTTCTCGTAGAAAGTCGGGCTAAACCGCCGGTTCGCATCGAAGACCGACTTGGTTTTCAGCACCTCTAGCGCCACGGCTCGCCCATTCTCACCAATGATCTGCTTTGGGCCAAAGCCAGGGTGGATGATGATCCCTTCCTCTTCCGCCTCTTCAATCTCCTCAAGTGCCGCGGGCATTTCAGCGCGCGTCTCCAGGCACACCAGGTGCACCTCTTGCGCGCCGAGCCGCAAAGCCGAGAGTGAAACATCCATCATCTCGCGGGCGGCGACCGCATCCATGCTTCCCTGGGACGGCTCGAAGTTCTCCACGCCGCCTGCATGTTGGCGCAGGACCTCGCGGGCCGCGGACCGGGCAACATCCATAGCCACGTTGCCACCGCCGATGACGAGAACCTTTTTGCCAATGGTGAACCGGTAACCGAGATTCACGTTGAGAAGAAAGTCGATGCCCTTGTAGACCCCGTCCAGATTTACGCCTGGAATGGTGAGGTCGCGGCTACGATGGGCGCCCACCGCAATCAGAACGGCGTCGAAGTCTCGCCGCAGATCGGCGATGGTGAAATCGCGGCCGGCCGCCTGGTTCAATTTCAGTGTGATATCACCGGTGGCGAGAATCTCGCGAACCTGTGCTTCCACCACATCGCGGGATAGGCGATACTCGGGCAGCCCGAGGTAGAGCATGCCGCCTGGCACCTGCGATGCTTCGAAGATGGTGACGGCGTAGCCCATCAGCGCAAGGTCATGTGCGGAAGAGAGCCCCACCGGCCCAGCGCCCACAACGGCAATGCGAAAAGGAAGCTTTGGTTGTGTGCGCCCGGCGTTCACATCGATGGGATGTCGCGACTCCGGACCATACCGCTCGGTCAGGAATCGCTTGAGCGCCCGGATAGCGATCGGTTTGTCAATCTCTCCGCGGCGGCAGGCTGTCTCGCAGGGATGCGCGCAGACACGTCCGCAGATGCTGGCCATGGGATTTGGCTCGCGTGCAATGCGATAGGCCTCTTCAAACTCGCCTTCCGCAATGAGCTCGACATAGCGGCCGGCATTGGTGTGCGCGGGACAGGCCATCATGCAGGGAAAGTTGGTGTTCAGCCAATCCCGGTCAACTTTTTTGTCGACAAAGCGTTGCAACATGCGGGACCTCTCCCATTGGGGGATGGGGAATAAGGGCGGCCAGGGAAGACTCTTCCGCCCTTTGATTTACTTGCTGAGTGTGAAGTCCGCGGTGGTGTTTCCGGCAACCTTCACTGGATTGGATTTGTTCTTTGCTCCTTCATGCCATGCGGTTACGGTGTAGGCGCCGTCCGGTACGTTGTCGATCTTGAATTCGCCGGACTTGTCCGTCTCCGCGAAGTAGGGCGTGGGCGAAACGATCACGTAGGCCGACATCTCCGGGTGGACGTTGCAAAGCAGAGACACGACGCCGGGGTCGCTGAATGTGAAGGACTTCCTTTGACCCTGGGGCCATGTGCCCAGGTTGTGCCCAAGCTTCTTGTTGCCGCTGATGGAGGGCCAGAACACGTTATGCGCGACGCTGTCGCTGTTGAGGAACTCGACGGTCGTGCCTTGCGCGACTGCCGTAATGTGCGGCACAAACATCAGTCCCTTCTGGTCGATGGTGATGTGTTGCGTGGGAGCAGGGAAGGTTTTGCCGGCGATGGCCTCAACATATACCACGGACTCGCCGCTAACACCGGAGACCTTGCCGTGAATGGTGCCGGCAAAGGCAGCGGTGCCGAGTGCCGTCATGACGATTGTTACGAGAGCGATTTTTTTCATGTGTTCTCCTGGTTGCAAAATCGGTGTTCCTGAGTGGTGCGCTAGTAAGCAAATTCCAGCCCCACAATCAGCGCGTTAGTCCGGAATGGCCCGGTGAGTGGCAGGCCGGTTGCCGGGTTGTAGACGATCTGCTTTGGCATGATCTGGTATTCGATCGAGGTCTTGATGTTGGCGTGGATGAGGAATTGCTCACCGGGTGTGAAACGGTTTCGAGTGGCCGAATAGGGCGAGAAAAACGAAGACCCTGGTGGCGCGGTCGGATCGTACTGAATGAAGTTGATTCGGTCCGCGCTCGACTTGACCTGATCCCACCGCATGATGGTCATGGCCCAGGGCAGAGCCAGGTAGTCGGCCTCAGCGAACCCGCCGCTGAATGTCGCTGCCGCTCCCGGCGTAAAGCCGGTGACTCCAGCGGCTCCCGGCGCGGTGACCGGCAAGAGGTTGTGATCGTGGGCTGCCAGATATACACCAAAGACGTTGAAGGTGCGATAGTTGAAGTTGACGTCTCCACCGATGCGGTAGAAAGGCTCTCGTGCAGTGAGTACGGTAGGCGTAATGCCATCGGCGAGCACGCCGCTCAAAGGCTGCGCCGTGCGCCCATAGAGGTAGAAGGCGCCCAGCGCCAGGAACGTGTGATCTCTTGGGCCCATTGCGCCCGCGGCCTGCACGTCATCGCGACTCACCGGGTCCTTTTCCAGGTTGAAGCGGTAGACGAAACGGCCGTAAAGGTCCTTGAAGTTCGCGTCGGAATTGAAAGCAACTGCGTTCTGCGGCGCGACGTTCGGTGGGCTGATGGTTAACCCCGTTGTGTTTTGGTCAAACACCGCAACCGAATAGTGGTAGCCCTGGTAAATGTGGCCACCACTGAATTCGATACCGTTGGCCGCATCTTCGAGCGCGGACCCGTTGTTGACAAACTGCTGTGGGCCGAGCCCATTCTGAATTCCGACATTGGCTTCGCTAAAGATGTCCCATCCGCTCAGGTTCCAGGTGCGCGCCTGGCTGAAGGGAAGATCCAATTCAAACTGGCCGGCGCGCAGGTTGAGCGAGTCTTTGGGCAGCTTGAGGAAGCGACTGAGGTCATTGAATTTCAAGTAGGCATCCCCCAAAGCGCCATTGGCGTTGGCGCCGGCAACACTGATGTCGTCATCCACCCACCACGAAATGCCGGTGCCGAAGTTGCCTGCTGTGAAGATGCTGAAGTACCCAGGCTGAAAATCGGACTTGGGAATGAAGTTGCCAACAGTGCCAGCGGGAAGAGCCAAATTGAAGTTGTTGCGGTTGGCGCTTACTTGCTGGTAGTAGGTGTTGTAGCGCAAACCTACCGGCAGCAGACCTGGGATGGATCCCGGGTACACCGTGTGCGGCCACAGTTCCGCTTGCGCAGGAGCACCCAGCAGAACAGGCGGCGCCTTCAGGAAAGATTCGTCATCCTTGGGAAATTTGAAGCCCGCATCTTTGAAGGCTTTGCCGAAATCATTGAGCTTGGGAAAATCCGAGTGGCAGGTTGTGCAGGAGGTGCCATAGCGTCGTGAAAATGCGGGAATGGCACTTGCGGAGGGTGGAAGGGATAGAACTACCAACATCGAAACGACAGCCAACACAGTGGCGAAGGGAAGAGAGCGCCATTTGCTATTCATTGATGGGCCTCGGTGTTTAAAATCACAACCTGGAAGGCTGCATGGAGGAACAGTGTGAGCCAGCTCACGCAGTACTAGATGTGACGGCAATCACTGCACTTGATCTCACAAAGTGGAGAACAACGGCAACACGGGCCAAGAATCAAACTGTGCCCGCCTGTCATTGCTTTGGTGGAACGGAGGTTTTGGGGTGGGGACATTCGATCTCGGCTAGCTTCGCGTGCAGCGCTGACTTTGAGGGTGTAAGTCTTTTTGTGTAAACGGTCTTTTCAACTCTGTACAGCAGGGTGAGGGGAGATCGCCTGCGGTCGCTTCACGAGTGATTGAGTGAGATTGCGATCGGCAATGAATGTGGAGAGGGCTTGCTCGATTGACAGTCCTCTTACAGCTCAACTGAAACGAGCGGTTAATCGAACCTTGACGGGCAGACCAGTTTGGGAGCGAAAGGTACAAACAAAGGTACAATTTCATCGCCCTTATGCTCTCTAAAGGAGTTATGGTTCATTCAGATGTCGGAAAGTGATCTGTAAATCTATGATTCTTATAGTACTTGCCCTCTGTCGCGGCAGAGGTCGCGGGTTCGAGCCCCGCCGTCCCCGCCATAAACAGAATAGAATCAATGGTTTATGGAAGCGACATCTTCTTTCAGGTGGTCTTCGAGGGTGCTGAAGGGTGCTGAGGCGAGCCTCCTTCCAGCAGACTCCTGAAGACCAGGTCTTGGGCAAGTCGCTTTTCCTCACTAACAGCTTGCTGGTAAATGTCCTGGGTGACCCTGGGTACGATGTTGCCTGTGGTGCTCTCCCCGGAAATGGCATGACTGGTGTCGGTCATGGCTTTGCTCCTACCACGACCTTGTTGATCTCTCGCAATGCAACGAGGGCATCGAGTTTGTATCTCACCGGTCCGCCAGTACCGGACTGGATATAGTCCGGACCCTGATCACTTTATCGCCAATTCATTAGCTTCTCGGCGCGCAGCCCGAGGAACCGAGAAGCTCCGCGCGTGCTAAAAATGGGACTACCATCGTAGGTCGAGACGGGCGCGCTCCATCTGAAGGTAGACCCCAGGATTTTCGATTCGTCGCGACATGGGTGTTTCCCGAAAGCGACCCTCGTGCAGCGGAAACCCGGCGCCACCGTGCGGCGCGAATGGATAGCAATCCAACCGCAACTCGAAATCGTTGCCTGTGGCCGATCTGGAATTGCGGCTTGCCCTGTGTGCTTCAGTTCACTTTCAAGCCGCTGAAGGAAGGCAACTCTCACCGAGTTGCAAAGATTTGCCTGGTCGTCTATATCATGTCGAACATGATTCTGACGTTAAGCCCATTCCTAAAACTGCATTCGCCTTGCAAACACCGCATTAACTCCTATCCGCTTTTCTTCCCGGGGGCGGGATCGAAGCGCTGGACATGGGCGGGACGGTGTGCAGTTCATAGCGACTCGTTAGTCCGTCGAGCATCATTGTGATGACTGTGGCGGACATGCCAAGGCCTTTCACGCCGAGTGGCACGCCAGTCCGTGAGTCGTACCGCTCTGAGATGCCTGTCTTGAGCGCATTGGAGACGGTCAGGTCAGCAATATGCGCTGCCAGGGCACGATGCCCATACGCTGCGAGCCCTTGCGCAATCTGATAGTTGGGAGCAGGCCATACATCTCCGCGCCAGAACTCGGAAGACATATAGCGGGGGTTGTTGGTGGCCACGGTGGGGATTGGCAACTGTGTGGCCCACGCGGGAGTGGTAAGCATCGAGGCCATGGACGCCGCCTGCGCAGCCGTGGGCACGCGCACCAACAGCGGCATGAAGCCGCCCACCGTCGGGGATGGGATCATGGCCAGTGTGTCGCGTTTTACCGCAAGGAAACAGCCCAGCTCCTGCGACCACATGTGGACGCGCATGGCTCGCGCACCCTTGCCGTAACGTGCCTTGCGACGCGCGGCCATGGCATGATTGCCGACGACGGTGGCCATACGGACCAATGAAAGTTCCGACAACAGCAGATAGGCCGTGTTCGCAGGTATGAGGATATCGCCATACCATGGGCCGTTCCGCGGGCCGGCACCGCGGCCTGGATGAGGGGTCATGTGCAGGTCATCGAGATCGACCTCTCGGTCGTATGTTTCATAGCGCGCGTGCTGCGCGTCCCCGCTATATGCGCCGACACCAATCAGGCCGCATCCAGTCACATCGCGCTCGCGCCAGTACCATTCATGAAAATCCTCCAAAGGCTGAAGCCCGGCATGGAGAAGCTCCGTATCGTGATTACGCAGGGAAACCCGTTCCATACCCCAGGCAAGCAGAGGCGCTTGCGAGTAGGCGGGAAACGTCCTCCACTGCTTGCCTTGGCGTTCCGCCGGTGCGTCAAACGGCGCCATGAAATTCGCGACCATTCCATGCATGAATGCGGGCTTCGCGCCGTTCCACCTTTGCTGGAAGTCCCAGTAATTCTGGAAGACGCCACGAATTGTCTCCTGCTGCCCAGGGAGGATGGAGAGCAAGTCGAGTACAAACATTGTGTCCCAGAGCCATTGGGCATAATAGCCGCCGCCGGGTACGATCCAACTGTGCGCGAGGGGCGGATCGGGTGGGTGTATTTTGCCCAAGACACATTCAGCGTACGCATCTGTGAGCAACCGCCAGATTGCCGGGTCGTTCGTGCTGAAAAGCGGCTTCAGCATACGTTCGACCTCATCGCGAGCGGGCGCCGGGCCGCCTGATGGAAACTCTTGCCCAAAGAGGTGCGGAGCGGAGCCCGGCATAGCCCCAGCAATGATCGCGCCTGCGAGGCCACCGAGAAGCATGCGTCGCTCGGAATCGAATGAAGGTCGAGTCGGCTTCAAAGGTCCCCTCCGATTGGCTGCGTTTCACTCCGGAGAAAGTTCAAACCGATGCGGCTTTGGCTGTGCTGCAGCGCGCTGTTCCGCGGCAAGGGCCGCGTCCTTTGCTTCTATCGCGCGGGTTGCATCCGCATCGTTTGAAATCTTTGGATTCTCAATCGCCAGAATGAAGTGCGCCTCGTCCAATCTTGTTCGCTTCAGCTCGATTCCGTCCACGCCCCGCGCCTGGCTTTCCATCGGCGTGGCATAGACTGCGAGATTGACGCCAGACGATAGCTGTTCCCGCGTGAATGAAGCGATGCTCTTCCCATCGATCTTCAGCGTGTATCGCGCCGCGGGAAAACCACTCACACGAAGCAACTGCTGATCCATCTCTTCCAATCCGGAGATGCCAAGAACAAACTGAATCATTGCATCGTCCAACGACAATGGCAGCGGCAGGGCCTTGTCTGTCTGCGTCCACTGCAATTTTTCTTCGGCCGCCTTGAGATCGGCCACCTCCGAATTCTCGACTGCGATCGTTTTTGCAACTGCGGCATCAATCTCGACGCTGCTTATAATCGGCGACACTCCCCACGTGCGCGCAAGGGCGGCAGCCATCACCCAATGCGACGCTTCTGAGGGATGGATGCGGTCCGGAACAAGCAATGCCGCCAGCGAGGTGTTCTTCTGTGTTCCTGCATTCAGCAGGCTCGTTTCAACCTGATTGAAATCGCTGAGACCGAGATGCGACGATACTGCCAGCTCTTTCACAGCAGCGGAATAGCGGCTCACCGTATTGCTGTAGCGTGCGAACTCCGTGCCGTGCGTGACTTCATCGTAAGGGGTGGGAGAGATGAGTAGGATTTTCGGTTCAGGCGATTCGCGTTGAAGGCTATCCAGCAGCTTGGCGTAACCAGTCTTGAAGACATCAAGATACTTCGGGTTGAAGTCCATGTAGTAGCCGTCGTTCATCCCCAGCATGATGGTGATCACCGTTGGCCGATGGGGAAGTACGTCCCGCCTCAACCGCGTTGACGTATCACCGGTATAGCCACCGTAAGCAGTGTCGCCCGGGACTCCCGCGTTCCAGAACGTAATGTGCATCTGCGGGTAGCGGGTGAGGAAGATGTCTTCAACAAAACGCGTATAAAGACGCTGAGCCGTGATGCTGTCGCCATAGAAGACGACCCGGTCGCCATCATGGAGTGCCAATTCCTGGGCATGAATGCACGTGGCGCCCATCGCGAGCCAGACGAGTAATGCGATGCCGATGCGCTCACGAATCATCGGGCCTCCATCGAGTTCTGACATGCGGGCATCTGCTGCGCTCCTGCCGGCGCACCCAGATGGCTTTCAATCTGGAGCCATACATCCGCCGGCGCTGTTGGATATTGCCAGTTTGCAGCAACCTGACCGGCCTGAGAGACAAGCAGCAGCGGCGCTTTGGGTGAGTTCAGGAATTTGCGCAATCCGATTGCGTCGGTCGCGTCGATCTCGACTGCCGAGTCAATGTTCCAATCCACACGCCACTGTTCCAGCGCGTCCTGCGCGATGGCATGCTCGGGAACAACGACGCTTTCCAGGCCAAGGCTTCCAAACTGGCGCATCATGCTCTCGATCAGAACCATTTGGCTCCGCGATGCGGCTGCTCCCGAATCTCCTGCAACCCGGTCTCCAGGAGCAGCAAGCAGAGAGACCAGCTTCCAGTGACCGCCTGGAGCGAAGACCATTGGACGGGCGGAGGCTACGTTGGGATCAGGTACCGCTGTTTTTCGCAGCAACTCAGTGAGGCAGCCGCACATTTCATCGGGTTTGTTCGCAGCAGGGTCTGATTCTGTTGTGGAGGATGCGGCGGCCGAGTCGGGCGCGCAATAATGGTTGCCGGAAAACTGGACGCCGGCACTCGACGACACGAACGACCGCGACACAGAGATCACTGTGTTGTCTCGAAATCGATTGGCGTGATTGCCCGAGAATTCGGCAGTCGATTGAAGTGCAGGTACGCGCACCGCGGGATCCCACACAATGGTATTGTTCGCAATCTCAACACCATCGAGCTTGCCTCCATTCCACGTATAGAGAAAGATTGCCCCCTGCCTTTTCGACAGGCGCGGACTGCGGCCATTGTGGATGCAGGTGTTATGTTGGACCTGACTATCAACCGAATTTCCGCTCATTCCTTCTGCTCCAAAGACAGAGATGCAATAGCCCTGCGAATCATGACCGAAATTGTGATCGAGATAATTATTCTCATCGCCATAATCGATGTCGAACGCGCCGCCATCCACGCCCGGCGAATCAGTGAAATAGGCTTCGTTGTATTCCACGCGGCAGTCCTTGCACCGCCACTCCCAGATGGCGTTGGGCGTTCCGATTGTCTCTTTTTCCTGCATGCCGGTGTACCAGGCAACGTTGTGCTCCAGCACGCCATGCGCGACACGCGCCAGCAGAATGCCATCGCCCGCCACGTCGTGAACCACGGAGTTCCGAATCTCGATATGCTCGCCGCGATTCTGGCCATCGGCCGCATCAAATCCTGCGCCATTCACGATGATGCCCGCCCATTCCGAAGTACCGTAGGCGGTCACTCCATCCACAATCACGTCGTCGATGCGGCTCTTTGCATTGTCGTCCGGAGCAATCACCACCAGCCCTGAGTCCTTGGTAAGTGGCGTGCCTGTCACATCGTGAACCACCACATTCGTAATCCTGAAGTGGCGCATCTCCGGCGCGGAGCCGCCGATGTGAATCCCGTACGGCGAGCCGCCAACGACTTCAAGGTCCTCGATCTCCCAGTACTGCTGATTGTTGAGCCTCAGCCCCGCTGACTCTCCGCCGCCCACGATAATCGGCAAAGCTCCTTGTCCGTATGCGGCAATGTGAATAGGTGTTTGCTCAGTGCCCGAGCCTTTGGGCCACAACATGCCTTCACATCGGGCGCCGCGCTTGAGCAGAAGACTGTCTCCCGGTTGATAAGTGAAGGCGCTTGCCTTCGCGACACTACGCCATGCTGTCCTCGGCGTGAGCGAGTCTGCCGCATCGCTCCCGGCGCTGCAATCCAGATAATGGATAGCCTGACCGAATGCGCAGCCGCCCGTCGCAAGTAAAGAAAACAGAAATCGAGACAAGCGCACCCTCATTTTGGCATCTCCTATGCGGCCGGTCCGGCACAGTGTTCAGGGTGCAGCAAAGTGGGTGCGGACCAGTCTATTGCTGCCGTGGCGGCGGTTACTCAGCGGCAGCGATACCAGGACCGTAACACGAATAACTCACGAGAAACCGTGAAGTTTCTTCCTTGCTTCAAAAGGTGAGCCGTCCTGCAAATTGCATCACACGCGGATAGTATCCACCCTGAATGGTGCCGAATTTTGCTCCGGCATTCATGTCGCCGACAGGGTTGTCGTAGTGGCCCGTGTTGAGCAGGTTGAAGGACTCGATGCGAATCTGGAACTTCATCTCTTTCGGCAAAGTGAGAACCTTGAAAAGCGATAGGTCTTCATTCGTGTAGCCGGGGCCATAAAGGGGATTGCGCGGAGAATCGCCCGTGATCAGGGTTTTCCCAGGATTGGTGGAAGCAGCCTGGCCCGAGGGGATTGAGAAGGCCTTCGTGTTGAACCACTCCGAAGTTGTCGGGTGCCCCTGTTTGGCGCTTCCGGTGAGGTTGGGCCGCAATCCCGGATAGTACTTGTTTTCACCGTTGCTGATCACATTGAATGGCTTGCCGGTTTGCAGCGTGGTGATGCTGTTCAACTGCCATCCGCCCAGGATCGACTGGGTTGCTCCGGTGGCGTTCGATAGCCAGTGCTTCCCGTGGCCGAAGGGCAACTCGATGATCTGGCTTGCGGAAAAGTGATGGCGTAAGTCGGTGTCGGAGTTAGCGTACTCCGCGACCAGGTTGAACGGGCTCTGTGGATAGTTGCCACCCTTCCCCAGATCGAAGGGGGCTGGTCCGTTGTCGCGGCCATGCGCGTAGGTGTAGGAGCCCAGAATGCTATACCCGTTCTGGAAGCTGCGATTGATCTTGGCCTGGAGAGAGTCGTAGTTGCTGAAGCCGCTCGGCATCAATGCCTGAACATTTCCGATCGCCGACGAAAGGTGATTGTTGACGTTGTAGTTGCCCACCGAATAGGACAGGTTCCGCGTGTTCGCACCGACATAACCGATTTCGGCTGAAGTGGCTCTTCCCAACTGTTTCTCGACTGTCAGGTTGTAGTTCCGCGAGGATGCAGTTGGAAAGTCGGTTGGCTCGGAGTACACGGTCTGAGAATTGCCGCCGGCTACTTTTGTCAAATCAATGCTGGAAGCGCCGCTGGGAATCGTGATGGATGTGGAGCGGGGTGAGCCTGAATCGAGAATGTACCCAATGTAGTAGTCGCTGTTGTAAAAAGCCTGCTGGGTGAAGAACGGGTAGTTTTTCGTCAGAATGTCCTCGCGCGCATCGTTCTCCGGCGAATAGAAGATGCCGAAGCCGGCCCGTAGCACCCAGGTTGGCAGAAGCTGATAACTCAATCCAACACGCGGCATAAAGTCTTTCGTGTTCGAGTTCACCAGCGACCGCGNNTGTTGTTGGCTTCCACATAAGGTTGTTGGTACTCGTAGCGAAGGCCATAGGTGATATTCACCTTTGGCGTGACCTGCCAGTAGTCCTGAAGATAAAAGCTGTGCTCGTTAGCCGTTGTGCTTGCGTTGGTAAGCTGAAGGCCCTGATATGCAACCTCGGGCACACCGAGTAGGAGGTCGGCAATTTCGCTGCCGCCGTTGTAGTAAAGGGAGTTTGGATCGTAGAAGCCGTAGTCAGGATCGCTTGTAAGCGCCTGACCTGGGCCGCCAAAGTACCAGTACGGAGTTGGGAAAAGTGAGAAATTCGGATGGGAGTTCAGATGCCTGTACTCATAGCCGAACTTCGCATTGTGCCGGCCACGCGTCCAGGTCAGCGCTTCAACGAAGCTAAGGTTCACATCCCGGAAAGTGAGAGGCTTGTAGGTAGAACCGCCCGCTGTCGGTCCGGTGCCAAACTGAACTTGCGGCAGGTTGTTGGTGGATGGGAAGCCTGGAATCACGACGTTTTGAATGTTCCATGTGTTCGCGAGCATGCTGCCGGCCAGCGGGCTATTCTGCGACACTGTGGAAAGGAAATAACTGACGCCTGCCTCGTTGAGCAGGTTCGCCGAAAAAACGTGGTCGGACTTTAGAGCGATGACGTTGTTTTCGAAACTGGTCAGGTCGCCGCTATCGCCGCTGCCGCCATTCTTCACGGGGATGTGGCCGGCGTAGGGGTCGGCGGTGGAAGTGTCTCCCTGCTCGGCATCGTATGTGAGGTAGATGCGGTCCTTCGGTGAGAGAGTGTAGTCCATTCGCAGGTTGGCTACGTTGTTGTTGTCGGTGTACGCCTGGCTCACCGGAAAATTCTCATAGAAGGCAGTTACGCCGGGGCTTGTGTTGAGAGGCTGGGGAAACAGGTTGAGCAGAATCTGCTTGCCGCCCGGGCTGACCATGTTAGCTGGAATGAGATTGTTCGGGAATTGCTCGCTGTAATAGTTGTTCTCGAAAAAGAACGGATTGAAGATCGGAATCTGGTTTCCGGACTCAGGGTCGGTGAGCCCGGAGAGGTCGGCGTCGCCGGCGCTGTCGAACTTCACCTGATTGACCGTCGGCGTGTTGTCAAAGTACGAGAAGTTGTTCTGCAGCCGGTTACCCTCGAATGCGAGGAAGAAGAACGCCTTGTCCTTCTTGATTGGGCCGCCGAAAGTTGCACCGTAGATCTTTTGCTGCAGCGCGGGCACTGTGCCCGACGGAGAAACTGCTGGATTAGCCGCCGTCGCCGTGGGGCGATAGAAGAAATAAGCGCTGCCATGATTAGCGTTGGAGCCTGACTTGGTTTGGATCAGTACTGAACCGCCGGAGGCGCGGCCAATTTCCGGGGCATAGGAGGACGTGACCATCTTGAACTCCTGCAACGCGTCTGGGCTCGGTACCATGTTGGTATCGTTGTTGCGGTTGCCGGTGACTTCAGTGCCGTTGATCTGAACGGAGTTAGAGAACTCGCGCTGGCCGTTGACCGATAGGTTCAGATTATTGCCACCGCCGCCGCTGCCCACACCGGGCACCAGTAGCATGAGGCTGGTGAAATTGCGGCCGTCGAGCGGCAGGTCTTCGATCTCTCTCGTCCCGATTACCTGGCCGGTCTCAGCGCCCTGCAGTTGCAAAACGGGTGCGGAGTCGTTCACCACAACGTTCGTCGAAACGGCGCCCACCTTCATGGGAATGTTGAAGCGCGCTTTTTGATCGATATCGAGCGCAAATGCGGGGACGTTCGCGGTGTCGAAACCCGCCGATTCGACGATGATTGTGTAGTGATCGGGCGGCAGGGCCGTGACGATGAATTCGCCGGACTGGTTGGTGACTGCGGTCGTGATGACGCCCGTATCCACGTCCTGAATGGAGATATGTGCGCCTTGAACGACACTGCCTTGAGGGTCGGCTACGCGGCCAGAGATGGA
>PLPU01000195.1:0-398 GCA_003159975.1 Acidobacteriaceae bacterium
GTGGTTGAGGGTGCGACGTTGTAGCCGGGGAAATAAGGGCAGGTGGACGGGGCGGACAGAATCGGCTTGCCGTCCGATTGCACCATGATGGCGGCCATGGTCATGGACATGACGCAGCGGTGCGCGCCATGGCGGCGGCAGCAGGCGGGCAGGCCTGAGTCGTCGTCGGCGCGCAGGGTTGCCGCAAGGGGCCCCAGACCGAAGAACAGAATCAGGAAAATGGAAAGCGCGTGCCGCATCTGGGAACCAGAATACACGAGGAACGAGTGAGCGCAACGGGCGAGCGAACAGCGGTCAGTTATCATCCATGATGAGTGAAGTGCTTGCGAGGGAACGACTGTGGGTGAGGGAAAGATTTCCGCTGGTTTGATCGAGTTGGCTGCCGAGGCAGCGTTGGA
>PLPU01000195.1:458-4677 GCA_003159975.1 Acidobacteriaceae bacterium
GATGTGGACGTGGTGGTGGAACTGGCGGGCGGTCTTGAGCCGGCGGGATATTGGGTACGCCGGGCGCTGGAAGCGGGCAAGAGCGTGGTCACGGCCAACAAGAAGCTGATTGCCTTTCACGGCGTGGAACTGGAGCGGCTGGCCGCGGCCAAAGGCGGGCACCTGAAGTACGGCGCGGCGGTCGCGGGCGGAATCCCCGTGATTCCCGGCCTTGAGCAGGGGCTGGCCGGCGATTGCATTGAGCGCATTGAAGGCATTCTGAATGGCACCTGCAACTTCATCCTGAGCAAGATGGAGGACGGGGCGGAATACGCGGATGTGCTGAAAGAAGCGCAGGCGAAGGGGTATGCCGAGGCCGATCCGACAGAGGATGTTGGCGGATTCGATGCGCGTGCCAAGCTGGCAATTCTGATGCGGCTGGCGCTGAGGCTGGAAGTGGCTCCCGAAGAGATTGTGCCGCGGCCGATAACGACCATTACCGCTGTCGACTTCAGCTATGCGCGGGACCTGGGCTGCACGATCCGGCAGATTGCGCGCGCCGACCGGGCTGGCGGGCAAGTGGCGGCAACGGTTGGACCAATGCTGGTGGATCAGCGTTCGCCCCTTGCGTGGTCGCGCGGCACTGAGAATATGGTGATCGCCACCGGCCATTATGGCGGGGATGTTGTCTTCTCAGGCCACGGCGCAGGAGGCCAGCCGACCGCCGTTGCCGTGGTCAGCGACCTGCTGGCGCTTGCACACGGATCGCGTCGCGTCGAGGTGCCGTCAGAGCCCGCGGCGGTGAGCGGGGAATTCGAAGTTCCCCATTACATCCGCTTTCTGGTCAAGGATCGTCCGGGCATTGTTGCTGAGATTACCGGCGCCCTGGCCAGGGAGCACATCAACATCCGCGCGATTGTGCAGAAGCCCGGATACCCCGCCGATGCGCTGCCGTTTGTGGTGACCGTGGAGCCATGCAAGTCTTCGGCGCTGCAGCGGGCGCTGGCGGCGATGCGCGCGATGGATTGCCTGCTGGTGGAACCGCTGGATTTGCAGATGCTTGAGTAGGAGTGAACGAGTGAATAAGTGAATGAGTGAAAAAGTGAACGAGTGAACGGAAGCTTTGCTCTTGAATTGCGAATTGCTGAGGAGGCCCGGCGATGATTGATTCGATTTATCGATGTGAAATTTGCGGTGAAGAAAGCCAGAATCCGGCGAAGTGGATTGTGATCCAATGTAACAACGCGCAATTGACCGTTTTCAAGTGGACCAAGGAAGCGGCCGATGCGCCGCACGCGCGTCACTACTGCGGCGAAGCGCACGCGCAGGTTTATATCAGCCGGTGGTTTGAGGCGTTCTGCGGCTGAGCGGGTTGCAGGTCAACGAGGGGTTTGTTATGCGCTTACGGAATCGGCCAGCGGGTTCACAACCTGAATCGAGCCGTAGTGTTGGCCCGCCGCCAGGTCTTCTGAGTAGAGGATCGATGCACCGGAAAACGCCGCAGCCTGAAGAATGAGTGCGTCCCAAAACGAAACTCTGTAACGCATTTCGACATCAAGCGCCATCAGGACCGACTCGGGAGTGTTGGTCACTATCTCCCATGTTGAGTACTCGCGGATCAGGATACGAACCTCGTCCACCGGGAGGGGATTGCCTGCCTTACGGCGCAGGTTGAAGCATAGCTCCTGAAGAACCTGCGTACTCAGGACACCCTGGCCCGATTCCCATAGCTGTTCCAATAACCGTTGGGCGCGCAGATGTTTGACTCCGGCGGAACGGTCATGGGCGTATACCAGAATGTTGGTATCGACGAAGCACTTATCTCTCATGCAGTTCGTCTCGCGAACGAGCAGGCGTCCAGTTCAGATCGAATCCCGTCCGAAGCCGGGCGATGGCGCTTCGTCTAGCCTGCTGGTATCCCCTACGCTCATGCACGGCCTGCTCGAGCTTGGCCGCGAGCAGGGCGCTGATGGAGGAGTCTTCTTCCGCAGCCAAAATGCGGGCCTCGCGCAGGAGATTCGCGTCGATTTTTAGGGTAATGTTGGCTTTCATCCTCGCACCGGTTTCAGTGTAGCACATTTTTATGTGCCGCTTTAGGAGGGCGCCTTGCAGGTCTGCTACGCTTTGACCGGCGCCGGTCCGGTGGATTCGCGGACGATTAATTCCGGGGCCATGACGATCTCCGACGGGAATGGCTTCTCGCGATCGGCGATGCGCTCGAGCAGCACCTGGGCGCCGCGCTTGCCCATCTCGAGCAGCGGCTGGCGAACGGTGGTGAGCGAGGGCGTGGAGTAGGCCGCGGACTGGATGTCGTCGAAGCCGACCACGGAAACGTCTCCGGGAACGGTGAGGCCCGCGTCTTTGAGGGCGCGGATGGCGCCGATNNGCGGCAATGTCGTTAAAGCAGAAGATGGCGGTGAAGTCGCGCGTTTTCTCGAGCAGGCCCTGCATGGGTTTGTAGCCGATTTCGGGCGCCATGGGGTGGTAATTGTCCTTCATGGACCAGCCGGCGGAGTCGATGCGGATGACGAGCGCGGGATCGATCTTGAGGCCGATTTCGCGGGCTACCTGCTGAATGGCCTCCCAGCGGAATTCCGAGTCGGGGATGGCGCGCGGGCCGCGCATGAATGCGATGCGGCGATGGCCGAGCGCAAAGAGATGGTTGAGCGCCTGCCCCACCGCAAGGTGGTGATCGAGAACGATGTTGGTGACGTTTTCGAGCGCACTGTGGGCCGAGATGGCAACCACGGGAACCGGCACATCGATCTGCTCCGCCGGGGTATTCAGCAGCAGGAAACCATCCACGGCGCGCTCCACCAGCATGCGCGGGTACTTCTCAATCAGCTCGCGTTTCCAGTCGTGGCAGGCGGTGAAGTAGAAGTAGTGGGCGTGGGTGAGCTCCTGGACCACGCCGCTCATGACGCGGGTGAAGTAGCCCTCGCTGAGATCCGGGGCCAGGACGCCGACGCTCATCGACTTGCTTTGGCGCAGCGAGCGGGCGAAGTAGTTGGGGCGGTAGTTGAGTCGCGCGGCGGCGTCCACGACCCGTTTGCGGGTCTCTTGGGGGATGGACTTAGCGGAGGGGGAGTCGTTCAGAACCAGTGAGACGGTGGTTTGGGATAACTCCAGATGCTCGGCGAGCATGCGCAGATTGACATGTCCCGGTGGCGTCGAACTCTTACCTTTTGCCATGTAGGAGTTGTAGCACGTTTTCTTGAAACAGGAAACATTGTTTCTCTTGTACTGAATCGCTTTTCTAGTTAGGAGGGCGGAATAAGTCCCGCCTATGTGATGCGGACCACGCGGTCTCTACCCATCACGAGAGTTCCAAGTGGCCAGGCGTAAGAGTTCGGGGAGCGGGTCAGGGCGCCTGGATGCTGTTCCGGCCTGGGTTTAGCTGCCATGTTTTGCCGTTGAAGACGAAGCTGCCGGTGAGCTTACCGGGGAGGGTGATGGTTGCGTCCAGACCGGCGCCCCGGCGGCGATACTCCACCTTGATTGTGCCTTCGGGGTGAGGATAAGTGGCCGTGAGCGAGGGCAGGTTGCCCAGATGCGGCGCGATGCGGACGGTGGCAAAGCCGGGGCTGGCGGGTTCAATGCCGGCGACCAGCGTGAGCAGATCGTAGATGGGATGCGAAGTCCAGGCGTGGGAGTCGGAGCGCGTGTCGCCGGGAATTTCAGGCCAGGTGCTGAAGTGGAGGGGCAGCAATTTGCGCCAGGGGGCTAAGGAGTTGAGGTATTCATCGGCCATGCCGGCGTGGTCCAGCGCGCGGGCCAGGTAGAAGCGGAAGTAATAGGAGGCGCTGAGGACGCCGTCGGGATTTGTGCCGGGGTCGATGGCCAGCAGCTTGCGCAGTACCTCCTGCTGCCGATCTTTGGGGATGACGTCGTAAAGCACAGCGAGGAAGTTCGCTTGCTGGCTGAAGTTCTTCTGGTCAGGATTGTCGGCGATCAGGCTGCGCGAGGGCGACCAGCATTTCGCAAAGAGTCCTGCGCGGACGTGAGCTGCGCGCTGCTGGTAGCGGGAGGCGCGGAGCGTATCGCCGAGGGAGGAATCGAGGTCGGCGGCGTCGGTCAGTGCGCCCAGGTATTCGAGCGTTGTCACGCAGGACTCGTGGTTGGCGTCGTAGGTGGGGATTTCGCCGGTGGAGACCCAGTCAATGAAGCTCCACCAAGGCAGCTGGCGGAGCAGGCCGTCGGGTTGCTCGTATTGAGCGAACCAATCGAGGATGGTGCGGGT
>PLPU01000065.1:0-5210 GCA_003159975.1 Acidobacteriaceae bacterium
ACATCATACATCGGGAAATCGCGCTATATATACGGTGAACCTATTAGGGCTCTCGCCTTATTTGCTCGCAAGCCTGGAAGACCGAAGCTGTTCTCAGAAATCCTCGCAGTCTTTCTATGTTCCAATGGGGTTGAAAACGGGGTGGCGAAGGAACAAGCTGAAAACCCGCGTATTCATTGGGTGAAACCCCTCTTTTGCCCCCGCTGTAAGAATTCTTTTGAGTCCACTTGCGTCTATTTTGGTGCTTTGTTGTTTCTGTAGGTTATTGATAAGAAACGTTATATACACTTTCCCAAGCTGAATGTCGCCGGTTCGATCCCGGTCTCCCGCTCCAATCAAATCAATGGTTTACGCAGAGACCACTAATTCTCTGCTCCATTCCTGCTCCGTTTATTTTCAACTCCGTGCTAACTTATTGGAAACGAGCAATTTGTCCGATGCTCAGCCTGCTCCGTTTAACGACAATAGCGTGCATTGAGATAAGGCCGCAGGAATCAGGCTCCTACTCGGATTCTGAGCCCAATGAATGTCAGCGCGCGGTAGAAGCAGCGGCTCAATTTCGACATGTAGATTTCCTACCTTGCTGGCGTCGGTACGTTTTGCGATACATTGCACCTCGGCATTTACGTTTCTACAAGGACTTAGGGCGCCATCGGGGGGCATGTAAGTTGTTTATTTGCTTAACATAAAAACCCATTGGACTTAAGAATTTCGCATTCCGGATGGTCCGTGCACTGAATTTCCGCCCCCGAGCAGCAAGGTTTCTTTACGACCCTGGCTACGCCGTTGTATCGAGTTCAAGATCGAGCCCGGTTGATAGAGCCGTCAGTTCATACCCGATAGAGGCATAGCCCTTCCGGCGGCGTTCATACATCCGGGCAAGCATCGGCTCAGCAATATCGACGTAGTCGTAGACCTGAACAACTTGTTTTCCGTCGAGGAGGCGGTGGAGCCGACCGACATACTGCTGGAGAGTTCCTTTCCAGGAGATCGGCATTGCCAGAAAAAGCGTATCGAGCCGCGCATCGTCGAATCCTTCTCCGATGTAACTTCCCGTAGCCAGAATTAGCCGTGGCGCGCCGACCGGGACTGCATTCATGGCTTCATCAATCGCCTTCCTCTGCTTCTTGCCCATGCCGAGCGGCCGTCAGCGCTCGTCCAGCGTCTTGCATGGATGTCCTCGCGACCACGAAACAAATTTCGGAATAGCCCAATACGCTGCCTGGCGCGTTCATGACGATCTTCCGGCTGTTTGGGGACAACGGGCAGATCGGAGTTGTGTTGATTGGTGCGCGCAGAAGCTGAAGTCAAGCCGTTAGCTGCCAGAACTTTTCGTAGACGCTGAATCTCTTCACGAAGAGCTTTGTTCTCTTCTTTCAGATCGCGTACTGGAAAAGGCATCTGTACGCCTTCAGCCACAGATTTTTCATCGCGTGTCAAACCTGCCATCCCCCGAGCTAACGCCGAGCTCTTTTCTGTTCCACAATTGGCCTGGGATCCAGTTTGTCGAGAATCTCCATGAACTTGGGCCGGTTCTTGTAGCGCAAACGAATGTCCGCGAGCAATCCGTTCCACTCGACTTCGCGATGGAGCGATTGAAGGATGGGTCGTATCTTGCGCAGGTAGCCAGCAACCGCTTCGTATGCTGATGCACTCGCGTGCGGCAGGTGATCGTCCACGCGCTGACGATAGATTGCGAGCGACCGCTCGGGATGCGATTCCGTCACCGCTGCCGCCACTTGATCTCCGTAGCCGCCAGAGCCATACCATGAAATGCCTCCTCGCTGCTTTTGTCCGGCCGACATGGCATCATACCAACGGAGCACGTCAGCGTGGCGCTTGTCAGCAATTGCCATGTCGATAAGCACATCGAAATGCGGGCCTGCCGCTGGGCGAAATCTGGACTCATTCCCCAGCAGCGGCAGAAGATAAACTGGCATTGGCAGCGGCCATTCTGCATTTTCTACACTCTTCGCCGATACTTTGCCTGGCGAAGGCAATGGCGAAGCGCCCGATTCGAGAAAGTTGAGCGCAATGCCGCGGATGCTGTTTTCGCAGTCTGCTTTGGCCGCAGCCTCGAGCAATTTCTGAAAGCTATCGCGACTGGGATGTGAGAAGAACCCCAAAGCTGCGTGAGCCGCGGCAATCGGCCATTGCCTGCGCAGAATCGCCATATCGCCTAACAGTCTTTCGAGATTAGACGCAATGCCAGGCAGCTTTGCAGACGTTTTATCGATACCCTCGGTCGCCCAGCGCTCGGCTTCCTCGTATTGCTTCTTCTCAATCAGGCGCTTGACCAGGCGCTCGTAGCTGCCGGATACGCGCGCTTCCTGTTCGCAAACAGCAAGGATCTCGCCTTCGCGGCCTGCATTTTCAAGGGCCTGGATCAACCAATCGGCCATATGCTCATGCTGGTATTTGCGGTAGTAGGGATCATCGTCCTTTACGGGCGATTTCGCGCGTTGCGTCAGAACATCCGCGACTTCGGACCATGCCGATTTAGCGCCGGACATTTTGAGAATGACGTCGGCTTCATCGTTGACAATGCCATAATCGTCCCGCAGATGCGCATCAATAGCGAAAAGCAGCTTGTGCGCGGGAGTGAGCGTTGATGCGGCAACAGCCTGAAAGATAACCGGCACGCATTCACCCACGGCTTCCGCGGTTTCGCCCTCGTCGTTCGACTGACCAATCTGCTCGTTGCCCAGAGTCATCAGTTCTTTTCCAAGGCGCACCACCGCATCGGGGTGCCCAAGCTCCAATAATCGCTCCAGACGATGCTTGACGCGGCTATAGTCCGGAGTTTGTCCTTCCCCTGTCCAACTGTTTACCCAGCCAGCCTCGGAAGAGACGCGCCTGATCTCTTTCCGCGCTTCTGCCACCAAGCGGTCCACTTTGCCTTCGCCCAGCGCAATGCGATCGCGAAACTCCTCGCACAACTCGGGAAACCGTTCGGTCAGAGCCCAGACCAACTCCACCAATTCATCGTGACTCTTGGCTTCGATATGCTTGCGGATCTTTTCGTTTGACGCCTTGAGTGTCTTTCTTCCAGAGGCTTCCGGATGCCGATGCCGGTGGACATAATACACTTGCTCGTCTTCATCGTCTTCATCGTCTCCGGTATCCCTATCGAGATCCTCCGCTTCATCCTTACTTTCGTCGCCGGTTTCGTCGGCAAGCAACTCCCAACGCTCGTCGTCCTGGTCCGCCACGGGAGTATCTTCGCTTGCGCTCAATCTTTCGAGGTACTCGGCAACGACCGCCACAGCGTGTTTGCAGCCGCTGGAGCCAACTGGACATGTGCAGCGCGAATAGATCGCCCCTACCTTTTTTGCGGATGACTCGTACCAGACTGTCACCGCATAGCGTGCGCCGCCCGTGACAGTCGCTAACAGCCATCCGTCTTCTGATATCGCGAGATCATGGACGCGCCCTTGTTTTTGATACGTTCTGCCACGATCGACAGAACGAGAGCCTGCCCACTCGGCGAGATCGTCCCAACTCAGAACTGTCCAGCCGTCGTCTCGTGAGGGTTTTTGCGCCTTGCTCTTTGCCGAAGTTTGTTGTTTGGGACTCATGCATTTCATCCTCGCGATAAATTTACAGTTTTGCGAGATCCTCAAGCCGTTTGAGAAGCAGGGGAATCCTGGATTGGCTGGCCGCGTCTGGCAGCATATAGCCGGGCAGAGCATCCTGAAAGCGCAGTTCTGTCACCAATGCGCGGATCGCATTGCCGATGAACATGCGCAAGTCCTCCGGCGCTGCGGCAAGTTCATCGAGCAAAGCAGCCCGCCCATCAACGACGGCAATCAGATCCTCCAGGTCGTGGCTGGCGAAATAGTCTAGGTGGCCGCGACCGTGAAACGCTTCGAGCTTCGTGCCAAGGAAATACGGCGCTGTAATAGCCCGCACCTTCAGGTTTCCGGAAATCGTAACGGCGACTGCAGCCTGCATTGCATCCCGATACCAGCGGTTAGAAAAGCCGAGGATTTTCTCGTCGAGCGGCATCACGTCCAGCGTCAACGATCCGAAGGTCCAACGGCAGACCGGCGCGCCTTCTCGTGTGTCTTCTTGGAAGCCTAGCGCGCGAAGCCGTTCGGAGAATATTGCGTAGTCGGCGTAGGAACCGATCTCGGCGATGACGTCTACATCGTATGTGGTGCGGACCGGCGCAGCTCCCGGATCCGTGACCAGCAGGCCAGTTGCACAGCCGCCCACGAATACGATCTCTGGGAGCAATGGCCGCAGCTTTTCCGCGGTCAGCTTCAAAAGCTCAAGATTGGGATGCGGCATGGCCCGACGCCTCCAGTCGAAGCTTCAATTCCCGGCCGGCAAGCTCGCGCTCACGCGCCCGGCCTTCCCGCAGAGCGTCGACAAGCGCCAGCAGTTCGTAGAACCTCTGGTCTTCAAGAGCTGCCAGCGGCGCATTCTTGTGCAGAGGCGAGAAGCTGTATCCTCGGACCGTACCCTCGGCATAGGGCCATACCGGAACCGGCTCGCCATCGGGCGCGATTTGCTCCTTAAGGGGAGATGCTGCATAGGCCGTCGGAACGCCGCGCGTCAGAGCGCCCTTTTCCGCCGGGAAAACGTAACGCAGGCCATGCAGAAGCAGTTCGAGCAAACCGGAACGATTGACGCGCTCCTGCTCAGGCGGTCCCTGCAGCAAGTGGGCCGCGCGCGCACGTTTGACCGAAGCATGCACCTCGGAGGGATTGAGATGCAGTTGCTGGGCGAGACGCAGGTAGGTCGGCCTCTCTGGTTCGATGGAGAGCTTGAGCAGTACGAGAATGTCCTGCGGTTTCAGCATTGACCGAGTATAGCGTCGAATCATTCTATATTCAAGATTCATGAATATAGAATTACTTTTCCTGAGTTCGTCCGCGCGGGCTGAAATCGGCGAAATTGCGCAAGTATAGGTGAGCGGGCAGACTCAAACGCGATACGTTTTTCGATACGCCGAAAGAAGGGGTTCTACGTGCTTACAAGGACCTAGATTGTCATATTTGTATTGTAACTTGTTTAAATTGATAATGTTACTACCTTGACACTAAAGAGGTCGCTGGGCAAGTTGTCCCCGATATTGCTCCTATGCCGAGCAAGTCTGCAAGGCGCAACCAAACCTTGCGTCGGACACAATCTTTTGCGGTCTCGTCCCATTTGCTAACGATCATCCGTCGAGTCAGAAATCCGTCTGCTCCATTTCTGCTCTA
>PLPU01000168.1:0-5904 GCA_003159975.1 Acidobacteriaceae bacterium
GTCGCCCCAAGCGCGCGCCGTGAAATCCAGCAGTTAGCCCGCGAAGGCAAACTCGAATGGCTCCAGCGCGCTTTTGAACCCTCCGACCTCGACGGCAACACCCTCGTCATCGCAGCCACCGATGTCCCTGAAGTGAACGCCACTGTTTATCGCGAATCCGTGCGTCGCGGCATTCTCGCCAACAGCGTCGACGACATCCCCAACTGCGATTTCTTCTTCGGCTCCGTCGTCAGCCGCGGCAATCTCCAGATCGCCATCTCCACCGCCGGCGAAAGCCCCGCCGTCGCCCAGCGTCTCCGCCGCGAAATCGACGAGCAGCTCCCCGGCGACCTCGGCCCCTGGCTTGAAAACCTCGGCACGCTCCGCCGCGAGATCCTCGCCATCCATCCTCGCAGCGAGGCCCGCAGACTGCTTCTCCATCAGCTAGCCCATCGCGCGCTCTGCGAGTCCGCCACCTGCCCCTCAAGACAGCTCGCTCAATTCGGTAAACCCACATCTATACAAAAGGCTGTCATCCTGAGCGACCGAAGCACAGCGAAGGGAGTCGAAGGACCTGCGTTTGCTTCCGCCGGCCACGTCTATCTCGTCGGCGCCGGCCCCGGCGATCCCGATCTGCTCACCGTCAAAGCCCTGCGCCTCCTCCAATCCGCCCACGCCATCCTCCACGACGACCTCGTTCCGCAGGCCATCCTCTCGCTCGCCTCACCCCACGCCGAGATCGTCAACGTCGGCAAGCGATGCGGTACAAAGACCATTACCCAGGACGAAATCAACGCGCTCATGATCGACCACGCGCATGCCGGCCAGAGCGTCGTCCGCCTCAAATCCGGCGACCCGCTAATCTTCGGCCGTGCCGCTGAGGAGATGTCCGCGCTCGCTGCGGCTGACGTTCACTACGAAGTGGTCCCCGGCATCACCGCCGCGTTCGCCGCCGCCGCCGCCATCGGCTGCTCCCTCACCGATCGCAACAGCGCCTCCAATGTGATTTTCTCCACCGGTCATCACGCCAGTTCGCATAACCAGTCGCCCCTGCCTGAACTCGAAGACGCCACCCGCGTCGTCTACATGCCCGGCCGCGACCTCCATCTGCTCGCCCAGGAATGGCTCCAGCANNGGCCGTCCGTGACATCGCTGCCACGCACCAGGAAGCAGCGGACGGCGTTTCAGTCACAGCCTGAAGTTCAAAACAACTCAACGGAGCAACCCCATGTCTGAATCCACCGCCGCCCCGCCCCGGCGCGGCCTCTCACTCGATGTCTACGCCGTCACACTCGCGCTTGCTCTCGCCCTTCTCGTGCGCCTCAACCTGATTCCACCCATTAAGTGGTAAGTCCCGCCGGTCTTGCTTCACGCACTCGAAATAAGTAAGGAGACATCCATGGCCACTGCCGTCACCACTGCCACACTCGCGCCCTCATCCGGCCTCGCACGCCGCATCGTTGAACTCATCCCCGGCCTGCTTCTGCTGGCCGCCGTCGGCTACGCCGGAAAGTTCATCGAGCAATCCATCGCCGCCTACACCAAGTCCCACCACATCACCTTCCCCAACATCGAATACGTTCTCTGGGCCATCGTCATCGGCCTCATCATCGCCAACACTACCGGTATCCCGCGCATCTTTCAACCCGGCGTAGCCACTTACGAGTTCTGGCTCAAAGCCGGGATCGTCCTGCTCGGCTCGCGCTTCCTTCTCGGCGATGTTCTTCATCTCGGCGGCATTTCGCTCCTGCTCGTCGCCTTCGCCATCACCCTGTCCTTCACGTTTATGCACTTCATTGGCCGCGCGTTCAAGCTCAAGCCCAAACTCACATCGCTGCTGGCCATCGGCTCATCCATATGCGGTGTCTCCGCCATCATCGCCGCCAAGCCCGCCATCGATGCCGACGATGAAGACGCCTCCTACGCCATCGCCGCTATTCTCGCGCTGGGCGCCATCTCGCTCTTCACATTCCCGCTCATCGGCCACTCGTTGCACCTCAGCGACAAGGCCTATGGCCTCTGGGCCGGTCTCGCCGTCGACAACACCGCTGAAGCTACCGCCGCCGGCGCGCTCTACTCTGACGCTGCAGGCAAGGTCGCCGTCCTCGCCAAGACCAGCCGCAACGCCCTCATCGGCTTCGTCGTGCTTGGCTACGCGCTCTATTGGTCGTCGCGCGGTGAGGCCCGGGCGATCGGAAACAAGGCCGCATTCCTGTGGCGCAAATTCCCCAAATTTGTCCTGGGATTCCTACTGATTTCCCTGCTTGCCACCGTCGGCTTTTTCGCCAAGCCGCAACTGGCCAGCCTTGCCAACCTATCCCGATGGGCCTTCCTGCTCACTTTCGCCGGAGTCGGCCTGCGCACCAGCCTGCGCGAGCTAGGCAAACAGGGCTGGCGCCCTTTCGTTGTCGGAGCCATCGGCGAAGTTTTCATAGCCCTGGTTACGCTGGGCCTGGTCTACGGCGCAGATCACTTTCTTCATCTATAGAGCTGATTTTTACCTTTAGCAATTTAGATCCTTCTGCGGTTGGTGGCAGCGCGCCTGACGCTGCTGAAGGTGGTTGTCGCCATCCGTCACCTCATCGCCATGAGAGCACTACGCCCAACGTGGTGCTCTTCTTGTTCAATATCCGCGTGATTGCCGGAAGTGAGCCGCGGCTAGGGAATGGCGACTGTCGGGTTATTGTTGGCTCGCAAGCGGCGCCAGAGTTTTGCCGGCCAGTTCTTGTCCATGCATGGCCGCTCCACAAGCACGAAGAGGAGCAAGCCGAGGGCGAGCACAGCAGGGATCGAGGCGGCATAGGCGATCGATGTGCGCTCCCATGCGGGCACCCCCGGGGATGCAAGCAGCCGGTGAAAGACAAATCCGACTGCGGTGATGGCCAGGTTGTGTGTCAGATAAATGCTGTAGCACATGCCGCCCAGGATACTGACCCAGGTTAGGCGAAAGAATCTGGGGAACACCACGCCCTTGAACGCGCCGACATAGGCCATCAACGCCGCTACTGGCAGAAGGACATGCACTTTGCTCCCCTGGGCTGCGAAGATCCACCACCAGCAAACGGCTGAGAGGGCGTCCCAGACCCAATGGCGTGGAATTCGATTCCAATTGGTGAGATACAAGTCGCACAGCAGGAAACCGCTAAAGAAGTACTGAGCGAAATTGAGGATTGAGAGGTCCGCTCTGGAATTGTAATCGGTACCTAGAAAGTGGACCTGCAAAATGCCGGCCGCGAGAATGAAGGCCAGGCCGATGAGCCTCCTGAGCCATGGCGGACGCAGCGTGAAATAGCTCCAGGCAAAAAGCGGCGCCAGGCAATAGAACTGAATCTCCACTTCCAGCGACCAGGCAGGCGGATAAATGGAACTCATAGAGCCGAAGATCATGCTGTGCAGATAGAAGAGGCTGGCAAATCCATGGGATAGGACATCATGCACGGGCTTGTGCATCACCAGAAGCAGCAGCAGCATCCGGAGAGACATCGCAAGGACGTAAGGGGGTTCAAGCCGTGTCACCCTCCGCAGGAAGTACTGTTTCAAGCGCACTGCCTTCCGGCCAACCAGAAGGTGAGCCGCAAACGGCAATCCCAGGATGAAACCACTGATCAGAAAGAAAAGTTCGACGCCGCGCCCGCCATGCTGGACCAGGCACCAGATCGGATCCGACGCCACCTCTTGACCAAGGTGGAGCGCAATCTGGATCGGGACGTGATAAAGCACCACCGACAGGATGGCGACGAAGCGCAGGCCGTCGATCTCCGGAATATAGTTGCCGGAGGTGGTGATTCTGCGCAGAGAAAGCGCGGAAAACAACGAAGGCCTGGCGGCATCTGTGTCCGGCACTACGGATCTCCTCGGTTGTTTACTGCATTGTTACCACCGGGGTAACTCCTGAACCTCGGCCGGCAAGCGAGAGGTGGACCTCGTTCCCCCTTATCCCGGCAACTCTTGCAGCATGCGGTCTGCAGTCTAGTGTAAGCCGGAATATTCTATTTCGGCATCGGCCCCAGGGAATTTAGCCCTCCTGAAGCAGATTGCAAGACCAAGGGCACCCTGATGCGGAAACATTCAGCGTTTGCGGCAGCAGGCCACTCATGTTTGCATGTTAGATAATATAATCCGTCGCATGGTGAAGCTGATTGAACGGCCATCCCCGGGAACCAGAAACTCCGAAGATGGTTACCGCGCCGACATCGACGGTCTGCGTGCTGTCGCCGTTCTTTCAGTGCTATTCTTCCATGCTGGTTTCAGCGGGTTCCAGGGTGGATTCACTGGGGTCGACGTCTTCTTTGTCATCTCGGGGTTTCTCATCGGCGGACACGTTTATGATGAAGAACGATCGGGACGATTTACATTTATTGCGTTTTATCGGCGCCGGGCTAAGCGGATCCTTCCTGCCCTTTATGTCGTTGTTAGCGTGGTGATGGTTCTGGGAGGTTTGCTTCTATCGCCTCTCGAACTACGAAGCGCAGCCAATGAAGGCGTTGCAACACTGCTTTCGGGATCGAACTTCTTCTACTGGAAGACAACGAACTACTTCGCGGTTGCCTCCAATCAGCGCACACTGCTCATGACCTGGTCTCTCGGGGTCGAGGAACAGTTCTATCTTGTGGTTCCCTTGCTGATGGTCTTCTTGCTGCGGGTCAAGGTGCGCCTTGTTCCTGTCCTCGCGGTGCTCAGTACACTTTCATTTTGCATCGCTTGCTACCAGGTGGCACACGCACGTGCAGCGGCATTTTATCTGCTGCCAGGACGTGGCTGGGAGCTTTTCGGCGGTGTCCTTCTGGCCCTGATAACAACCTCGGCACGGAGAACGGCGCCCTTAAGCAAGGGCGCCCAGAATGTGCTTGGCGGAATTGGCCTTCTTCTCGTGCTTTTGTCCATAGTCTGGCTCCCAAATGCTCTGCCGTTTCCGGGAATCGGTGCACTCCCATCGGTGTTGGGTAGCGCGTTTTTACTGTGCGCTCCAGATGGCTGGAGCAACCGCAGGATACTATCCATCGGCATATTGCGCTATGTTGGACGCATTTCCTACTCGCTTTACCTTTGGCATTGGCCGCTCCTGACGTTCACTCGGATCGTGCTGGGGACGAATCCCACACGACTCCAGGCAACTGCAGTTCTGGCAGTCTCGTTTCTAGCCGCTGCCGCAAGCTATAAATGGATCGAGCAGCCCTTCCGCAGGACGCGAACGCCAGGAGGCCGTTTGCTCTTGCGATACGCGGCAGTGACTACCTGTCTGATCCTCGTCTGCCTCGGAGTAAGGACAACCTTCGGCATGGCGTTCAGGGCGCCCGAACTCGCTCTGGAGGAGAAACTCGACTGGCCCTCCGGCGACCCATGCGTTGTGCACCCCCCGGCGAATCGGCCGAACACATCCGTTCAATGTTTTGAAAACACAGGACGCCCGGCGCTGGCTCTCTGGGGTGACAGTCATGCTGGGTCTTTGGCCCTGGCACTCCGTCAGCAAGCCCACACGGCCGGATACGATTTCATCGAGGCTTCCGAGAGTTCTTGCCCATCTCTGGCAAATACTGGCCTCTACTACCCCGAGAGCCCAGACGAGGCCGAGGACTGCATCGCCTTCAACAACAAAGTTTTAGATAGCTTTGATGCGGATCGAAACATCCAGATAGTGGTGCTCGCCTCATACTGGACAGACCCGCTGGTTGATCCGTATGAACACGATAAAGCGTGGATTGTCACTGGCGCTGAGCCGCGGGGACCCAAGCCTGGTTTCGAAGCCTCTGAGAGATTGCTCTCCGCAAGCCTTCAGTCCACGATTTCTGCGCTGCAAAGTGCCGGGAAGAGGGTTCTCGTGTTTCAAGACGTTCCACTCTTCGCTGAAGACCCTTTTTGGCGCATCCGAACTGTCAATCTATCATTCAGAAAGTCGCTCGCAAATCGACTTCACCCGGGTCAGCC
>PLPU01000515.1:0-9605 GCA_003159975.1 Acidobacteriaceae bacterium
GCGGAACTCCAAACCTTAAGACAAGCCGTGTGCCGATGGGACACCCCGTACGCGTCTTATTGGGTAAGGGCCGCGAGACCTACATCGATCGCGCCGGAAATACCTGGACGTCAGGAAACTACTGCACCGGCGGCGACAGCCTTTCCGAACCAAGCCAGAGGATTGCGGGCACCGAAGACCCGGCCATTTTTCTTGGCGGGCTTCGCGGCCACGCTCATTGCGTCTTTCCCGTGGATCCTGGAATCTATGAAGTGCATCTGCTTTTTGCGGAGGTTTCCGACCTGCCCGAGGCCAAAAACCGGTCTGTGTTTTCTGTGAATGGGGGCGACAACATCTCCCTGGATGTTGTGGACGATGCTGGTGGCGATTACATCGCCGATACCAAGGTCCTGCGCGGAGTTCGCCCCGAAAACGATGGCGCCATTCACATCGACTTCGTCAGCGAAATTTCCGCGATGAAAGCTGTGGAGATCCTTCCCGCTCCTTCCGAGGCGTTGTTGCCCATCAGAATTGTTGCTGGACCGAAGCTCTACAAGGATCCTGCGGGGAATGTCTGGCTCCCCGACCGTTACGTTGTCGGTGGCCGCCCCGGACAACCCGCAAAAGAGGCTAAAGGCGAACAGACAGGTCTGTACAGTTCCCATCGAGTTGGGAACTTCAGGTATATCTTTCCGGTTGTTCCTCTCGAAAAGTACCGTGTAAGGCTATATTTCCAGGAACCATGGTTTGGCAAAGAGAACGTCGGCATTGGAGGACCTGGTAGCCGGGTCTTCGACGTTTGGTGCAACGGCGTTGCTCTACTCAAGAACTTCGACATCTTCAACGAAGCCGGCTCAAGCCCCGTCGTGAAGACATTTGACAATGTTCAGGCGACTGCCCTGGGGAAGATAGAACTCAATTTCTCGCCCGTCATCAACTATCCACTCATTAATGCCATTGAAGTTCTACCCGAGCCCAGCAAGTAAGCAAAGTTGCGCGGGTCTCCAGACCCGCTGTACCGCGGACGTCCACCATCGCCAGCATTTTCGAAGGAGCCTGGCCCGCTCGTCCCGAAGGGACCGGATGAAAACAGCCACAGGTGGAACCCGTGCAACCCGGCCCCCACCGACACCGCCGCCCTGGAGGGACCGCATGATTCGGGCCCCAAAATAATCCGCGGACAATTTGCCGATAATTTCCACCTTTTGGCGCACAATCAATTCATAGGGATCTTCACAACTCGGCGGCGCCTGGAAAATGACCCTAACCCCTTTGTTGTCTAATATCTGCAAAGAACTCCATTGAAATCATCGGCTTACAGCCAGGCCCATGCCCTATTCCGTTGAAAAATAAGGCACTTCGTTGCAGAGACGGGGGGGGGCAGGGGGGGAGTATCACAATGGTTAACCTATGCCGTCCCATCGTGCCCGGCGGACTCCACTGCCAGTCGCCCGCCATGCGCGGCAGCTCCTTCTGCTGCTTCCACGCCCGCCCGCGGATGGGCGCCCCAGGGTCCGGATTCTCGGACCTGGGATGAAGGATGCTCGCTTGACGAAAGGCCGGTGGTAGCATGTCCTCAACCGGAGACCTTGAAATGGACTACGACCGGAACAAAGTGGACGAAATGGTGCTGGCACTGCTGTGGCTGACGCCTGCGGGCGATGGCCGCGCCTGGAAAGGTCACGACTGGGACGCCATGGATCGGTTGCACGCCAAGGGGTATATCTCCGATCCGAAGAGCAACGCCAAGTCTGTCGTGCTGACCGAAGAGGGCGAGCGCCTGTCACGTGAATTGTTCGAACGCCACTTCGCACGGAAAAAGTAAGTCCTCGCGCCGAACGCGAGCCCAAGCGGCTGCGCAAAAATCTCAGCTAGCCATCGCATGCTCCGCCGCATGCACCTCTTTAGCCCTATCCAGCGCCGACTGAATATTGGGCATAATATTCTCGCGCCCCACAGTATCCAGAAACCGCGTCCCGCGCAACAGCTTGGACGGCTGCTCCATCGCGCCGCACAGCAGCAGCGTCCGGCCCGAGGTGCGCAGCCGCCTTGCAAACGTCTCAATCGCGTGAATCCCCGTAGCGTCGATCGCCGTCATGTTCCGCAGCCGCAGAATCACAACCGGCTCAAACGCCTCGATGTTCACCGTAGCCTCAACCAGCTTCTCCGTAGTCCCGAACAGAAACGGCCCATGAATCCGCAGCAGTGAAACATACTGCGGCACAATCCGCCCTTGCAGCACGTGCGGCGCACCGTCGCGAATGTACTCGTCCGTCACCGGCGAAACCGTCGTCGTGTCCGCGACCCGGCGAATGTAAAGCAGCGCCGCCAGGGAAATTCCAACCCCTACCGCAACCGTCAGGTCGGCAAACACCGTGAGCCCAAACGTCACCAGCCAGACCGAGATCGCCGTCAGATCCAGTTCCAGAATCCCGCCGATCTCCTGCCACTCGCCCATGTTGTAGGCAACAACAAACAACACCGCCGCCAGCGTGCACAGCGGAATGTAACTCGCCAGCGGCGCCGCCACCAGCAGAATGAGCAGCAACGTAACCGATGCCACCATGCCCGCCACCGGCGACCGTGCGCCCGCGCGAATATTCGTTGCCGTCCGGGCTATCGCCCCCGTCGCCGGAATCCCGCCAAACAGCGGCGAAACAATGTTCGCGATCCCCTGCGCCGCCAGTTCCACATTCGAGTTGTGGCGGTCGCCCGTCATCCCATCCGCCACAACCGCCGACAGCATGCTCTCCAGCGCCGCCAGCAGGGCCACCGTAAATGCCGAAGGAATCAGCGGCAAAATGTGCTCAGAGTGAAAAGCCGGAAATGCAAACGGCGGAAAGCCGCTCGGAATCCCGCCAAACTTGCTCCCAATTGTCTCCACCGGCAGATGGAACGCCACGCTCACCCCGGTACACACCAGCAGCGCCACAATCGACGCCGGAACCCGCTTCGTCACCCGAGGCAGAATCAGCAGGATCGCCAGCGTCCCCACCCCCAGCCCCAACGCCGCCAGGTTCAAGCTCGCCGCGTGGGCCGCCAGCAGCTTCATCCGGGGCAAAAACTCGCTCGGCACAGCGCCCGTACGCAATCCGAAAAAGTCCTTGATCTGCGTGGAGGCAATCAGGATGGCAATGCCGTTGGTAAACCCGATTACCACCATCCGTGGAATGAAGCGCACCGCCGCGCCCAGCCCGGTCAGGCCCATCCCCAGCAGCACGATCCCCGCCATCAGCGTAACCATGGCCAGTCCGCTCATCCCGAACCGCGCCACGATTCCCGCCACGATCACCACGAACGCCCCGGTTGGCCCACCAATCTGGGTGCGCGAACCGCCCAGCGCGGAGATCAGGAACCCCGCCACAACTGCTGTATAAAGACCGGCCTGCGGCGTCACTCCAGATGCGATGCCGAATGCCATTGCCAGCGGCAGGGCGACCAGGCCCACCGTAAGCCCGGCCAGGACATCGTGCAAAAACATCTGCGAGTTGTACGCCCTGAAAGCCAGAATGGATTTGGGGAGATTCGGATTGCTGATCGACATGATGGTTCCTTCTATCGTACGCGTTCCAGCCGATCCACCCAGTGAGCCAGCTCACTCAAAACGGGTAGCCCAGAGCCTTCACCCCAATCAGCGCCGCACGTCCGCGCGGGTAATAATTCTCATGCCGGCCCTCGAACACATATCCCCATTTTCGATAGAGCCTGATCGCGCCGGCGTTCTCTTCATCCACATGCAGCCAGATGCGCGCAGCCCCCGCCGCTCGCGCCGACTCCTCGCTGCGCGCGAGCAACTCGGCGCCCACTCCCCGCCCGCGTGTCTCCGGCATCACCTCAATGGTCATCAGATACGCAATGAATTCGCTTTTCTCCCGCCCCCACTGCACAATTGCGAACCCCTCCATCCGCCCATCTTCTTCCACAATCCACGTAGCCGCGTCGGAATCGTTCACGAGTTGGCGCATATACCCGCGCGCAAAGCGAAACGGCGGCTGAAAACACGCCTCCTCAACCGCATAAAGCCGCGCAAAGTCCTCCGGGATGTAAAGCCGGTAAACCACAGCCCAAATGTAGAACATCACGACGAACCTATGCGAAAGGGCACGATTTCAGTCGTGCCGAAACCGCCGAGATTTGACCCGGGCTTCAGCCCCCGCGGTTTGCCTAATGCTCCAATCCCCAAAGCAAAACGCCATCCCCGCGATGAGGATGGCGTTTCACAGACTCCGGAGTCGCGCGTGTT
The DNA here is from genome assembly GCA_003159975.1 of Acidobacteriaceae bacterium. GTDB lineage: Bacteria > Acidobacteriota > Terriglobia > Terriglobales > Acidobacteriaceae > Telmatobacter. Next base: position 4,223 of record PLPU01000515.1, read on the forward strand.
CTAGACCTTCGCTTCCAAATCCGCAATCACGTCGAAGAACCGCTGATCCAGCCGCCGGTTCTGCGCAATCGCTTCCTTGATGGTGATATCGGTAATGTCTGTACCATGCAGCACGGCAATCCGGCCCCACTTCTTCTCGTGCACCATGTCGATCGCATGCAGCCCATACCGCTGCCCCAACACGCGGTCAAACGCCGTAGGAACGCCGCCGCGCTGAGTGTGTCCGAGGTTCACTGATCGCGTTTCAAAGCCGGTCTTCTTCTCGATCAGTTCGGCCAGCGCCTCCGCAATTCCCGACAGCCGCGCGTGACCAAATGAATCCACCTGCGCCGACCCCATCACCTGCCCAACCTCGGGCAAATGACAGCCCTCGGCCACCACCACCACGCCGTAGTGCTTGCCGTGATCGTAGTTGTACTTCAGCAGCGCGCACACATGGTCAATGTCGATCTCTTTTTCCGGAACCAGAATCACATGCGCTCCGCCTGCCACTCCGGATGCATATGCAATCCAGCCCGCATCGCGGCCCATCACTTCCACCACCACCACGCGATTGTGCGAATCCGCTGTCGTATGAATGCGATCGATCGCCTCGGTTGCAATCATCACTGCCGTGTCGTAGCCAAATGTCTGGTCCGTCCCGCTGATGTCGTTGTCGATGGTCTTCGGAACGCCAACGCTGGGTACGCCGTTCTCGCTCAGGAATAATGTCACCGACTGCGTATCGTCGCCGCCCAGCGCAATTAACGCATCGATCTTGTTGATCTTCAGAACTTCCTGTACCTTCTCGATGCCGCCCGGAATCTTCTTCACGTTGGTCCGCGACGAGTGAAGAATCGTGCCGCCCTTCAACTGAATCCCATCCGTGTTTTCCAGCGTGAGCGGGATGAAGTTGTTGTCCAGCACGCCGCGCCAGCCGTTCAAAAAGCCGATGAACTCATCACCATAGTGGTTGATTCCCTTTTTCACAGCCGCGTAGATCACCGCATTCAATCCGGGGCAGTCGCCGCCGCCGGTCAATAAAGCAACTCGCATCGTGCAATCTCCTGATTCATTTCGCCGGGCCGCCCAAATATTCTCAGTGCGAGCCAGGCCGGGAGCATCTCCCTGAGTTTTTCGGACCTGATGTGTACGCCTCGACACGAAAACGACCCTGCCTCGACGCCTTATCCAGTGTAACCCTTCCCTGTAAAGCAAATTCGTGACAAAGCGCACGCCCGTCGAAGTGCTCACCCTGTGGAATTCCTTCTTGGGAAGTCCTCGACAAAGTGTTTCAATAAGGTATGCCCGGTACTGGAGCTTTGTTGCTGCTGGCCTTTGCCAGCCTGGTCATCGTCGTCCTGCTCGTCCTGCTCCAGCTCACCCGGCTGGGCTTCCTCATCCGCACCACCATCCCCGACCGGCCACGTCGTCGCATGTTCATTGCTTCTGTCTCGTTTCTCTTTACATTCGTCGGTGTCCGCCTTCTCGTCGGCTCCATCGTCACCCAGAAAGGCCCCTTTGGCTGGGTCATGGTCGGTGGCCACCACATCCATCACCTGGTGTGGGGCATTCTGATTCTTCTGCTGGTCGGTTATGGCTGGCTGCTCGACCTGGGACAGAAGCACACCGAACTGTCTATCTTCTTCAGCCGCCTTATGTCGGTCAGCTACGGCGTCGGCGCGGCTCTCACCCTCGACGAATTCGCCTTGTGGCTCAACCTCGAACCCGGCGCCTACTGGTCGAGCGCGGGACGCGAAAGCATCGACGCCGTCATTCTTTTTGGCAGCTTGCTCGCAGTCGGCGCATGGGGCGCGCCGTTCTTTCGCGGTCTCCATCTCATGTGGACCAAGCGCGCCGTCGTCGGCAAGGAACTGGGCCGCGGTATTACCTACCCTGTTCGCCTCGCGAGGTTGCTTCGTCCGCGTAAAGCACGACAATCACCTCCGCGTAACGGGCATTAATCGCGCGACGCTTCAGCTTCATTGATGGCGTCAGCTCGCCCGACTCCTGCGTCCACTCATCCGCCACAACCTGGAACCGCTTCAGCGTTTCAAAGTTGGCCAGTCCGGCGTTCGCCTCGCCCACAATCTCTCCATAGAGCGCGATCACGCGGCTGTCGGCCACCAGGTCCTCTCGCGACTTCGCCTCAACACCGTGATGCCGCGCCCAATCTTCCAAAGCCGCAAAATTCGGTGAAATCAGCACCGAGACAAACTTGTGCTTGTCGCCCACCAGCGCCGCTTGCGCCACCAGCACATTGTTCTTGAGCTTGTTCTCAATCGGCTGCGGCGCCACCAGCTTGCCGCCTGAAGTCTTCAGCAATTCCTTCTTGCGATCGGTGATGAAAAGAAACCCATCCACGTCCAGATGCGCAATGTCTCCGGTCCTGAACCAACCATCTGCGTCGAAGCACTCCGCATTCGCCGACGGCTTTTCCCAATAGCCCGCAAATATTGACGGCCCGCGCACAAGCAGTTCCCCATCTTCCGCCAGTTTCAGTTCCACGTTTGGCAGCGGACTACCTGCCGAGCCCATGCGGTGGTGGACCGGCGTATTCAGAGAGATCACCGGTGAAGTCTCCGTCAGCCCATACCCCTCCCAAAGCGCAATTCCCACCGAAGCAAACCATTGCGCCGTATCGATTCCCAGCGGCGCGCCGCCCGACACAAAAATCCTCACCCGCCCGCCAAACGCCTCGCGCACCTTCTGGTACACCAGCTTGCTCGCCAGCTTCCAGCCCATCGACGTCGGCCGTCGCCCGTCGTAAACCGTGTCGCGGTGCGCTGCGCCCACACCCAATGCCCAGCGCAGGATTCTCTTCTTCACCGCCGACGCGGAAGCCTTGTGCTCCACCGCCTGGCGAATCTTTTCGTACACCCGCGGCACACCCACAATCACCGTCGGCTTTATCTGGAGCATTGCCACCGGCAGGTTGTCGAACTTCGAGCAATACGCCACTTGCGCGCCGTGGAAATACATCACGTAGTCCAGCGCGCGCGCGGTAATGTGCGAGAGGGGCAGAAACGAGATGCACGCATCGGAACAATTGAAATCGAAATCCGCCGAAGCATAAGTCTGGTTCGCGGCAATGTTGCCGTGCGTGAGCGCAACACCCTTCGGCTCACCAGTTGTTCCCGACGTGTAAATCAGCGTGGCCACGTCCTTCGGCTCCACGGCCCGCACCAGCGCATCAAACACCGGGTCATGCTCCGTGCCGCGGGCATCCGCGCCGGCCACCACCATGCTGAAGGCGGTCGCTCCCTCCGGCGCCGCGGCGGAATCCATGATCAGGATCCGCTCCAGTTCCGTCTGCTCTCGCACCGCATTCAGCTTGTCATACTGCTGGCGCGTCGAGACCACCGCAATCCGGCAGCCGGCATCCCGCACCAGCGCAGCCACTTGCTCCCCGGTCAGTGTCGGATAGATCGGCACGTCGATGGCGCCGATGGCCAGCACGGCGAAGTCCGTTACGGCCCACTCCCAGCGGTTCTCGCCAATCAGCGCGATGCGGTCGCCTTTCTTCGCGCCCCAGGTCAGAAACGCCTCCGCAAGGCTCCGCACCCGCTGGTATATCTGGTCGGACGAAATCGGCTGCCAGAGCCCAAACTCATCCTGCCACAAAACTGCTCGCGGATTGCCCGCCACGGCTACCCGCATGAAAAGGTCATTGATGGTCGAAATAGGAGCGATAGGTGTCATTGGATTGAACCAGGGAGCGCGGACAAATGTCACACGCGGCCATTCGAGAGTGTATCAGCCGACAACCGGTCTCATAAAGACCGCTGCCCTCATTGGGACGGCTGTGAGACCCGCAACAAAGCGGGTCGAATGATCTCCGCGAGTCGGCATGCCGGCTTATGAGACCGGTTCAAGAGTGCATCAGCGTCGCGCGCCCCTGGCTTCGCCAGCCACCCCAGAATTCCCCGAAAACGCCCTTTCCCGATCCGTCGGCACCGTCGATGCCTCGGTTTCGGCAGACCCGCCGGAAGATTTACACTGCAATCTGAGCGGGAATATACGAGCCCGATTTGCAGTTTCCTCACCTCCGTAATCCGACCATGACCACCCTGATTCAGGCCTTCATCAAATCCGACCCCGACCAGGCATTGCTGGATAAGCTGGCTCCGGTGAGACGCCTCTGCCTGATTGGGGCAGCAGTACTTGCATTCGTCATCCTTGTCGCATGGTTTATTCCGGCGTTGGGAAGCCTCCTTCCCATGGGCTGGAATGTCATGAGGTCTGAAACCGCACTCCTCCTCATCCTCGCCGCCATCAGCCTTGAACTCTTTGAACCGCTTCACTCGAGCCGCAGCCACAAGATCGGCCAGTTGCTCGCCGCCCTTGTCGCCCTGTTTGGCGCGGCCATCCTGATTGAATTCGCCCTCCACATCTCTCTTGGGTTCGACACGCTCCTTCCCTGCGATCTGGGTACGGGCGATCCATTTCCAGGAAGATCCGCAGCTCAAACCGCCAGCTGCCTTTTCCTGCTTGGGATGTCGATCGCGCTCATTCCCGCAAAGAGCCGCATCGGAGTCTGGACAGCCGATCTGGTCGCTATTGGCCTGTCTCTGCTGATGCTGGTCCTGGTTTCGGGAGAGATCTTTAACGCGCTGCGTATTTTCAGCTTTTCCACCAGACCTCATTCTTCCCAACAGACCCTGACCTGCCTCGCCCTGCTCACCTTGGTTACCTTGCTGCGCCGCGCCGAAAATGGCGTCTTCTCCATCTTTCTAAGCCAGGGAATCGGCGCCACAACCGCCAGAATCATCGCTCCCCTTCTCCTTGTGCTCCCCATCCTCCGCGAATTCGGCAGGGCGCGAATCATCCGTGCGGAACTCCTTCCCGAGCACTATGCCAATGCGCTCCTCTCCTCCACGGCAACCATCCTGTCCTTCATCCTGCTTTTGTTCCTTGTCTGGCGCATCAACAGCATGGAGATGGAGATTCGCGAGCTTTCGCTTCGCGACGAACTCACTGGGCTCTACAACCTCAAAGGATTTTCGTTGCTCTCGGAGCAGGCCCTCCGCCTCGCGCAACGCTCTCAACTGCCCGTCTCTGTCCTGTTCATCGATCTCGACAATCTCAAGCAGATCAATGACTCCCTCGGCCACGACATCGGCTCCTCTTTCCTGGTCGAAACCGCAAGGATACTCAAAGAAACCTTCCGCGAAACCGACGTGATCGGGCGTGTCGGCGGAGACGAATTCGCCGTAATCTTCCAGGGCACCCATGTGGCCATGTCGATTGCAGCCCAGCGCCTGCAGTTGGCCTCCATATTCCACAATCGCGAGACCGGCCGCAGCTTCCCGCTGAGCCTGAGCGTCGGCTACGTTACCGCGGACGAGCACGAGCACCAGTCACTCAAGGAACTGCTCACGGCGGCAGACAAAGCCATGTACGA
>PLPU01000448.1:0-6076 GCA_003159975.1 Acidobacteriaceae bacterium
CGGCAGGCCCTGGGGCCTGCCGCTTTTGGACTGGTGACAAAGGTTTGGTTCTGTGTGAAGCAAGGAGAAAGGGTGTGGGGCTAAAGCCCCCATCTCTCTCATTTTGGATATCTTGTGGCACGACTGAAATCGTGCCCTTGCGCACATTTCCGCCAAGGCAGACTCTTTCTACAAGCAAAAAGCGGCAGGCCCTGGGGCCTGCCGCAGGTATCGCGCGACGTGCTGAGAAAGTGTTGGAACTACTTGCCGGGCCTGGCGGGAGCTGAGGCCGGAGCGGGCTTTACGCCTTCCAGCACCGAGTGCGAGCCGACGGAGCGCTGGTAGAGGACGGTGAGGGATATGCAGGTCAGCATGAAGACGACCGCCGACCAAGTGGTGAGCCGGGTGAGAACGTTGGCCGCGGCACGGGGACCGAAGGCGGTTTGCGAACCCTGGCCGCCGAAAGCGCCTGCCAGATCGGCTGAGCGGCCCTGCTGCAAGAGAACGACAAAAATGAGGAAGACGCAGACCGCGATGTGCAGGCAAACGACGAAAATCAAGAGAATGTGCATTGCTTCAACTGCTTTCCATGTCTGCCCGGCGCACCTGGGCAGAAGAATCTTTGGTGCGGAGGAGGGGACTTGAACCCCTATGCCTCGCGGCGTCAGCACCTCAAGCTGGTGTGTCTGCCAATTTCACCACCTCCGCACAGAGGTGAACTCTACGAGTATAGCAAAGGCGGAGGGGGCTGAGAACCATGGCTGTTTGGCGCTGATCGATCTTGCCGCCTTTGATGCTGTGAACGATGGCAAGAGCGGCCAGCATGCCCACGCATCCGGGCTCGCACAATAGACTGGTATGATTCCCAATATCAGATTGGATGAAAGCGGGGTCAATTCCATTCCGGGGAAAGGGATTCGTCATTTGACGGTTGACAGGGCGGACGCCACCACATCCAACACATCGCGCGAGGAACTGCCTCGGGTTGCGGTTCTCATCACCTGCTTCAACAGGCGAGAAATGACGCTGAGGTGCTTGGACGCGCTCTTCGCGCAAGACTCGCCCGATTGGGTTGTTCAGGTTCTTGTTGTGGACGATGCGAGCACCGACGGAACCTATGACGCAATTGCGGCACGCTTTCCGAAAGTGCGGCTATTGTCGGGAACCGGCGATTTGTTTTGGAATCGTGGGATGCATATGGCATTTGGCGTGGCCTTAGCCGAAGACTTCGACTATTACTTGTTGCTAAACGACGATACCTTCTTATTCAAAGATGCGATATCCCGAATGTTCAGCACTGCGCGCGAAATGCAGCACCATGGCATTGAGCCGATCGTTGTGGGCAATACTGTTAATCCAGACACAAAACAGCTCTCCTTCGGGGGCATTCTCCAGGGACAAGGGGTAGGTCAAAGAACCTTCCGCATGGCACGGGCTAATCCGGACCGCGCAGAAGCCTGCGACACAATGAATGCGAACTGCACTCTCATTCCAAGGGTTGTTGCACAGAGAATCGGAAACCTTGACAAGGCTTTTCAACACAGATTCGGCGACGTCGATTATGGTCTTCGTGCGAAAGCTCAGGGCTTTGCGATCTACATGGCTCCCGGCTTTGTAGCTGAGTGCAGGGAGGACGCCGAAACTGGAACCTGGCGCGACAGGAATGCCGGGTTCCGAACGCGCTGGGCTTACCTGAATTCGCCGAAGGGATGTCCCTGGCCGGAGTGGGTGTTGTTCGCAAAGCGACATCTCGGACCTCTGTGGTTCCTGTATGCGGTCTCGCCCTTTGCAAAAGTCATTCTGCAGTCTGTCTTGAGCGGTAGATTGCGGTAGCAGCGGGATTGCTTCTCTGTTCGGCGCTCATGGTGACGAGGTGGCGTTTTCCGGAGATCTACCCGCCTTTGCGCCCCATTGCCGCCATATAAGCCGAAGTACCTGGGGCGCCGGATGGCTAACCCGCCATCAACTCAACAACACCCCAAAGCGGTTTTTCTATTGAGGCTTGTCGAAGTGTTTTTACATACTCGCTGACATTGAGGCCGGCGATAGCTTCTGCCGTATAGGAGCGAACAAGAGGATCTTCGTCCTTGAGCCTTGAACCCGCGTATGCCAGGTTAGGCGGTGAGCCGCCGCATCCAGGCGGCCAGGGCCTGCTGATCGGCTGTTCCAGCAGCGTGGGCGGCATGTACGTTGCGGCGCTCCTCGGGGGCGCGATTCTGGCTGATCTTGAATTTGCCTTCGATTCTCGAAATCGGGATGCGGAAGCCGACAATGCCGGCCAGCATGGAGCGGCGGAAGTTGTCTGGCATGGCGTGCCATTTTTCGGCAAAGGCCGGCTCGTTGGCCTGGATGAGGCCGGCGAGCAGCGCATCTTTGCCGGGATCGTCTTCCACCAGTTCAAGGGTGCCGTAGGCGTGGATGGCGATGTAATTCCACGTGGGGACGGAGAGCGGATCGCCGTAATTGGTGGGCGAGACGTAGCTGTGCGGGCCGGGAAAGACGACCATGGTTTCGCGTTCGGCGAGGGATTGCCAGTGGCGATTGGCGATGGCGAAGTGGCCTTCTATGAGACCGTGCGGGCCCTCGTCTTTCACGACCAGCGGAAGGTGGGTGGCGACGAGCGGGGCTTGAGAGTCAGGGGCGGATCGCGGGCCGAAGAGGATGGCGAACGAGTAGGCCTGCATCGCTTCAATGAGGATGGAGCGGTCGGCGACCTGATTGAATTTGGGGGAGTACATGAAGCTCCTGAAGAAACAGTTGTCAGTGGTCAGCTGTCAGTGGTCAGTAACCGGAAATACGGTATCTATTGAATGCGCTCGAAGCGGAAGCCGGCTTCGCGCAGTGCGTGGCTGATGGCGGTGATGTGGGTTGCGCCGCGGGTTTCAAGGGTTACGTCGATCACGGTTTCGCCGAGGCTGACACCATAGTAGGCGCGGTTGTGAATGGTCTCGACGATGTTGGCGCGTTCACGGGCCAGAATCTCAGTGAGATGGAGCAGTGCGCCGGGGCGGTCCTGAAGGTAGACGCGCACGCGGAGCAGGCGGCCATCCTTGACCAGGCCGCGCTCGATGATCTTGGCGAGCAGCGTAACGTCGATGTTGCCGCCGGAGACCAGGATGACGGTGCGGCGATGGCGGAGATTAGTTTTGGATTGGATGACCGCGGCCAATGCGGCTGCGCCCGCGCCTTCGGCGAGTGTCTTCTCCTGTTCGAGGAGCATGAGGATGGCGCTGGCAATTTCTTCGTCGTCGACGGTTACGATCTCGTCGACATAGCGGTTGACGAGGGGGAGGGTGAGGTCGCCGGCGCGACGGACGGCGATGCCGTCGGCGACTGTGGCTTCGGCGGCGATGGTGATGGGATGGCCGGCCTCGCGGGCGCGGAGCATGGAGGGAAGCTTCTCCGGTTCGACTCCGATGACGCGAATCCTGGGATTGGTTTCCTTGAGCGCGCAGGCGATGCCGCCGATGAGGCCTCCGCCGCCGATGGGAACCACGACGGCTTCAATGTCGGGGACCTGGTCGAGGAGTTCGAGGCCGATGGTGCCCTGGCCGGAGATGACATCCGCATCGTCGAAGGGATGGATGAAGGTGCGGCCTTCTTCGAGGCGGCGGCGCAAGGCCTCTTCGCATGCTTCGTCGTAACTTTCGCCGAAAAGGATGACTTCAGCGCCGTAGCCGCGGGTTGCGGCGACTTTGATTTGCGGGGTGGCAAGGGGCATGACGATTTGCGCGCGAATGCCGCGGGCCGTTGCGTGGAAGGCTACGCCCTGGGCGTGATTGCCGGCGCTGGCCGCGATCACGCCTTTGTCGCGCTCTGTCTTGCTGAGGGTGAGCAGCTTGTTCAATGCGCCGCGCTCTTTGAAGGAGCCAGTGCGCTGGAGGTTTTCAAGCTTCAGGTGCAGCGGCAGACCGGTCAGCTCGGAAAGATGATGGGACAAGTGGCAGGGCGAGACGTGGATGGTGTCGGCGATGCGTGCGCGGGCTGTCTGAATACTGGTGAGAGTGACGGAATCCAAGAGACGTTCTCCTTCGTGCTTCAAGAGCGGATAAGGCAAAAACGGGTGGAGCGAAAGTGTGGCCGGTACGGCGAAAAACAAGAAAACCACCAGCCGCNNTTGGTAATTCGAATAAGGGGAATCGACGGAGCTATGCACGGCGCCGGGGAAAGATTCGAGTTGAGGCGGGAAGTGTGCATTGCTGTTGATGGAAGTAGAGCAGAGCACAGCACGGCTCGTCAAGAATGCGACTGCGTCAAGGATGCGAATGGTTTGTGGAGGGATTGCGCGTCTTCGATTTTGTATCGAGATCGAACGCGGCGTTGACCATGGCGATGTGCGAGAAGGCCTGGGGAAAGTTGCCGACCATGCGCTTGCTGGCGGGGTCGTACTCTTCAGAGAGTAGTCCCAGCTTGTTGCGTAATTTGAGCAGGCGGGTGAAAAGCTTCTTCGCGTCCCTTGTGCGCCCGATCGCATGCAGGCTGCTCACCATCCAGAAGCTGCAGGCAAGGAAGACGCCTTCTCCGGGCGGCAGGCCGTCGTCCACTTGAGTTGTCTTGTAGCGGAGGACGAGGCCGTCCGGCATGAGTTCGCGCTCGATGGCCTCGACTGTGCCTTTGATGCGTGGATCGCTTCCGGGCAGGAAGCCGACCACCGGCATCAGGAGCAGGGCGGCGTCGAGCTGGCTGGAGCCATAGGCCTGCATGAAACTGTTTTTCTTCTTGTTGAAGGCGTTGGCGCAGATTTCGCGATGAATGGTTTCGCGGATCGTCTTCCACTTCTCGACCGGCGCTTGGTAGTGAAACTGCTCGGCGATTCGTACAGCGCGATCGAATGCGACCCAGGTCATCATTTTTGAATAGGTGAATTGCTGGGGTTCGCCGCGCACTTCCCAGATGCCTGAATCGGGCTTCCCCCAGATTTTTTCCAACTGCAACATCAGCTTCGCCATCACGCAAAAGTCATCTTCCGTGTGGTGGCCGATGGAGCGGTGAGCCTGGTAGAAGCAGTTCATGACTTCGCCATAGATGTCGAGCTGCACCTGCGAGGATGCTGCGTTGCCGATGCGGACCGGCTTGGATTTTTCGTAACCGGAGAGCCAGCCGACTTCCCACTCGATGAGCTGGCGATCGCCTTTGAGGCCGTACATGATCTGCACCTGCTCGGGGCTGCCGGCGAGGGCGCGGAGCAGCCAGTCTTGCCAGGCGATGGCCTCATTCAAATAGCCGCCGTTGACGAGTGCAAGCAGTGTGAGCGTTGCGTCGCGCAGCCAGCAATAGCGATAGTCCCAGTTACGCACGCCGCCAATGCGCTCGGGCAACGAGGTGGTGACTGCGGCGACGATGCCGCCGGTGGGGCGATAGATGAGGGCGCGCAGCGTGATCAAAGAGCGCTCGATTACATCGCGATATTTGCCTTTGTACTTGAGACGCGCGCTCCAAAGACGCCAGCGCTTTTCCGCCAGCCCAAGAGTCTGGAAGGGGTCGATATTTGCAGGGTTGCGCTTGTAGGACAGGCCATAGGAGAGAGAAAAACCAACGCGATCGCCTTTGCTCACGGTGAAATCGGCAACCGTCCTCATATTCTCTCCGCTCAAGGGAACGGACGCGCGCAGAACGGCGAGATTGGGGCCGGCAATGGCCCGTACGCCGCCGGGTACGTGGGTGACCCAAGGGACAGTGAGGCCGTAATCGAAGCGCAGAGCCATCTCCATGCGCACGGGGACTTTGCCGCGAATGCCTTCGACGATGCGGACGATGTGCGAGTTGCGCTGGCGCACGGGCATGAAGTCGATGAGGCGAAACGAGCCGCTCTTATGTTCGAAGGTGGTTTCGAGAATGAGTGTGTGCGGGCGATAGCGGCGAGTGGTCTTACCTTTGCCCTCAGCGGGAGAGATTTTCCAGTAGCCGTTCTCCTCGCTGCCGAGCAGGGAGGCGAAGCAGGCTGCGGAGGAAAAATCGGGCCAGCAGAGCCAGTCGATGGAGCCGTTTTTGTCGACCAGTGCGGCGGTCTCGCAGTCTCCGATGAGGGCATAGTCTTCGATTTTTGCGGCCATAGGCTTCGGTTGGTTGCGGCTTTTCTCTCGAGGTCGTCGGGCTT
>PLPU01000562.1:0-4775 GCA_003159975.1 Acidobacteriaceae bacterium
GTGTCCGCGCCCTCGGGGCCATTGGAGCCCTCGGAGAAGAAGAAGCGCAGCTCGATGACGCCCTGCGGGGTGTGCGCATACTTGTTGGCCACAGCGCGGCTGATCGTAGAGGGGTGAACTCCGATCTCTTCGGCGACTTCCTTGATCATCATGGGGCGCAGGCCCTCGACGCCGATTTCGAGAAAGTCCTGCTGGCGGCGGACAATCACTTCACAGGTGCGCAGAATGGTGCTTTTGCGCTGGGCGATGTTGCGCATGAGCTGGATTGCGGAGCGGAAGCGCTCCTTCACGTAGTCCTTGACCTCTTTGTCGGTGCCTTCGGCGACCAGCATGTGCCGGTAGCGCCGGCTGAGACGGAGGCTGGGCAGATCTTCCTCGTTCATGGAGACGGCCCATTCCGCTCCACGCTTGACGAAGACGACATCGGGCTCGATGAGGCGGGTTTGCTCGCGGTTGTAAAGGCGGCCGGGGTGGGGATCGAGGGTGCGAATGAATTCGACGCCGGCCTGCGCCTCCTCGGGTGTCACGTGGGCCGCGCGGGCCAGGTCTTTCACATCGCGTTTCAGCAGCAACTGAAGGTGCGTGTCGACAATCAGCGCCGCCACCTCCATGGAGCGGCGGCGCTGGTCCAACTGGGCCTCGGCCTCGGCTCGAAAACCGCCGTGCGGGTCTTCCTCCGGATCGGAGGCCTGGCGGGCATACACCTGGTTGAACTCATGTTGCTGGGCGGCGATCTGGATCAGCAGACACTCGCGCAGATCGCGGGCTCCAACTCCAGCGGGATCGAGATGCTGAACCAGGTCAATGGCGCGGCGGATCAGGTCAAGGGCGGCCGGGAGTTGCGGGCTGTGGCCGTTCGGTGTGGGGAGGTTGCTGCCGGAATCCTTTTCGAGGGTTCCTTTTTCCAGACCCTCCGCTTCGATGGGATCGATTTTGTGGGCGCCATTCTCTGTGGAGGGGTCGTCAGGGAGGGTGATTCCGGGAGAGTGGATGAAGGCCGCGGCGAGCTCTTCGTCGCTGGCGGCAACGTAGCCGCCTTCGTCCAAGTTACCGATTACGAACTCGACCGCCTCATGGAGGCTGAATTCGAGGGTCAGAGCTCCCAACTGCCACGCCAGGTGATCGGACAAAGTGGTAGGTTGGGAGAGAAAATTTTCAAACGAGGGCTTCTCGTTGTCGTCAAACTCCGGCTGTGTACGGTAGCCGGGGTCGAGATAATCCTGGAAGTACGAGCCGAAGTCGATCTCGGTGAAGACGTCCTTAGGCGGAGCCGCGGTTTGCTCCACACCTCGTTCCAGTTGCTCCTCGCGGCCGGCGACCTCATCCAACATCGGAACGGATTCATCGATCTCCTCCAGGACGGGATTTTCCACCATCTCGGCATCGATCATCTCCTTCAATTCCACCTTATTCAGTGCAAGAACGCTCACCATCTGCATCAGGCCCGGAGTGAGGATCTGTCGTTGCGCGACTTTCAGGTTCAATCTTGGTTGCAACAGCGGCATAGATGGAGGCTCGTTTCCCGAATGGACTCAGTGTAAGTGTAATCGCAAAGGACTCACGGCGAAATTGACTCATTTCGGGACATGATTCCCGGTCTGGTCCATTATCAATTCGGGAATCCCGGTTGGGAATCCCACGAGTTGGTAAGACGAAGCGGGGGATTGACAGGGTCGAATCCCGGATACGGCCCTATCGTGGTGGCGCCGTGGAATGCCTGCGCGGATCAGCCCAGCGAGAAACCCTCGCCGAGGTAGACGCGGCGGACATCGACATCGTTACCCAGCTCGTGCGGGGTTCCGGCGCGGAAGATGCGCCCCTCGGCGATGATGTAGGCGCGGTCGGTGACGCTGAGGGTCTCGCGGACGTTGTGGTCGGTGATCAGAATGCCGATGCCGCTGGCCTTGAGGTCGAAGATGATCTTCTGCAACTCGAGCACGGCAATGGGATCGATGCCGCTGAAGGGTTCGTCGAGGAGGATAAAGCTGGGCTGGATGCAAAGACAGCGGGCAATCTCGACGCGGCGGCGTTCGCCACCGGACAGCGCATAGCCGCGGGTGGTGCGGATGTGGCCGAGGTTGAGCTGATGGATCAGGCGCTCGGTCCGGGAGCGCCTCTCGCGGTTGCCCAGCGGCTGGGCTTCGAGCACGGCAAGGATGTTTTCCTCGACAGTGAGCTTGCGGAAGACCGACGGCTCCTGCGGCAGGTAGCTGATGCCGAAGTTGCGGGCGCGCAGATACATGGGGACGCGGGTGATGTCAGTGGCATCGACCATGACGCGGCCGGTCTCGGGGGCAACGAGTCCGACGATCATGTAGAAGCTGGTGGTTTTGCCGGCGCCGTTGGGGCCAAGCAGGCCGACCACCTCGCCGCGGGAGATTTTGAGGTCGACTCCGCGAACCACCTGGCGGCCCTTGTAGGATTTCCCGATTCCTTCAGCGAACAGAGTTTCCATTTACCTTCAGCTTTCCTTCTCCGTCATCGTGGCTCGCTCAATTTGGCGCCCTCATTTTGGCGCCGTGGTGTCCGTTGTGGTCTTGCCTGGGCCGCCTTCGGCGCTGACGCTGTCGTCGAAGCTATGGAAGATGAGGGCTTCTCCGGTCACGGTTCCCCGTACCGGATCTGTCATTTTGGGAGGGGCGGCAGCGGTTCCGGTAAGAACATATTCGCCGTTTTCGCTGGTATAAACCAATTGCTCCCCTGTTCCACGCCGGCTTTCCGATGTGACCACGACGTGACCGCGGGCCGTCATCCGGTCCACCTGGCCTTGCGCGCCGCCTTTTCCAGCGTGATTGCCCTGCGGCAGGAGGATGAGTTCCGCATCATCGGATACGGACGTCGCCGTGCCTGTTTCTGCAACCACTCGACCCAAAGCGCCTGCGCGCATCACGGCCTTGTGTTCGGCGTCGGAGTATTTTAAATCGCCTCCTCGCACTCGTATTACCGAGGGGGTGGACGATTTTCCTTCCGCGGCGTTGCTGGAATCCTTGTGGGCCTGATTGGAGGGCGCTTTGCCCAGGTCAGAGCCGCCGGCGCTGACCAGCACGATACGGACAGGCTCAGCAGGGTCTGTGCTGCGGGCGACGAGGGTCTGCTTTTGGCGATCGAGCACGATCACCGGCGCGGTAACGGAGTTGCCCTGCTGCCAGAGACGGGCGTGGCCCTTGAAGGTGGCAACGCCGGTGGCCTGTTGCAATTCGGCCTCGGACGAGATTACATGCGATGGCTCGCGCCCTCCGAGGGCGAGGCTGCCTTGGGATGCCGGGCGCAGAGCGGGCATGACCTGGTGGCCGGATGGGGTTGGTTTTGTGTCGGCGGCGTTGTCGATCCAGGTGGCTTTCACGTTGGTGTGGGCAAAAGCATCGCCGGTGTCGTGAGAGACATCGATTTTTTCCGCTGTAAGCTGCAGGCCGCCGTCTTCGACGCGGGGGCTGAGGGTGAGATGCAGCCATCCGCCTGCGCCCTCGTAGACTGCATGGCCAGCCGTGGCGCGCATGGTTGCCGGAGGCTGCGCACCGGGTCTGGCGGCAGGGACCTGGATCAACACTACGTGGCCGTCAAGGACCGCGGACTGGATTTGAGCAGCGCTGTTGGAAGCGGTGGTTGATTGGGATTTTGGCGCGGCGCCCGGCGGCGGCGGCGGGAGAAAATGCGTTTCGAGACGATCGGCGCTGGAGGTCTGGAGGGTTCCGGTGGCGGTGGTTTCCTCCATGGAGGCGTGGCCGATGCCGGTCATGGCGCTCAACTGCGAGGCGGGGCCAAAGTCGCCCGTCATGTCATCGGCCCCTAAACGGGAGGGTATGATCGGCTGCTTACCGCGCTGGCTTTCGCCGGTGACCACAACGCCTTCGGTCCCGCGGATTGTGGCCGGCTCTACCTGTCCACGGGCGACTTCGCGGAAGTCTACGTCGGCGAGCGGCGAGCGCCAGGTGCGGGCGACACGGAGCGGACTTTCCTTTGAGTTGGTGGGAGTGTTCAGCTCTTCGCTGTGCATTTCGACTCCGCGTTCGAGGTGGACGTGGCGAAGCTCGCCCTTCGGCGTGAAGTCAAGCTCCGCAGTGGGCGAGGTTCCATGGACGTGCCGGTTCTGGCTGCCGGTTTTGGTTTCGTTTTCACGGACGGAGTCCATGACCACACCGCCCTCGAGGCGACCGTGGCGGGGTTGGTTATGCTCGTCGAAGTCCATTGAGCCAGTGGGCGCGGCGACATGGCCGCCGGTTGCGGTTGTGAGGGTGAAGCCGCCGGTCACATCGAGGTGCTCGGCCGAGCCGTCGGCGCGGAAGAGGATTTTGGCCACGGCGGCTGTCGCTTCCCCGCCCCGGTAGTCGGCGGTGGCGACGAGCAAATCGCAGAGTTCGGTCTCGCGCTCGAACTCCCCGTGCTGGGCGTGGAGCACGACCATTCCGCCATTGCGCGGGGTGTTCAATTCGACTGCGTGGTCGAGGACCAGGTGGCCGTTCTGCGAGTCGTAGGTGGCTCCCGTGGAGCTGCCGGTTCCCTGGGCCATGGAGAAGTCGACGTGCTCTTTGGTGGTGGCCACNNAGGGGAGTGTTTTTCGGTGGTGTGGATTTGGGCTTGGCGCTTGCGGCGTGGCCCGGTGTCGCTTTGGGTGCTATGGCCGGCGCGACGCTGGGGCGCATCAGGGTAATCTCGACCGGGCCGATGGCGGTGATGGAACCTTGTTTCTGGTCGTAGTCGAATTCGTTGCCCTCGATGCGATCGACGCGGCTGCCGTCTTCGCCATAGAGCTCGATTTTCACGTCGTGGAGGCGGGC
>PLPU01000109.1:0-3044 GCA_003159975.1 Acidobacteriaceae bacterium
GCCCTGCATCCGGAACTGAAGGGACTCGATCCGGAAGACTATCCGGACATCAGCAAACTGGCCCAGCCTGGCTCGCTGCCCACTTTGTGCGGATTTCTGTTTTTGGACCGCGGCTGTCAGTTTGGCGGCATGATTGCCGAAGAGCACTCCAGCCATTGGCAACTGCACTATGCATTTCTTCTCCCAGGATCGGGATGGATCGACGCACTGCTCTCGTTGCCCATCGAGACAACAACCGTTCCAAGTATCGTTGCCGAAGTGAATGCGGCCGACTGGCACGAGCGCGAAGTGGAAGATATGTTCGGGATTCATTTCGAGGGACATCCGCGGTTGGGCGACTTCGTTCTTCACGATCAGAGCTGGCGCGAAGGCATTGAGCCGATGCGCAAGAGATTTTCCGCCAACGAGCCCGCGCCGGGGCGGCAACTCGACCTTGAGTGGCAGCCGCAGCTGATCGTTGCAGATCCCGGTTCGTTCGCCATGCCAGTGGGGCCGATATCCCTTATGAAAGTGAAGGGGACGGATATGCTCGGCTGCGCGTGTTGTTCGCGGAAGCAACCCAGTCAGTGAAGTTGATCCACCAGGCGATCGACGCCCTGGAGCCTGGCGCTATCTGTGTTCCCTGCGAGGGCAGTTACCCCGGCGCAGCGCTCGGATGGACTGAGGCGCCAAGAGGCGCGGCTCTGCACTGGGTAAGTCTTGATGAAAGAGGTTTGGTCGAACGGTACCACGCGATTACACCATCCTTCAGCAATTGGCACGGATTTCATGAGGCGGCCGAGGATTTCGCGTTTCAGAATTTCCCGATCATTCTCGCGACTTTTGGCCTGTCCGCGACCGAATGTGACCGGTAGAGGTGAAGTGAAATGAGCTTTTGGTTCTGGCACGGCTTGCGCAGGGGCATTCAATCGACCCGCTATCCGCGTGGGGCGGAAGCGGTACCCGGCATTTCTCCCGGCCGTCCGATCAACACGGAATTCGAAACTTCAGGAGAGGCTCAGAGTGCTGCGTCCATCTGTCCGGTGGGCGCGATCGTTGCTCAAGGCAGATCGGCCTTCGTGGATCTCGGGATATGCGTGCATTGCCAGTGTTGCCGCCTGTCGCTCCCTTCGCCGATGAATTGGGATCCGGGGTACGAATGGACAAGGCTGCCTGCTGAACAAAGTGAGTGCGCCACTCTTCCTTCGGCCTTCTCCAAGTCCATGCACATCATGGTGGTGGATGCCGGGGATTGCGGCGATACAAATTACTGCCGTGATAATGCTGGACACGAGATCTCGAACAATCCAACGAACGAAACGCTACGCACTCTGCTCTCCAGCATTGGCATTCAGATCGAGGCGCCGCCGAGAAGCGACAATGGGCGTGGAATACTCTTCTTCACGAATGCGATTCTGTGCCTGAATACTGGCGGGATGCAGTCAAAGGTTGAAGATGGATGGTTCACGAACTGCTGCCAGAGGTTTCTAAAGCCGACCGTGGATATTGTTCAGCCGAAGGTGCTGGTTGCTCTGGGTGAACGGGCCTCTCGTGCCATAGCGTCCGAGTACGGCCTTCATCTGCTGCCCCCGCCATTCAAAGCCGTTGTCGAGACCGAAGCCGGGTTCCCTCTTGCTGGCAGGACGAAGCTCTATCCGGTGTATCACTGTGGTTGCCGAATTCTAAACACACATCGGCCTATCGACAAGCAGCTTGAGGACTGGGCGCGAATCGGTCGCGCAATCAACGGAACGTAACGCGCATTTGGTGCTCGAAAATAACGCTCAGGTCACAGCTGGCGTTCCCGGCACCCAGAGCAACGTCGGTTTCCAGTTCACCGAGAACCTTTTGCCAACAGTCAGGGTATCCGCCCACCTCAGCGCCAGAGCATCGCTCACCCGGAGACCAAGGCAGCCACATACCAGCACCATCAGATTGTATGGTTCGGGAAGCGCCCGGACGATCGCCCGGAATTGTTCCGGGCTGATAATCACGACTCGTTTTTGACGCTTTGAACCCTTCTTCACTTTGACAAGGTCCATCGGATTGCGCCCGAGGGGAATCCACTTCCACAGCATCGCCAGGTCGAAGAGGCGCTTCATCATGTTCCGCGCTCTCACCTTCGAGGCCTGTCCAAACGTGAGGGCAGTCAGCCACTCGTCAACGGCATAGGCATCTACGTCGGCGATCCGGCGGTCCTCCCACTGTGGAAGAATGTGCAGTTTGGCCATGCTCGCATTGGTGCCCTGCGTACAGAGTTTTAGTTTGGGCAAATCCTCATTCAGGTACTTGGTGACCAGGTTTCCGAATGCCAAATCCATCTGGGCTCGAAGCGTGCCGGCGTTGAGCGCCGACATCTGACTCTCCATCGCTTTGCGAACCTCGAACCCCGTCGCGTATTCCGACGAGTCGAGAGTCTGGACCTTCTCTCTTCTGTTCCCGTCCTCGTCGGTATAATAAAACCTGAACTCCTAGGCAAACCCTTGAGAACGAATAACTTTGCGTACACTGCCCTTTTGATATCGCTGCCTTTTGAACTTCATAATGGACACTCCGTGCGTTCCACTGTTGGTCAATTGTATCAGCGGGGTTTTGAGGTTTTCTCTACTTTAACTATTTACTGTAACTTGTTGATTTTATGGAGCGGGAGACCGGGATCGAACCGGCGACATTCAGCTTGGGAAGCTGACGTTCTGCCACTGAACTACTCCCGCCCTTTATAATCAATCACTTACGTGATTGATTCGGGCTTACTATCCAACTTACTATCCATCCAGCTAAAATATCCACAGAAAAACCGGTTCAAAATGCGGATATTGTCTGCCAAGACCGTCGCCGCCAACATCCAGGACTTTGCAAGTCCAGAAGGCATGGAGAGTAATGGATAGTAAATCGGCTGGCCGTAAAGCCAACCTAAAACAGTATCGCGCAGTGAATGGCAAATGGCAATTTGTCCCGGTGGTCAAGTCTGACGGCAAACCCAGACCACAACTCGTCCTCATCGATGGAAAACCGGAGTCCTCGAAGGGGGGCGGCAAATTCTATCTTGAGTGGTACGAGGACGG
>PLPU01000068.1:0-4910 GCA_003159975.1 Acidobacteriaceae bacterium
TGTCTCTCGGAGGATGTCCCGCGGATAGGCGATTGTCGGATGGGTGACCTGAATGAAAGAAAACACCCGGTCTCGTACTATTGTGTTTTCTGTGCGCTACACGTCACGTAAGAATCGTTTGCGGAGTGTTTACCCGCAACAATTTGTCCCTTTGGAATTACTGAGTCCATTGGTAGGTTATCGTATGGATTGTTGCGTTCCGATTCGACATGATTCATGGACGTTTTACAGGAAAAATCATACCTATCTACTTGATCGTAGTCAGGGCGGCTCGGCCCCGAAATGTGCATGGCTTGGTTCATTCTGCCGGTAACGGTCCAGTGTCCCCAACACTTCTCACAGGTTGCGTTGAGGTTTTCAAAGGTACGAACAGCTTTGTAGGCGTTCGAACCTTCGAAAAACATCGAAACGTTGGTAGCGTTGGGTACAGTGTTGTCCAGGTGGCCCTGTACGCAAGCAGGGTCTGCACAAAGAATGGGCTTGGTGAGCGAGGAAACTTCTGCGTGTTCATTCATGAACCGCTCTGCCATGACCGTCGATTTAGCCTTCAAGCAACTTGTGAACGATGAATCTGGAACCAGCTCCGGACCGTATCGAGTCATTTTACCGGTGTACCTCAAGGCAGCATAGTGTTCGCAAAACCGTGGGTCAGTTACTTGCGCCTCTTGTAAAGCCCTAACATCCGCGCCCGCTGCGATGATTTCCGCGCGGACCCCGGTAAAGTGTGACTCTTTCAGGTTCTTCGGTGATACTCCCAGTGCACCAGCGACAGTGATGCTTTCATTTCTTTCGATCAGAAAGTCTAAGGTCGTTTCCTGGCCGGGCGGGAACGGAACCTCCATCGTCTCACCCTGATCCTGGTATTGATGAACCGTCAAGCGAACCACGAACGGGAAGTTCCTGCAAGCTGTGCTATCTACCCCAGCCCACCAACGTACATATTGGCTGGTCTTGAAGGGGTGATGAAGCGGATCCGTAATCTCCGCGTTCATGATTCCTCCGGCGGTTTTGTCAGACGTGACGTTGGTAATCCTTGCGCACGATTTGGCCCCGACACCTGCCATGGATCGCGCCCTGTCCTGTTCGGTGGGAGGGCTGTTCTGCACCGCGACTAGTGAAGGGGCCCGGTAAGCGCTGGCACGCCTCTCAAGCGATCCAGACCCGAATGGGTTGCCACCAAACGGAGGAGTGGGATCGCCTGTGGCCTGATCGACTCCGAAGAATTCGCCGAGCGTGGGTGGCTGTTGGGGTGTGATTGAGGGTGCCTGGCAAGCTAGCTGCCCCGGTGACATTGAGGCTGCGGTCGAGAGAATCATTGCAGCAATCCAGGAAGCTGAGGTCAGATTGCGATCCATTTTAGGCTCCATAGGCGCGATCAAGGGGACAACAGCTCTTTCTGAAAGGCATCACGGCTGGCCTCCGGTGGGGAGGGTGCTGGGGCCAGTCTGGTTCACCCCTGGGCTAAAGAAAATTTGGGCGTCTGGATCGATTGCGAGGAAGGCCGGGTCAATGTCTATTGAGGAGATGTTTGCGAGCGCCCATGTGAGTTGGGGAACAATGCAAAGAGCCAGGGTGCCACATTCATCGGGCCCGCCTGCCTGGGTAGTAACCGACGTATAAACCGTGATGGGAGTGTTTGTGGGGATAGAGAAGATCTGATTTGCCCAAGAATCAGGATATAAGCAAATAAGCCCAGTGCCACAGTAACCTGAATAAATATAGTTTTGGCAAATATTGCTATAGGGGGTGCAGTTGAAACCGACCCACGCTCCGCTGTAACCAGAAACAGCGGTCGCGGTAGATGCATTCACGGCCACGGTGGCGGTGCTGGCAGTTTGAGACGATATGAGGAATTCGTATGCCTCTCCTCCCCCGGCATTTAAATAGCTTGAATTCGCGGATGAGGTGCCAGCCGATGTGTAGGCGTAGGAGAAGGGTCCGGACGAACCTATGATCGAAGTCGTAGCGGTGGAAAGATTGTCTTCGGAATCTGAGACGGAATAAGTTCCAGGCGGGTTCGAGGCGCCATCGATGGCTCCGGAGGTCGTTGTCACGCAGGCACTGGAAGGGTTGGACGGGCTTGCGTTAAGGAAAAAGCAAACGAGTGCGCTGGTTGATCCGACGGGCGGGGTTAGAGTCACGCCGGGTGAAACGGTGAAGGTTACTGTTTGAGAGACGCTGCCCAAAGTTGCCGTGATGGACAACGAGCCCGCTGCGATGCCGGACACGAGGCCGGTATCGGAAACTGTGGCATTCGAGGTTGCGCCTGAGGACCAGGTTACGGAGTCCGTAATGTTCTGGGTTGTGCCATCGGAGTAGGTACCAGTAGCGGTGAGTTGCGATGTTCCGCCAGCGGGCGCGGTTGGATTTTCGGGTGTGATCGCGATGGATTGGAGCGTTGCCGGGGTAACTGCAAGCGTGGTGCTTCCAGAGATGGCCCCCAAGGTGGCCGAAATGCTCGTGGAGCCCTGTGTGACTCCGGTCGCGACGCCGCTGGCAGCGATCGATGCAAAGGACGTTGTCCCGGATTCCCAGTTGACCGAGGAGGTAATGTTGCGGGTCGAGCCGTCGGAGTAAGTGCCGGTTGCTGTGAATGCTACTGTGAGGCCGACGGGGATAGAGGGATCGGCGGGTGTAACTGCGATGGAGACCAGCGTCGCTGGGGTTACTGTAAGTGTGGTGTTTCCCGAGATGGCTCCGACGGTAGCTGTGATCAGCGACATGCCCGGGGCGACAGTGGTGGCGAGGCCAGAGGGAGCAATGGTGGCAAACGAGCTCTGGGATGAGGACCACACGGACGTGGAGGTGATGTTTTGAACCGTGCCATCCGAGTAGGAACCAGTGGCCGTGAATTGAGTCGTCAGTCCTGCTGGAACGGAGGGAGTGAAGGGAGTGACGGCGATGGACTGAAGAATTGCGGGGGTCACGGTTAGTGTTGCGCTTCCGGCGATGGTTCCCGAGGTTGCCGTAATTGTGGTTGATCCGACGGCAAGGGTGGTTGCCAGGCCTGCGGCATTTATGGTCGCAATCGGAGCGGATTTCGAAGTCCAGGTTACCGAGGCGGAGATGTTTTTCGAAGTGCCGTCGGAAAAGGTGCCAGTGGCGGTGAATTGGCTGGTCAAACCGACGGGAACGGATACGGTAGCCGGGGTGACAGCGATGGAGAGGAGAGTTACGACCGGCGCGGCGATGGTTGCCTTTACTGTCGCGGTCCCGGTGAGGCCGCCTGTGTCGGTGACGGTGAGCGAGACGGTATAAATCCCGGCCGCAGTATAGGTGTGGCTTGGGGCAACTCCAGTTCCCGTCGCGGTTTTATCGCCGAAGTCCCACGCGTAGGTGAGGGTCTGGCCTTGCGGATCGGTTGACGCTGCTCCTGTGAGGCTGACTGGCACGCCAGCGGTTCCGGAGTAGGGTCCGCCGGCATTTGCCACTGGGGGCTGCGGAGCCGCAGCTATGGTGGCCATTACGGTCGCGGTCCCGGTGAGGCCGCTGGTGTCGGTGACGGTGAGCGAGACGGTATATGTCCCGGCCGCGGTGTAGGTGTGGCTTGGGGCGACTCCAGTTCCCGTCGTCGTTTTATCGCCGAAGTCCCACGCGTAGGTGAGGGCCTGACCTTGCGGATCGGTTGACGCTGCTCCTGTCAGGCTGACCGGCACGCCAGCGGTTCCGGAATATGGTCCGCCGGCATTTGCCACTGGAGGCTGGTTTGCGGGCGGAGGGTTCGTGGAGTTGGTGGGTCCACCACCGCATCCGGCAAGGGTGGCAAGTGCACAGGCGGCTAACGCAAGGGCGACGCGCATGAGATCTCCGCAGACGGCCTTAGAGCAGGAAGCTCTGCATCTCATGCCTTCTGATATTCGGTTGTCGATTTCGTTGATCGGCTACGAGTCTATACCGCGATTCGACGACGCGCAATCTATTTCGTTTGTTTTCGGGCGGAGGTTTTCGGGGGTCAGAGGCAAGGGGCCGGAAGGAGGGACGGCGGGGCGGGGCGAATCTTGGGGGGGGCGGAGTGGTTCGGGGGCGGAGCGATGGCTCATTTGAGGCAAAACAGGGCCGGTCCCATAACGGGAATCGCCGCATTCAATCGGTAGAGGCCGGGCCTGAGGGCGGCAATGCTATCCGTGACGCTGAGGGAGTTTCTCCGCCCGCTCACCCTAACAAGTCAGGGAGGGCACCTGCATTTCTGAGGAAAGGGCATCCAAGGATGCCTAGCCTGGGCGAAACGCCCATTTCAATGATTGCGGGATTGAGGGGCCGGTGATCCGTGGAGAGCGCGCCGGTGTCCTGGAGAACACATGCGAAGCCGACTTGCAATAAGACTTTCGGGGAGCAATCCGGTGGAGAGCCGGTAACTTGCAGAAAATAGGAAGTATATTTCGATGGCAGTCCTGCTGCCTCTGAAGATCGCAGAAATCTTGTGACCAGGAATTTTAGGAACGTATCCCCCGATTCTCAGGGAATAGAATTTCCCCGTGCAACCTACCAGGTCTTCAGACGAGCTGAAAATACCTGGAGGGCCAATCTCCCTGTTGAAGCAGCCAATTGGAGGCTTGAATGCGCATCGGTCGCTGGTCTCTCTTCGCTCTGTTTATTTCTGCTGTTTGCCTGCCGATTTCAAATCAGGCACAACACCGCAACGACGCGGCCCACCTCGAAAGGCACGGCGACGCCACGCAATTGATCGTTGACGGGAAGCCCTTCCTGATTCTTTCCGGGGAACTCTCCAACAACGCAGCCACCGCTCTTGAACCCATGGAGGCTATCTGGCCCAAGCTCGTGGCCAGCAATCTGAACACTGTGCTGGTAGGAGTCTCGTGGGCGCAGTTTGAGCCGGAGGAAGGTAAGTTCAATTACTCACTGGTGGATGGCGTCATTGCCAAGGCCAGGGAGAACCATCTGCACATCGT
>PLPU01000434.1:0-4427 GCA_003159975.1 Acidobacteriaceae bacterium
TTCTTGGATTGGAAAAGACTGCGATAACAGCGTGTAAATCGAAACCGTCACCTTGGCGCAATCCCAACATGCCGCCTGCTGTCGCATGCACACCCAATACGACTGCGTCGCTACCCCCATACCCATCTCGAGATTCGATCGTTTGGCGGTAAAGGGTTCACCGGCCATCAACGAGTTTCAATTAGCAAAGTGCTCAGTGCATTTCACCCAGCGTGTTGCAGCAATATCTCGTCTGAGTTTGACATTCGCTTGATTGCCTTCTTCGCGGCCGGTTGTCCATGCTGAGAATAATGGTTTGTACTCGCCTCAGTTGGCAGAGTTGTAATTCATCCGTGGCATGCCAAGAGTGCCTTGACCTTGAGTTCCAGATAGCTTGCCCTCAAACAATATTGCAGCTCTCCTATTGAGATGACCGACCGCGGTGTCGATTTGACCTTCGTCCGAACTAATGACACGTTGACCTCCGCCACGACAAACTGTCCGGTATTGATGGGCAAGAGACCTCTGCCGAACAGCGGCAGCTGCCGGACCGTCTCAGACCTCTGCGTGCAACGGCAGCGCCCTGTCTATTGCGACATCTGCCGCGCGAAAAGCAAAGGTCTGGCGTCCTCGCGCTTGCAAACTCGAGGACGCTGAGATTTTGGCCTTGAGCACTTTTCAGTTTTCTTGAGCGCTCATGAGAGCCTTGAGTAGCTATCAACGCTCATGTAATCAATTAGTTAACGTCCATTTGTCGTTCTGTTCCGGCCATTTGTTGTGCGTTGCCCAAAGCAGCGCTAAGCTCCAGCCAGTTTTCGAAGGGTGTATTATAAGGTGTATTTATTGGATGCATCTTTATATCGCATTTATTTACAATGACTTATGCGACGATATGAATCCCCTTCTCGCTTATTTTCTTGTAGTCAGATCAGCGAAAGACCCCGTAATTCGGGCCTTTTCTTAGAAAAACTTCCACCAGAGAATTTCTTCAGCCGCCCAAATCGTCCTCCACAAGGGGCCTTTTCTCTGACCTCGTTATCGAAGGTCCGGTTTTGGCAGGGACAGATTTGTTGAGAGTTTGTGTCCATTCCCAGCACCGCATTCGCAGGAAATTTATTGTGTTTGACCTGATTCGCGTAAACTCCGCATTGCCGGACGGATCCTGGGTGAAATGCTCACCACTCCAACCGCGGGCCATTTTCTTTCTGCCAGGTTCGCGCCCTCACCCAACTTTACCCATGGACGGCGACTATAGCGAAACCAGGGTGACTGCATCCCAAAGGCACATTACTCAAGCCGACGCGGCCAGCAGGGAGCGGCGACCCTGCGCAAACCTCAACAGGGCACACCAACCCTGGTTTCGCTCTAGATTCCAAAATTCCCGCGAGTGGTTCGGTTCCACAATGTGCGCCAGTTCATGAGCAATCAGGTAGTTCAAAACGATCATCGGAGCTTGGAGGATTCTCCAGCTGATGCCGGAGTGACTGTGATTCGTCCAGTCGATCCTATTCAGGCTCAAAGGCCGGATCGCTTTGACAGGGCGCTCGGAGCGTCCCAGATTAAGTGGGCGGGAATAACGGACGAGTGCTGTCGTCCTCGGCTGCGCCCCGATCACGCGCGCCCCGAAACGCTACACGGCTTGCTTTCCCACCGTCAGCCCGATCACACACTAGCGCCCAGCCGTACATACGCAAGCCTTGAACGCATCCGCCGAGTCATTCCACAACCCGCAAACATATTGCGGCCACACCAGCCCCAGCAGCGGCGAATCGTTCCCCGAAAAAAAGTTATGCATGTAGTCGCGGCTCATTTCCGTCTTCCCCTCCGGATCGGCATTGAACCCGGCGATCGCTTTGCTGACAGAAGCCGCCGAAAACTCATCCTCATGGAACGTCTTTCCCCAGTCGTACTCCTCCTTCCACGTCGTATCCACTCCCGTCGCATTCCACGCGGTAAACACCCGGTAGTCCACCAGCGCCGCTGAAGCAGGGTCAACCCGCGCAATCGTAAATGAGGGCGCATTTCCATTGATTGGCGAAATCGACCCTACCATCTTTACCGCGACGCCGCGCTCAGCCGCCGCGTCCTTGCCGTTCTCCGCCTTCAAAACCCGCACCTCGTCCATATGCGTATGCGCAAACACCGCCAGTTCCACCACATCGCTGAATTCGACCAGTTCTTCCGCAATCTTCTCTGAAGCAAGAAACATCTTCGGACCCTTCTTGCCGCAAACGTCACCCGGCTTCAACGCGCTCGCATGCACATCCACGCCCGGAGGAATGTGCCCCATCACCCACACCTTCTCGTGCTTACGTTGCGCGTCGGCCATTTGTTGCCGAAGCCACGCAAGCTGCGCATCCGCTTCCGTTGTGCTGTCTTTGCCCGCGCAGGTTTCGTAGCGGCTCGACATGAACAGATCGTTCAACACCAGCAGCCGCGCGTGTTCCACAGGAGCCGGCAGCGCCACGCTATAGTACCCGCCCGCCGCAAAGCTCTCCAGCGCGCCTTTCCGCTCCTGCGCCGGAAAACCCTTCGTCACTTCCGCGCCCGTGTCCGACAAAAACTCGCTCTTCGCATCCAGCATGTAGTCGCCGCAGTCCGAGTCGTTGTTCCCCAGCGCCACAAACACCGGCACACCCGGCAGCGCCCCGCGCAACTCGTCCACCACAAAGTCAATGGTCTTCTCCACAAACGCCCGATAGTCTCCCGGCGCGGCCTTAGGAAACTCCGCGCCAAACTTGCAGGTAAACGCATGTGCAATCAGATCGCCGCTCACCGTCACAAACTTGGCGCCGGCAGCGTCTTTCCCGATCGCTCCAAGAGCCGACGCGAACAGCGGATACGACGTATCGTCTCCCCGCACATGGCATGTATCCTCAAGCGCTCGAAACTGTGTCTCCCGATCCGCCGAAGCCGGCGCCGCCAATATCGCCTTCCACCCGCTCACCCGCGCAGCCGCCAGTTGCTGAAG
This sequence comes from Acidobacteriaceae bacterium, assembly GCA_003159975.1. Taxonomy (GTDB): domain Bacteria; phylum Acidobacteriota; class Terriglobia; order Terriglobales; family Acidobacteriaceae; genus Telmatobacter. The sequence goes on from PLPU01000434.1 coordinate 2,951, forward strand.
CTTCCCCGGATCCCAGAACGGCTCAAAATGGATGTCGCTCACCATCAGCGCCGGTATCGTTTCCTTCGCGGCCGCACCTGGCAATCCGGAGTCCGCCACTGCCTTTCCGCCAGTCAAAACCAGGCAAGCCAGCATCATCCACACGCCCGTAACTCCACCAACCCTCCCACCGCTCCAATGCATCCACCCGCTCAGCCTCATCCCTGCTCCTCAATTGGGGCTCAATCGTTCAGGCCATCTCTGTGCAGAATACCCCACTCCCTGCGCGCCCATCAGCGCTTCCAGGTCAAAACTCGGGGTGTCCCAGGTCTCGTTTTTGAGACCTGGCAAAGCAAACACCGGCGCAACTCATCGAAACCTGCATATCTGGTAAAGTGAGGGGTGGTCCTCACTCGCGAAACCCCTTGCCGAGAGCGGTTTTTTCAGACCCGGGGGCTCGAACGAGAAAAATATGCCCCACGACCTGCCCAAAGCCTACGACCCCACCGACCTTGAAGATCACTGGGCCGAATACTGGGTCCGCGAAAACCTCTTCGCCCAGCCCACGCCAGACCCAACTTCAGCGAGCGCCCTCCCCGCCGGCGAGCCCTTCACTATCCTGCTCCCGCCGCCCAACGTCACCGGCCGCCTCCACATGGGCCACATGCTCAACCAGACGGAGATGGACATCCTCACCCGCTGGCGTCGCATGTCGGGCCGCCGCGCCCTTTGGCTCCCCGGCACCGATCACGCCGGCATCGCCACCCAGATGATGGTCGAGCGCCAGCTTACCGAAGAAGGCACTTCCCGCCAGCAATTAGGCCGGGAAGCATTCGTTGCCCGCGTTTGGGNNNGGCCTCATCTATCGCGGCGCGTACATCGTCAACTGGTGTCCCCGCTGCCAGACCGCCATCAGCGACCTCGAAGTCGTCCACGAAGAGCAAAAAGGCCATCTCTGGGAGATTCGCTACCCGGTGCTTGCCGACGACGGGACTGAAACCGGCGAGTTTTTGACCGTCGCCACCACGCGCCCCGAAACCATGCTCGGCGATACCGCCGTAGCCATTCACCCCGAAGACGAGCGCTACCTCCATCTCCACGGCAAAAGGCTCCGCCTGCCGTTAGTCGGCCGCGAAATCCCCATCGTCCTCGATGAATGGGTCAGCCGCGACTTCGGCACCGGAGCCGTCAAAGTCACACCCGCACACGACCCCAACGACTTCGCCCTCGGCCAACGCCACAACCTGCCCAGCATCAACGTCATGGACGAGACCGCCCGCATCATTGACGTGAGAGACGGGGCCGAAGCCGGCGTTTACCAAGGCCTCGATCGCTACGTCGCCCGCAAGCGCATCGTCGCCGATCTCGACGCGCAAGGCCTACTGGGCGCAGTCAAGGACCACACCAACAACATCGGCCACTGCGACCGCTGCAAAACCGTCGTCGAGCCGCGCCTCTCCACGCAGTGGTTCGTCAAGATCAAGCCGCTCGCCGAGAA
>PLPU01000434.1:4443-5339 GCA_003159975.1 Acidobacteriaceae bacterium
CCCGCCTGGCATTGCGCCGCCTGCGGCAAAATCACCGTCGCTCGCGTCGATCCCACCGCCTGCTCCCATTGCGGTTCTGAAGAAATCACCCAGGAAACCGACGTTCTCGACACCTGGTTCTCCTCCGGCCTCTTGCCCGTATCCGTTTTCGGCTGGCCTGGAATAATTCCGGGTGCCCCCGGTCCGGGGTCCCCGCGGACAGGTCCTCGTCCGGGGGGTGGAGATCCCTCGCACTCGGGGACCGGGGAGGGGATCCAAGATCGCCGGGATTTTGATTCGTTCTATCCCACCAGTCTCCTCGTCACCGGCTTCGACATCCTCTTCTTCTGGGTAGCCCGCATGATCATGCTGGGCTGCTGGTTCTCAACCGACGTCCCCATGCCCGACGGCTCCCCGCGCCCGCTCGCCGAGTCCGTCCCCTTCCGCGAGGTCTACATCCACGCCCTGGTCCGCGACGCCAACCGCGAAAAGATGTCCAAGACCAAGGGCAACGTCGTCGACCCCATTGAAATCGTCAAGCAATACGGGACGGATGCCGTCCGTTTCACGCTAGCCTCGATGGCCTCGCCCGGAACGGACATCGCCTTCAACGTGGCCAGAACGGAAGGCTACCGCGCCTTCGCCAACAAAATCTGGAACGCCGCCCGCTTCCTCTTCATGAACGTCGACCGCGCCGCCGAACTCGGCATCACCGTCGATCCCGCGGCTCTCGGCTCCATGCCCACAGCCGCGCCCAACGCCCCGCTGGAAGCCCGCTGGATCGTTGCCGAACTGCACGCAACTGCCGGGAAGGTAAACCAAGCCCTCGAAGCCTACCGTTACGACGACGCGGCCAACACCATCTACCAGTTCTTCTGGGGCAGCTTCTGCGACTGGTACCTCGAAATCGTCAAGCT